>NZ_JBIWNX010000005.1:0-198262 GCF_044767415.1 Nocardioides sp. NPDC101246
CTGGGTTCCCCGCAGACCCTCGCCGAGGCGTCAGCCCCGGGGGGGGGGGGGGGCCCCGCGCGCCCCCCCCCCCCCCCCCCCCCACCCCGCCCCCCCCCCCCCCCCCCCCACCCCCCCCCCCCCCCCCCCCCCCCCCCCCCCCCCCCCCCCCCCCCGGTTTTTTGGGGCCCGCCCCCCCCGACTCGGCGGACTTGCCGATCTTCGGTGAAATCTGAGTCCGCGGGCTCATGTGATCCGTCCCTCGCGGGTGGTTAGATGCTCCCCGTGAAGGAGCAGCAACGACGCGTACGCGCCTATGCGCACCGTGGTGGAGCGCTCCATCCCGACCTGGTCGGGATGGAGAACACCATGGAGGCGTTCCGGCATGCGGTGGAGCTCGGCTACACCCATCTCGAGACCGACGTGCACGTCACCCGCGACGGTGTGCTGCTCGCCTTCCACGACGAGGCGCTCGACCGGGTGACCGACGTCAGCGGGCTGATCGCGGAGATGACGTACGCCGAGGTGAGGGCCGCCCGGATCGGCGATATCCACGGGGTGCCGACGCTGGCTGAGCTCTTCGAGGCGTTCCCGGAGGTCACCTTCAACATCGATCTCAAGTCCGACGGCTCGGTCGGCGCGGTGGCCGAGCTGCTCGCCGCGACCGACCACGAGGACAAGGTCATCGTCGGCTCGTTCTCGGTCAGGCGGCTGAAGGCGTTCCGCCGGTTGACCGAGGGGCGGGTGCGAACCTCGGCGCATCCGCGTGAGGTGCTCGCCTACCTGCTGGCGCCGACCACCGGGATCGCCAAGCGCCTGGTCGGGTCGCGCTTCGACGCCTTCCAGATCCCGCACCACCAGCATCTTCGTGGCCCGCTCTCGATCCGGGTCGCGTCGCGCGGTTTCGTCCGCCGCGCCCACAAGGCCGGCAAGGAGGTCCACGTCTGGACCGTCGACGATCCGGCCGAGATGGCGCGTTTGCTCGAGCGCGACGTCGACGGTCTGATGACCGACCGAACCGACGTCCTGAAAGCGTTCCTGGAAGAGCGTGGCCTGTGGGAGGCTGCTCCGACCGGAGCGAGACCGAACGATGAGGAGCCCGAGAAGTGACCACATCAGCCGGGATCGGCGACTTCACGCCGGTCGAGCGGGCGCGGGAGCAGAAGGGCTGGTTCTTCACCGACTGGGCCGTCTCCGCCTTCCAGACGACGGTGGCCGGTGTGCTGTTCGCGCCCTACCTGATCGAGATCGCGAAGGCCGCCGCCGTCGACAACCGCATCGACGTGCTCGGGCTCTCGATCGCGCCCGGCGCGCTGCCGTCGTTCGTGATCACGTTCTCGACGATCCTGTCGGCGCTCATCTATCCGCTGGTCGGCGCGATCGCCGACCGTACCTCGCGCAAGCCGGACCTGATGGCCGGGTTCGCCTGGGCCGGCGCGCTCTGCGCGGCGCTGTTGTTCTTCATGACCGGGGACAACTGGTGGTTCGGCTCGATCATGTTCATCATCGCCAACCTGTGCGCGGGTGCGGCGGTCGTGGTCAGCGACTCGATCCTTCCGCTGATCTCGACCGAGGACGAGCGCGACCGGGTCTCCTCGATCGGGTGGGCCTACGGGTACGCCGGTGGTGGGCTCCTGCTCGCCGTCAACTTCCTCCTGGTCACCTTCGCCGATCCCCTCGGGCTCGGGACGGCGCTGGCGGTACGGATCTCGATGCTCTCGGCCGGGCTGTGGTGGGCGGGGTTCATCATCATCCCGTGGCGCCGGATCCGCCGGCGCGAGCCCGCCGACGTCGAGGACGTCTCCGGCGGTGTCGTGGCGCGCTCCTTCGGTCAGCTGTTCGTGACGCTGCGCGAGCTGCCGCAGTATCCGGTCGCGCTGACCTTCCTGCTGGCGTACCTCTTCTTCAACGACGGCATCCAGACGGTGATCAGCTCGGCGTCGATCTACGGGGTCGAGGAGCTCGGGTTCGAGACCGGCACGATGCTCGGCATCTATCTGCTGGTGCAGTTCGTGGCGGTCGGCGGCGCGGTCTTCTTCGGCCGGCTGGCCAAGAGCTTCGGCGCCAAGCGGGTGATCCTCGGCGGTCTGGGTGGCTGGATGGTCATCGTCGTCGCGGCCTACTTCGTGCCGGAGCAGACCCTGGTGCCGCTCCTGGTCGTCGCGGTCGGGATCGGTCTGGTCATGGGCGGCACCCAGGCGCTGGCCCGGTCCTACTTCTCGCTGTTCATCCCGGCCGGCAAGGAGGCGGAGTACTTCAGCCTCTACCACGCCATGGACCGCGGCACCTCCTGGATGGGCACCCTGGTCTTCGGACTCGTCTACCAGCTCACCGACTCCTACCGGCCGGCGATCCTGGCGCTGATCGCGTTCTTCGTCGTCGGTGGCGGCCTGCTGGCGCTGGTGAACACCGCGAAGGGCATCGAACAGGCGGGCAACCGAGCGCCCCAGCGCGTCTGAGACGACTGAGCGAGGGCGTGAGAGCGTGCTCAGCGGCTGGCGGTTTCGAGACATCGGCTGCTCAGGACTTTCTCAGGGAGATTCGCAGGTCAGGCGGGTCCTGTGTCGAACAACACGGCGACGATCTCTACATTTCACGGAATCATCACCTCCTCTGTACCGTTGACGATGTGAAGAGGCCAGACGGCCTGCGTCATGAGTCCGCAGACCGCCTCGCTCTTCAGCTCATTCAACGGGGGACGATCGACTCAGGAGGTGCTTCATGGCCGAGCGCACGTTGCGCGGCGCCCGACTGGGCGGACAAAGTTTTGAGGACGAACGCGGGATCGAGTTCGCGGGTCGTCAGCAGGTGGCGTACCGCTGCCCGCAGGGTCACGACTTCGAGATCACGATGTCGGACGAGGCCGAGGTTCCGGCCATCTGGGAGTGCCCGCGCTGCGGCATGGAAGCTCTCAACCTCTCCGGCGCCAAGCCGGAGGAGAAGGCCGAGAAGCCGGCGCGTACGCACTGGGACATGCTCCTGGAGCGGCGCTCGGAGAAGGAGCTCGAGGACATCCTCAAGGAACGCCTCGACCTGCTTCGTGGTGGCGAGATCGGCCCGGCTCACCTGCACCGCAAGGGACCGGGGAAGAAGAAGGCCAACGCCTGACTTCTGAGACAGCCAGATACGCCGACGGCGGCCTTCCATCACGGAAGGCCGCCGTCGGCGTATCTCAGGCCTTGTCCTTGTCGATGACCTCGCCGGTCACGATGTCGTCGTTACGCGGCCGGGCTCCGGGCCCGAAGGTGGAGGGCATCGTCGCGGTGACCAGGCGCTTCTGCACGACCGTGGCCAGGATGCGGCGGAAGAACGGCCGGGTGAACGGCAGGATCAGCACGATGCCGAAGATGTCGGTCACGAAGCCGGGGCTGAGCATCATCGCGCCACCGAGCAGGATCAGCGCGCCGTCGGCGATCTCGTTGGACGGGAGCTTGCCGGTGGACAGCGCTGTCGAGAGCGCGGACCAGGCACGGGAGCCCTCGCGGCGCATCAGCCAGGCACCGAAGATCGAGTCGGCGATCAGCAGCAGGATCGTCCACCACACGCCGATGACCTGGCCGACCTGGATGAGTACGAACAGCTCGGCCAGAGGCACCACCAGGAACAGCAGCACCAGCACCCAGGAGAACCGGCGGCGTCGCGTGGTCATCGACGGCCTCCTGCGAGACGGTCCAAGCCGAAGCGGCGCAGCAGGCGGAGCAGCTGGTCGCGGCGTTCGGCCAGGCCCCAGTGGGTCACCCGGCGCATCGACTCGGCGGCGACCGCCGGGCTCATCTTCGACTCGCCCCGGACCCGCTCGATGAACTGGATCGGGACCTCCTTGACGGTGAGACCGGCCCGCAGCGTACGCGTCACCATCTCGGTCTGGAAGACATAGCCGGTCGACTCGACGCTGTTCAGCTGCAGCTTCTCCAGCGTCGTACGCCGGAAGAGGCGGTAGCCCGCGGTGGCGTCGTGGACGCCGATGCCGAGCAGGAGCCGGACGTAGAAGTTGCCACCGACCGAGAGCAGGCGCCGCGACAGCGGCCAGTTGACCACCGAGCCGCCGCGAATCCAGCGGGCGCCGATCACCAGGTCGGCAGAGGTGAGCGCCTCCAGCAGCAGGTGGAGCTCCTCGGGCTGGTGCGAGCCGTCGGCATCCATCTCTCCCACGACGTCGTAGCCCTGCTCCAGGGCCCATCCGAACCCGTGCAGGTACGCAGCCCCCAGCCCGGCCTTCTCGGTGCGGTGAAGCACGTGGATCTGGTCGTCGTTGTCGGCCAGCTCGTTGGCGATCGTGCCGGTGCCGTCGGGTGAGCCGTCGTCGACGACCAGGACGTCGACACGTGGCTGCGCCTTGCGTAGCCGCCCGACGATCCAGGCGAGGTTGTCCGCCTCGTTGTAGGTCGGGATGACCATCACCGCCCGACCGATCTCGGTCCAGGGAGGAAGCTGCTCGTTCGTCACGTACGCCGGCCTTGTCAAGGAATGGGGGTGGAGATCACAGGATATCCGGCCGTTGGTCACATGCTCGAATGCCAATCAGCAGAGTCGCGGGAGCACCAAGACGATCTTCGGGCCGTTCCGATCCCTGCTGGAGGCAAGGGGACGATCGTTGTCTAAGGGCGCCTCGGCCCTCCCGCGTTGCCCTCGCGGCCGTTGACCGCGCCCACGAAAACGTGTCGAAGGCATGCCTGGCACGACACCCCCCGACCCGATTCATCGAGCGCCGGTCCGCCGGCCGCAACTCTGCATGGGCGAACGCTGCCACCATCACCCGATGACTCCGCGGAAGTCAACACGGCTCTGACCTGCAAAAACAGATGTTTTCCCAGGTCAGCCACAGCCTGTCGGGCGCGAGAAAGTGAAGAATTCGCGAGGAACCTCGGCGTGTCGTCTTCGCGTACCCGCTATGACGCTCAGGGAACGACGACGGTACCTCGCGCGGAGGTGGCGAGCAGCGGCTCCCCCAGTATCTCAGCAGCCCCTGGACGGGCCTCGGTCGCGGCTCCTCGGGCCACGACGTACACCGCGAACTCCATCACCCGCGACCGGGTCCCGGCCCTGATCAGCTCGCAGGTGATCTCCAGGACGTCGCCGGCACGCACGGGTGCCTTGAACTGCACGTCGTCGTAGGAGGCGAACAGACCCTCGTCACCGTCGGTGAGGATGCACATCTCGGTCGCGACGTCGCCGAAGAGACCCAGGCTGTAGGCCCCGTCGACCAGGTTCCCGGCGTAGTGGGCGTGGGAGTAGGGGACGTAGCGGCGGTGGACGACCTTGGTGCCGATCTCCGGTGACGTCATGCGGCGGGCTCCTTCGCGGTGGTGCGGTGGACGAGGTAGGAGGCGACCTCGGCAGGGGTGGTGCCGCGGCCGAAGATGCGGTCGACGCCGAGCTCGGTGGTCATCGACTCGTCGAATCGTGGACCACCGGCGACCAGGAGCGGCCGCTCCCCCGCCGGGTAGGCCTCGCGGAACGCCGCCGACATCTCCCGGGTGTTGAGCAGGTGCGCGTCGCGCTGGGTGACGACCTGGGAGACGAGGACGGCATCGGCACCTCGGGTGACGGCGGCCTCGACCAGGGAGGGCACCGAGACCTGAGCTCCAAGGTTCACGACCTCGATCTCCTTGTAGTACTCCAGGCCCTTCTCCCCCGCGAAGCCCTTGATGTTGAGGATCGCGTCGATCCCGACGGTGTGGGCGTCGGTGCCGATGCAGGCGCCGACGACGACCATCGGACGCCGCAGCGTCTCCTTGATCACCGCGTTGGCCTCCTTCGGCGTCAGCAGCGGGAAGTCACGCTCGACGACCTGCACCTTGTCGGTGTCGACGAGGTGGTTCACCTGCCCGTAGACGACGAAGAAGGTGAAGTCGTCCCCCATCGGCTTGGAGTGGACGACCATCGCCGGCTCCATACCCATCTTGTTGGCCAGCTGCAGCGCGGCGCCGTCGGCGACCTTGCTGTGCTTGATCGGCAACGTGAAGGAGACCTGCACCATCCCGTCGCCGGTGGTGTCGCCGTAAGGCCTGATGATGCTCACTTTCCCTCCAAGATGTCGCTGGCCGGGTTGTAGTACGCCGAGGACTTCTCGGCCACGCCCTCGAGGCCCTTGCCGGCGTCGGCGGGGCGCTTCATCAGGCCGAAGGTGCCGTCCGCGATCGCGTCGAGCAGCCCGTTGGGTTCGTCGATGATCTTCCCGAGCAGGTCGATCGACTCCCCCAGCACCTCCCGCGCGCGGTTGGCGATGAAACCGTCGGGGGCCGGGTGGAAGTCCTCGCCGAGGCGCCCGGCCGCGTCCATGACGTACCGGACGTTCTGCAGGGCCAGGTCGCGGTCGGAGAGCCAGGGGGTCACGACCGCCTCGGTCATCATCCCGACCAGCAGGATGCCCTGGTCGGTCATCGCGCCGGCCAGGTTGAAGAACCCGTCGAGCAGGTAGCCCTTGAAGATGTCGCCGGTCATGTGCCGGGTCGGGGGCATCCACTTCAGCGGGGCGTCGGGGAAGATCGTCTTCGCCAGCAGCGCGTGCGCGAGCTCGAGGCGGAACGAGTCCGGGACATCGGGGTTGATCTCGAAGGCGTGGCCCAGGCCTAGCTGCCAGTCCTCGAGGCCGGCCTCCTTGGCGAAGTACTCGTTGAGCAGCTGGCTCGTGGTGACGGTGTGCGCCGCCTCCACCGCGTCAGCGGTGGTGAGGTAGTTGTCCTCGCCGGTGTTGATGATGATCCCCGCCCGCGCGTGGATCTGGCGCGAGAGCCGTTGGTCGACGAACGTACGCACCGGGTTGATGTCGCGGAACAGGATCCCGTACATCGAGTCGTTGAGCATCATGTCGAGACGCTCCATCCCCGCCAGCGCCGCGATCTCGGGCATGCACAGCCCGCTCGCGTAGTTCGTGAGCCGGACGTAGCGGCCGAGCTCACGGCTGGTCTCGTCGAGGGCGGCTCGCATCAGCCGGAAGTTCTCCTGGGTCGCGTACGTCCCGGCGAACCCCTCCCGGGTGGCGCCCTCGGGCACGTAGTCGAGGAGCGACTGGCCGGTCGAGCGGATCACCGCGATGATGTCGGCGCCCTCGCGCGCGGCCGCCTGCGCCTGCGGGATGTCCTCGTAGATGTCGCCGGTGGCCACGATCAGGTAGATCCACGGCTTGCGGGGCGCGTCGCCGATCTCGGCGATCATCCGCTCGCGCGCCACCCGGCTGGCGTCGAGCCGGGCGATGCCGACCCCGACCGCCTCGCGGGCGTGCTTGGCAGCCAGCTCGGCCTCGGCGCCCTCGGGCAGGCGGAACGTCACCTGGCCGGCGGCGGCCTCCTCGGCGAGGCGCGAGAGGTCGTTGCCGTGGCCGGCCAGCGCCTGCCAGACCGGCAGCGCGACTCCGTGCTCCAGCCCGATGTCGGCGCGCACCGCGTCGACCAGATGGTTGACCCACGGGGTGCCGTCCGGGTCGGCGCCGGCGAGCCCGGCCAGCCGCAGCGTGGCCCGCTCGACGGCGACGGTGGTGTGCTTCGTGGCCATCTCGACGATCGGGTCGCCGACCTTCGCGGCCAGAGCGCGGGCCTGGGCGATCGTGCGTGGGTCCAGATCCAGTCTCACCGGACACCCTCCTTCTCGGATCGGTCCTTCTCGAATACGGTCCTGCCGTCGACGACGGTCTGCAGGCAGGCAGTGATGACGTCGGCGACGTCGGGTGCGGTCAGGTCGGGGAACGCGGTGCGGTCCCACACGGCGTACGTCGCACGCTGACCGACGGCGAGGGTGCCGGCGTCGTCGATGCCGGCCGCGTACCAGCCGCCGGCGGTGTGGGCGGCGAACGCCTCGGCCGGGGTGATGCCCTGGCCGGGCGTGCGGTGGTGAACGGCCGCGTGCACGGCTGCCCACGGGTCCAGCGGCGTGACCGGCGAGTCGGAGCCGAAGGCGAGGCGTACGCCGGCGTCGAGCAGGGTCCGGAACGGGTTCATCTCCTGCCAGCGCTCCCCCAGCCGGGCGGCGTACATCCGGTCGGGGCCGCCCCACAGACCGTCGAACATCGGCTGCACGCTCGCGATCACCCCCAGGTCGGCGAAGGTCTCGATCGCGGCCGGCGAGGGCAGCTCGCAGTGCTCGAGCCGGTGGCGACGGGCTCTCACCACCTCGGGGCCGAGCGCGCGGGCGGCGAGCCGGAACGCCCGGGCGATGTTGTCGATCGCCTGGTCGCCGATGCAGTGGAAGCCGGCCTGTACGCCACGCCGCGTGCAGCCGATGATGTGCTCGGCCATCTGCTCCGGGGCGAGGTAGGCGTGGCCACGGTGGCCGGCCAGATCGGCATAGTCGCTGGTCAGGGCCGCGCTTCGGGACCCGATCGAGCCGTCGGCGCTGAGGTCGCCGGCGAGGCCGGAGAGGTCCTCGAGACGGTCCAGGTCGCCGAAGCCGAGGTGGGCGCCCCAGTAGTAGGTGCCGTGCAGGCCGGCCGCCGCGGCTTCGGACTGGACGGCGGTCAGGTCCGACTCGGGGCCGATGTCGGGCCCCGCGTTGTCGTGGAAGGCGCCGATGCCCAGGGCGGCCATGCTCCGCAACGCCGCACGCGCACCGCGCTGGGCATCGCCGGCGGGGGTGAGGTCGGCCAGCAGCGGGAGCAGCGCACGCAACGCCTCCCGCTCCACTCGTCCGTCCGGCGCCCAGCCGGCGAGCCCGGTGATCCCGGGCACCTCGGTCATCAGCGCGCTGGAGACCACCGCGGAGTGGCCGTCGATGCGGTTGAGATAGACCTTGCGCCCGCCCGAGGCGCGGTCGAGCTCGGCCGCGGTCGGCAGGGTCGGATCCGGCCAGAGCGACTCGTCCCAGCCCTGGGCGATGACCAGGGCGTCGGGGGTCAGGCCCTTGACATAGGTGGCGAGCTTCTCGAGCACCGCGTCCCGGCTGGGCGCGCCGACGAGGTCGAGGCCGAGGATCTGCTCACCGGTCTCGACGACGTGGACATGGCTGTCGACGAAGGCCGGCGTCACCAGCCGCCCGTCGAGGTCGACCACCTCGTCGGGACTTGCGAAAGCCTCGGGGTCGGTGCCGGTCCAGATGATGCGGCCGTCCTCGACGGCCATCGCCGAGATCGGTCCGCCCGTGGCCAGGCCGGTGTGGATCACACCGTTGCGCAGCAGGATGCGGGTCACGGCGCCAGTCTGCCCTCGAAGAGCGTCCGGACGCCCGGGTTCGCCCGGAGAAGATCCAGGGCGTACGCGGCATGCCCGGGGACGTAGCCGTTGCCGACGAGCATCGTGACGTCGGCGGCCAGACCCTCGGCGCCGAGCGCGGCGGCGGAGAAGGAGGTCGCCATCGAGAAGAAGACGACCGTGCCCTGGTCGGCGGTGGCCAGGATGGCGCCGCCCTCGCAGCCTGGCACGTCCACGCACACCACGGTGACATCGGCCGGGCCGCCGGCCTTGGCGACGGCGTCGCGCAGCGCCACCGGGTTGCGGGCGTCGGCGACCACGACCTCGTCGGCGAGGTCTGCCTCCCGAAGTCGCGACGCCTCGGCCTCGGTCGGGACGATGCCGATCAGGTGGCCGGCGCCGGCGTCGCGGGCCGCGGCCAGCGAGAGCGAGCCGGACTTGCCGCCGCCACCGATCACGGCGACCACTCCGCCCGTGTAGCGCTCGGCGACGACCCGCCGGGTCAGCGCCGGGGCGCCGCACACGTCCATCACCGACAACGCGAGCTCGGGAGCCAGGTCGTCGGGTAGAACCGCGGCGATCGAGCGGCCGAAAAGGATGGCGTAGCCGTCGCACGGCACCTGCTCGTCCTCGCCGGTCCAACCCGCGAGGCCGTCCTCGATCACCAACGGCGTCAGGGTCAGCGACACCAGCGTCGCGACCTTGTCCCCGACCTTCAGCCCCAGAGGCGACTCGGGGCCGACCTCCTCGACGACACCGACGAGCATGCCGCCCGACCCGGTCACCGGGTTCTGCATCTTGCCGCGGTCGGCGACGATGTCGAGAACCTCGCGGCGTACGGCCTCTCCGTCGCCGTCGTGTGCGGACTCCAGCTGCCGGAACGAGGCGGCGTCCAGGTTCAGCCGCTCCACCCGGATCCGCACCTCGTCGGGCCACAACGTCTTTCGGGTGTCGAGCCTGCGGGCTGCCTGGGGCAGCGGCAACGAGCCGCTCACCGGCTCGTCGAGCACCCGGTGCAGTCCTGTCGGGTCAGAAGTGGTCATCGTCGTACGCCTCCTTGCGTGCATCTCACGCCGGACCCTACCAGCGGCTGATGGAAGAATTGCGGCCTAGGCTTGCAACCACCGGAGGATCTCCCGCTATGGTGGAGAACATGACGGCAACCATCGAGCCCAACCGCCGAAGCGAAGCCCGAGGCAATGGGCACAGTCGAGACGGACAGCCCTACGCCTACCAGCGCGTCGAGCTGGTCGAGCCCGACTGGACCCGGTTCCCGGGGTGGGCCGACGTGACCGACGAGCAGTGGCGCGACGTGCAGTGGCAGCGGGTCAACTGCATCAAGAACGTCCGCCAGATGCGCGCCCTGATGGGCGATCTTCTCGACGAGCGGTTCTACGCCGACCTCGAGCGCGACATGGCGGAGCGGGCGACGATGTCGATGCTGGTGCCGCCCCAGATGGTCAACACGATGGTTCCCTCCGGCGCCTCGGCGGGCGAGGAGTTCACCGCCGCGTTCTACGCCGACCCGATCCGGCACTACATGATCCCGGTCTTCTCCGACCGCCGCACCGACTGGCCCTCACACCCGCAGGCGAGCCGCGACTCGCTGCACGAGCACGACATGTGGGTCGCCGAGGGGCTGACCCACCGTTACCCGACCAAGGTGCTCGCCGAGCTGCTCTCCACCTGCCCGCAGTACTGCGGCCACTGCACCCGGATGGACCTGGTCGGCAACTCGACCCCGGTCATCGACAAGCTCAAGCTCACCGGCAAGCCGGTCGACCGCCACGAGGCGATGCTCGAATACCTCCGCAACACCCCGCAGGTGCGCGACGTGGTGGTCTCCGGCGGCGACGTCGCCAACCTGCCCTGGCCGCGGCTGGAGGACTTCCTCACCAAGCTGATGGCGATCGACAACATCCGCGACATCCGACTGGCCACCAAGGGCCTGATCGGTCTCCCGCAGCACTGGCTCCAGGAGCCGCTCCTGGAGGGGATGAACCGGGTGACGACCATCGCCCGCGAGCGCGGCGTCTCCCTGGCGATCCACACCCACGCCAACCACGCCAACTCGGTCACTCCCCTGGTCGCCGAGGCGTCCAAGGCGCTGCTGGCGGCCGGCGTGCGCGACGTACGCAACCAGGGAGTGCTGCTCGCCGGCGTCAACGCCGACAGCCACAGCCTGCTCGACCTGAGCTTCCGCCTGCTCGACGGCGCGCAGATCATGCCCTACTACTTCTACATGTGCGACATGATCCCGTTCAGCGAGCACTGGCGGGTCTCGGTCGCCGAGGCCCAGCGGATGCAGCACGACATCATGGGCTATCTGCCCGGGTTCGCCACCCCGCGCATCGTCTGCGACGTGCCTTTCGTCGGCAAGCGCTGGGTCCACCAGATCGCCGACTACGACACCGAGCGCGGCATCTCCTACTGGACCAAGAACTACCGCACCTCGATCGAGGCGTCGGACTCCGAGGCGCTGACCCGGACCTACGAGTACTACGACCCGATCCACACCCTGCCCGAGTCGGGCCAGGAGTGGTGGCGTACGCACGGGGAGTGACCCCCCGAGTGACTGGGACCCGGCGCTGGTCGCCGGGTCTCAGTGCGTCATGGTGGGGCGGTGCTCGTAGTAGGTGTACATCGCGATCGTGGTGCGCGTGGACACGTTGGCGACCGAGCGGATCCGGCCGAGCAGCTCCTCGAGCGCCTCGGGCGTGGCCACGCGCACCTTGAGCATGTAGGACTCGACGCCTGCGATCGACCAGCAGGCCTCGACCTCGTTGAGGTCGGCGACGCGCTCGGGGCAGTCGTCGGGCTGCGAGGGGTCCATCGGCTGCACCGCGACGAACGCGGTCAGCGGCACGCCGATCGCGGCGTAGTTGACGGTGGCGCCGTAGCCGGTGATGAGGCCACGCTGCTCGAGCCGCTTGACGCGCTGGTGCACCGCGGAGGTCGACAGGCCGGTCGCCTTGCCCAGGTCTGTGTAGGACATCCGGCCGTCCTCCGCAAGAAGCTGGAGGATTTTACGGTCCGTGGCCTCGATCTCAGGTGCAGTCACGGCGACAGCGTACCCACAACAGCAATATCTCCGCCGCAACGTCCACGAAACTAGTTGACGTCGAAAGATTTCCGGCCACGCCGCCGGGACGGGAGGGCCTCAGGAGGGCCAACCGGCGAGTGTCATCTGCTCGCCAGGACCGTCCACGGAGCGCCGCACCACCGACAGCAGCCACCCGGCACGGGCCTCGTCGGGGACGGCGTTCAGTGCCTCGCCGGTGGCCAGGTGCGGGTCGGCGGAGACGACGACCCGGCCGTGCGAGTTGACCAACGTCGCGCCGACCTCGCGCAGGCCGGGCAGCAGCATCGTCTCCAGGGTCTCGACCGAGCTGTCGGCGCCCGCGACGCCCACCATCCGGCCGCCCGCGTAGACCGGCAGCGTGGTCGTCAGGACGTACTCGTCGGCGCAGATGAAGTCGACGTAGGGACCGGCGACGTAGAGCTCGCCGGTGCGCTCCGGCACCCGGAACCACGGCTGACGCGTGTAGTCGATGGCCTCCCCCGTCGCCGGCACCTCGGCCTCGCCGAGGAAGTCCCGGCCCGGGCCCTGCCACCAGGCCAGGTAGAGCCGTCGGTCGGCGAGCGCGTCCGGTGCGACGACGAACCCGCCGCCCAGGAGGTTCGGGTCCTGCAGGAAGGCCAGCGTCCCCGTCTCGACCTGTGCGATCAGCGCCTCCGAGGTGACCGGTCCCGCGGCGAAGAGGGCACCGACCTCGTCGCGCACCCGCTCGAGCTCGGTGAGGATGGAACCGAAGTGCTGCTCGATCCGGGCAGCACAGGCGGCCGACACATCGATGTTCATGGTCGTACCACCTCATGGATCTCGGTCAGACGTTCAACGGCGTGGGTCACGTGGTCGCGTACGCTCCCCCGCGCCGCGGCGACGTCTCCCGCCTCCAGCGCCGCGACGAGCGCGCGGTGCCGCGCGGCGGAGGCGTGACGGAAGTCCGACTCGCTCAGCGGCACTCGCAGCAACGTACCGAAGTCGGCCTCCTGTCGCACCACCTCCCGGGTGAGCCGCGCCGACTGGGTCAGCGCGGCCACGGAGAGATAGAGCTCGCTCTCGGCGTCGCGCCACCGGCCGACGTCGTCCCCGTCGAGCGGGAGCAGCAGGTCCTGGAGGTCCTCGACCTCGTCGGGGGCCGCTCGTTCGGCCGCGAGCTCGGCACAGCCGGTCAGCACGACCTGATAGAGACTGGCCCGGTCGCGCAGCTCCACGCGCGACATGGTCGCCAACCGCCCCTTCACGATGTCGCCGGGGTCGGGAGCGCGCACGAAGGAGCCACCCCCGCGACCACGGGTCGTCACCACCAGGCCCTGTGCCCGCAGGGAGACCAGGGCCTCCCGGGCGGTCACCGTCGCCACGCCCAGCATCTGGGCGAGCTCGAGCTCGCTCGGGAGCCGGTCACCGTCGGCGAGCACGCCCGAGCGGATCGCCTCCGCCAGCCGGTTCTCTACACGTACGGCTCTGCCTTCGTCGCCGATCGGCGCGAAGATCGCCGACCGGGCGCGCGAGGTCGTCGCACGGGCGTTGGCCACGATCGGGCTCCTCCTTCGAGTGGGTTTACAAAGAACTTACGGACAGACCCTTTAAAATCTAAGATCTGGTTCCATATGATTCAACAATGGGACCGACCGAATCTCCGCAGATCCAGCTCGAAGCCGTGACCAAGGCCTACGGCGACGTGATGGCTGTCGACGCCCTCGACCTGACCATCGGCGATGGTGAGTTCTTCTCGATGCTCGGACCGTCCGGCTCCGGGAAGACGACGGTGCTGCGCCTGATCGCCGGCTTCGAGCACGCCGACTCCGGCACCATCCGCCTCGGCAGCGAAGACGTCACCGCCCTGGCACCCTTCGACCGCGACGTCACCACCGTCTTCCAGGACTACGCCCTCTTCCCGCACTTCAACGTGCTCGAGAACGTCGCGTACGGCCTGCGCGTGCGTGGCGTCTCGAAGTCCGAGCGCAGCTCCCGGGCACGCGAGGCCCTGGAGATGGTGCGTCTGGGACACGTCGCGAACCGGAAGCCGACCGAGCTCTCTGGCGGGCAGCGACAGCGGGTCGCGCTCGCTCGCGCGATCGTCGTACGTCCTCGGGTGCTCCTCCTCGACGAGCCGCTCGGCGCGCTCGACCTCAAGCTGCGCGAGCAGATGCAGGTCGAGCTCAAGCAGATCCAGCGCGAGCTGGGGATCACCTTCGTCTTCGTCACCCACGACCAGGAGGAGGCGCTCACCCTCAGCGACCGGATCGCGGTCTTCGACAGCGGCCAGATCGTGCAGCTGGGCACACCGAAGGAGATCTACGAGCGGCCCACCTCGCAGTACGTCGCCGACTTCGTCGGCACCTCCAACGTCTTCGACGAGCAGGCGTCGAAGCGGATGCTCAAGATGGACGGCGCGTTCGCGCTGCGGCCCGAGAAGATCCTGCTCTCGAAGGAGGCCGCGGGCGCCCCGGTCGGCGCGATGACCGCCGCCGGAGTGATCACCGAGTCCATCTACATCGGCACCGGGCATCGGGTCCACATCGAGCTCGAGGACGGCACCAGGCTGGTCGCCCTCGAACAGAGCCGTGGCTCGCTGCACCCCGATGCCGCCGAACCAGAGTCTCGGGGCGACCGCGTGGTCGCCTCCTGGTCGCCGGGCGACCTGGTCCCCCTGGGCACCGATTCGTCCCGTGCCGTGCAACACCGATGAGCCAACGAAACCAGAGAGGTTGACCATGCGAAACATCCCAACCACACGCGCCGCCAGGCGCACCATCGGCGGCGCTCTCGCGGCCCTGTCCCTGATCACGCTGAGTGCCTGTGGCGGTGACGACGGCGACTCCTCGACCGGAGCGGTCGAGGAGCTGGGCGAGAACGAGGGCGAGGTCTCGATCCTGGCCTGGCCCGGCTACGTCGAGGACGGCTCGACCGACCCCGAGGTCGACTGGGTCTCCAGCTTCGAGGAGGAGACCGGCTGTCAGGTCACCGCGAAGGTCTACGGCACCTCCGACGAGGCCTTCAACCTGGCCAAGTCGGGCGAGTACGACGTCGTGGCCGCCTCCGGCGACCTCACCCTGCGCATGATCGCGGCGGGCGAGGCGGCCGAGGTCAACACCGACCTGATCCCGAACTACGAGGGCATCTACGACTTCCTCAAGGACCGCGAGTGGAACACCGTGGACGGCAAGAACTACGGCATCCCGCACGGCTACGGCGCGAACCTGCTGATGTACAACACCGAGGACGTCGCCCCGGCCCCGACCTCGTGGAAGGCGGTCTTCGAGGACGCGCCCCAGCACAAGGGCCAGGTCACCGCGTACGACTCGCCGATCTACATCGCCGACGCCGCGGTCTACCTGATGGCGCACCAGCCCGACCTGGGGATCGAGAACCCCTACTCGCTCGACGAGGAGCAGCTCGCCGCGGCCGTCGACCTGCTCAAGTCGCAGCGGGCCTCGGTCGGTGAGTACTGGTCCGACTACACCAAGACGCAGGCCTCCTTCGAGACCGGCGACACCGTGGTCGGCACCACCTGGCAGGTGATCGCCAACCTGATCGACCCGAAGAAGGCCAAGGTCGAGGCGATCCTGCCGTCCGAGGGCGCGACCGGGTGGAACGACACCTGGATGATCTCCTCGAACGCGAAGTCGCCCAACTGCGCCTACGCCTGGCTCAACCACATCGCCGACCCGGAGACCAACGCCCAGGCGACGGAGTACTTCGGTGAGGCCCCCAACTCGGACAAGGCCTGCGAGTTCGCCTCCGAGGGTCACTGCGAGACCTTCCACGCCGGCGATGAGGAGTACGCCAAGCAGATCTGGTTCTGGAACACGCCGATCGAGAAGTGCCTGGACGGCCGGACCGACGTGAAGTGCACCGACTACCAGGACTGGACCAAGGCCTGGGCAGAGATCAAGGGGTGACCTTGAGCTCTGTCAGCAGCACGCTCAGCAGGAGGCCGGGGATCCGCCTCGGCCTCCTGCTGGCCGCACCCCTCACCTGGCTGGTGCTCGTCTACGTCGTCGCCCTCGCCGCGCTGCTGGTGACGGCCTTCTGGACGATCGACTCCTTCACCAACGAGCTCGAGCGCACCTTCACCCTCGACAACATCCGCGAGATCACCGGTCAAGCGCTCTACCGGACCGTCACCCTGCGCACCATCGGGGTGGCCCTTCTGGTGACGCTCATCGACTGCCTGATCGCGCTCCCGGTCGGCTTCTACATGGCCAAGGTCGCCTCGCGGCGCTCCCGCCATCTGCTGGTGATCGCGTTCCTGATGCCGCTGTGGGCGTCCTACCTGGTCAAGGCGCTCGCCTGGCGCTCGCTGCTGTCCAACGGCGGGCTGCTGGACTGGGCCGGCGGCCTGGTCGGCCTCGGCACACCGGGATTCGGCCTCACCGCGATCGTGCTCACCCAGGCGTACATCTGGCTTCCGTACGTCATCCTGCCGGTCTACGCGGCCTACGAACGTGTCCCGGACTCGCTGCTCGACGCCGCCGGCGACCTCGGTGCCCGGCCTGCGCTGACCTTCCGCACGGTGGTGCTGCCGCTCGTGGTCCCGGGCCTGGTCGCGGGCTCGATCTTCTCGTTCTCGCTGACCATGGGCGACTACATCACGGTCAACATCGTCGGTGGCGCGAACCAGATGCTCGGCAACCTCGTCTACATCAACTCGGGGTCCAACCTGCCGCTGGCCGCCGCGATCGCACTGATCCCGATCTTCGTGATCATGATCTACCTGGCGTTGGTACGCCGCACCGGAGCTCTGGAGAACCTATGACCATCTCGAGATCGACGCGGCGCCTGCTGGCCGCGATCACCGGCCTGGTGCTCGCCATGCTCTACGCACCGCTCGCCCTGGTCGTGGTGAACTCGTTCAACACCTCCCAGGCGCTCACCTGGCCGCCCAGCGGCTTCACCACCCAGTGGTGGCAGCGCGCGGCGGTCAACCCGGGAGCCCACGACGCGATCCTCACCTCGCTGACGGTGGCCGCGTGCGCGACCGTGATGGCACTCGCCCTCGGTACCCTGCTCGGCCTGGCGATGCAGCGATACGCCTTCTTCGGGAAGGAGACCGTCAACCTGCTGGTCGTGCTCCCGATCGCCCTGCCGGGCATCGTCACCGGGATCGCGCTGTCCAACGCGTTCTCCTCGATCCTCGGCGTACGTCTGGGGTTCTTCACGCTCGTGGTGGCCCACGCGACGTTCTGCATCGTGACCGTCTTCAACAACGTGCAGGCGCGGTTGCGGCGGATGGGCGGCAACCTCGAGGAGGCCTCCGCCGACCTGGGCGCGGGGATGTGGACCACCTTCCGGCTGATCACGCTCCCCCAGCTGCGCTCGGCGCTGCTGGCCGGCGGGCTGCTGGCGTTCGCGCTCAGCTTCGACGAGATCATCGTGACGACGTTCGCCGCCGGCCCCGGTGTCACCACCCTGCCGGTCTGGATCCTGACCAACCTGTTCCGGCCCGGCCAGGCGCCGATCGTCAACGTGGTCGCGGTCGTCATGATCGTCGTCTCGGTCGCGCCGATCTGGCTCGCCCAGCGACTCTCGTCCGACCCGACCGACACGACGCGGGCGATTCACTAGGCTTCACCTCGTGGCTGAATCTCGAATGCTCCTGCTGGACACCGCGTCGCTCTACTTCCGGGCCTTCTTCGGAGTGCCCGAGATCAAGGCCGAGGACGGCACTCCGGTCAACGCCGTGCGCGGCCTGCTGGAGTTCATCACCCGGCTGGTCAACGACTACTCCCCCACCGACCTGGTGTGCTGCTGGGACAACGACTGGCGACCGCAGTGGCGGGTCGACCTGATCCCCTCCTACAAGGCGCACCGGGTGGTGGAGGAGGTCGAGACCGCTCCCGACGTCGAGGAGGTCCCGGACCCGCTGCAGGTGCAGGTGCCGATCATCCGCGAGGTGCTGGCCGCGGCCGGGATCCGTGTCATCGGCGCCGACGGCTACGAGGCCGACGACGTGATCGGCACCCTCGCGACCGGCGCGGGGATGCCGGTCGACGTCGTCACCGGCGACCGCGACCTGTTCCAACTGGTCGACGACGCTGCCGGCGTACGCATCCTCTACCCGACCCGGGGCGTGAGCGACCCGGATCTGGTCGACGAGAAGTGGGTGCTCGCCAAGTACGGGATCAGCGCGGCGCAGTACGCCGACTTCGCAACGATGCGTGGCGACACCTCCGACGGGCTGCCGGGGGTGAAGGGCGTAGGCGAGAAGACCGCCGCCAAGCTCCTCGAGCAGTACGGGGATCTGGAGGGGATCATCGCCGCGGTCGCCGACCCGAGCACCCCGATCACCAAGGCGCAACGGCAGAAGTTCATCGACGCGGCCCCGTATCTGGCGGTCGCACCGAAGGTCGTGGCGGTCGCCCGGGACCTCCCGCTGGACCGCAGCGGCACCGCTCTGCCCAGCGCTCCGGTGGACCCGGAACGCCTGCACGAGCTGGCCGCCACGTACAACCTGAGCTCCCCAGTCGCGCGCCTGGAAGCCGCTCTCGCGCGGGTGTGATCGGGGTCTCCACAACTTCGTTCAGAAAGTTCGTAGAAACAGCATCAGACTCCGCGTACCGCTCCGTCTCCTTGGCAAGACCACGAACAAGGAGCGGACGAATGAGCGACATCAAGCACCCGGCAGTGCAGCAAGACATCAAGATCTCCTGCCTCGACCCGTGGGGCCGGACGGTGGAGGTGCCGACGACCCTCGGCTACCGCGAGAACGACCCGTACGCAGTGAGCCTGACCTTCCACTCCGGCACCGGTGACGTCGAGTGGGTCGTGTCCCGCACGCTGATGCTGCAGGGCCTGGCCGCCCCCGCCGGCGAGGGCGACGTGAAGATCTACCCCAGCATCGACGAGGACGCCAAGGCCGTCGCGGTCTTCGACTTCAGCTCCCCCGACGGCCGCCTGATCGCGACCGCCGACTCGCGCGAGGTGCAGATGTTCCTCGGCAAGTCCTTCTCGGCCGTTCCGGTCGGCTCCGAGAGCCAGCACATGGATCTCGACGGGTTGATCGCGGACCTGCTGGGCTCGTCCTTCGACGCAGAGTAGGCACTCCGTCCGCCTGCTCATTCGTCTGCGAACCCTCCCGTCCCGGATTCCCGGGGCGGGAGGGTTCGTGCTTTTGCTGGCCGGAAGCGATCCCTCGCCGTTTCCACGTCAACTGTGGTAGTGATGTGCGTCACCCGCATGCACCCCTCGGAGGTCACAGTGCTGCCAGCTTTCCTTTCTCGCGAGCGAACGGTGGCCGGTCCCGGCTACAGTCGCTGGCTCATCCCACCCGCCGCCCTCGCCGTCCATCTCTGCATCGGCCAGGTGTACGCCACCAGCGTCTACAAGACCGCCCTGGTCGAGCACTTCGACACCAGCCAGACCGCGATCGGGGTGATCTTCTCGATCGCGATCGTGATGCTCGGCCTCTCGGCCGCGGTGATGGGAACCTGGGTCGACCGCAACGGACCGCGTGCCGCGATGACCGCGGCCGCGATCTTCTGGTCGTCCGGCTTCTTCATCGGCGCGCTCGGCATCGGCACCGGCCAGCTGTGGCTGGTCTACCTCGGCTACGGCGTCATCGGCGGCATCGGACTCGGGATCGGCTACATCTCCCCCGTCTCCACGCTCATCAAATGGTTCCCTGACCGGCCGGGCCTGGCCACCGGCATGGCGATCATGGGCTTCGGCGGCGGCGCGATGATCGCCAGCCCGCTGAGCGGTCGGCTGCTGGCGCTCTACGACCCGTCCTACACCGGTGACGCCAGCACCGTCCCCGACGGCCACGCGGTGATGATGCTCTTCGTGACCCTCGGCGTGGTCTACCTGATCTTCATGTCCTTCGGTGCGGCCACCGTCCGCGTCCCACCCGAGGGCTGGACACCGGCGGGCTGGGACCCAGCCAGCGTGAAGCAGAAGAAGCTCGTCACCACCGCCAGCGTCTCGGCCAACAACGCGATCAGGACCCGGTCGTTCTGGCTGGTGTGGATCGTCCTCTTCTGCAACGTCACCGCAGGCATTGGCATCCTCGAGCAGGCGGCCCCGATGATCCAGGACTTCTTCCGCACCGACGGAGTCTCCACGGTCAGCGCGGTCGCGGCCGGCGGCTTCGTCGGTCTGCTCTCGATCGCCAACATGAGCGGCCGGTTCATCTGGTCCTCGACCTCCGACGTCATCGGCCGCAAGCCGATCTACATGATGTATCTCGGGGTCGGACTGGTGCTCTATCTCCTGCTGGCGACCGTCGGCGACACCTCGATGGCGCTGTTCGTGCTGCTCGCCGTCGTGATCCTGTCCTTCTACGGAGGCGGCTTCGCGACCGTCCCCGCCTACCTGCGCGACCTCTTCGGCACCTTCCAGGTCGGCGCCATCCACGGCCGGCTGCTGACCGCCTGGTCGGCTGCCGGCATCGCTGGACCGCTCATCATCAACGCCTTCCTGGACGCGCAGGGTGAACCAGGCACGCTCACCGCGGCCGCCTACCGGCCGGCGCTGCTGACCATGGTCGGCGTCCTCGCGGTCGGCTTCATCGCCAACCTCCTGGTCCACCAGGTCCCCGACCGGTTCCACGAACCGACGTCCGCCGACTCCACCGAGACCGAGAGGAGCGCAGCATGAAAGCCAGGATCGCAGGCGCCTGGGCCCTGGTCGGGATCCCGCTGGCCTACGGCGTCATCGAGACACTGCGCCGTGCGGCGCAGCTCTTCACGGGCTGACGCTTCTCGTCGGCCGACGTTGTAAGCGCTCGAAAAGGCGTTCGAAGCGTCGGCGAGACGCTGCTAGCGTCCCATGACCATGAACACGACCCGGGTGGCCGAGCCGGACGACCTTCCGCTGCTGAGCAGGATCGAGGCGGCTGGGGACGCGATGTTCGTCGACCACTTCGGGCACGACCCGGGCTGGCCACCACCGACGGAAGGAGCGGTACGTGCCACCGAGCCGGGGTTCCTGCTGCTCGCGGTGCACGGCGCAGACGTCGTCGGCTTCGCGCACGTTCTCGAGCTCGACGGACACATGCACCTGGAGCAGCTGGCGGTCGATCCGGCGTCCCAGGGGTGCGGACACGGGCGAGCCCTGGTGGAGGCGGCGACCGGGCGGGCCGCGGCCACCGGGGCACGCAGGATGACGCTCATGACCTACGCCGACGTGCCCTGGAACGCGCCGTTGTACCGCCATCTCGGGTTCGTCGAGACCGAGCCGACCGAGGCGTACCAACATCGGCTGGTCGAGACCGAACGGCGGCTCGGCCTAGAGCAGGAGGGGCGGCGGGTGCTCATGGAGATCGAGCTGAGCGGGGTGCCTTCGGAGGCCTAGAGGCCGAGCAGGCTCGGCTCGTTCGTACGCCACGCCTCCTGCGCCGCCCTGGTGACCGGGCCGTGCGGGAGCGTGCGCGTGCCCCACCCGGTCACCGCCTGGACATCGCGCAGGCTGGAGGTCAGGAAGACCTCCGTGGCGTACTCCTCGACCTCGGCCAGCGGCTCGTCGGTCTCCTCCGCACCGAACCACTCCAGCACCAGGGCACGGGTGATCCCGGCCAGCGGGCCGCTGGAGAGCGTCGGGGTCTTGAGCGTGCCGTCGAGCACGTAGAAGACGTTGCTGCCGGTGCCTTCGCACAGGTCGCCCACGGTGTTGGCGAAGATCGCCTCGCTGGCCCCGTACTTGCGGGCCTCGGCGAGGGCGATGACGTTCTCGGCGTACGACGTCGTCTTCAGGCCGGTGGTCGCGCCGTGCTCGTTGCGGCGCCACGGCACACTCACGACCTTCGTCTCGGCCGGGTTGGGGGCCGCGTCCTCGAGGCCGATGATGATCGTCGGCGCGACCTCCACGCGACCGGACCCGAACGGCGCCGGTCCGCCCGTGACGGTGATCCGAAGACGCCCGTACGCCGTCGGGGCCGCGCCCAGCACAGCCTCGACACCCTTGGTGATGAGCCCGCGGTCGAGGGCGGGCAGACCGAGGCCGGTTGCCGACCGCTCCAGGCGGTCGAGGTGGAGGGCGAGCGCGAACGGCTGGTCCTCGATCACCTTGAGCGTCTCGAAGACGCCGTCGCCGACCACCAGACCGTGGTCCTTGATGGAGACCGCCGGGGCGGCCGGGTTGTCGAGAAGCTGACCATCGATCCACGCGCGCATGCGGCAACTCTAAAACGTCCCTGGTCAGAGGGCGGAATACGCGCCGGTGCGGCCTCCGAGACGACGACCGAATGACACGGAGGTGACCCCGGATTTGTCCCCCGGCAGCGGCTCCGTTAATGTTCTTCTCGTCGCCAAGGGCACGGGAAACCGGGCCGGAAGCACAAGCGGACGTAGCTCAGTTGGTAGAGCGCAACCTTGCCAAGGTTGAGGTCGCGAGTTCGAGCCTCGTCGTCCGCTCGGAGTAGGTCTCCACCGGAGGCATTGCCTCCAGCGGTGGGTTGGCCGAGAGGCGAGGCAACGGACTGCAAATCCGTGTACACGGGTTCAAATCCCGTACCCACCTCGAAGCACCACCCTGATATAACTGAATAACCACGGACGATTGGCGCAGCGGTAGCGCGCTTCCTTGACACGGAAGAGGTCACTGGTTCAAACCCAGTATCGTCCACCACCGAAACTGGCCCCTGATCTGCTGAAACGCAGATCAGGGGCCAGTTCGATTTCACCATATCGAATGGGTGTTCGACGTTGCCTGACGAAGTGCCTGACTAACTGGCTTCGGGACGATCTTCCTTGTGGGGCTTGCCGAATGCGGCGTCCACGGCCTGAGTGCCGATCTCCATCACCGGGCGGTCTGGGCCAGCACAGATCCGGGTCGTACGACGTACCAGATGTAGGTGACACACAGATCGACAACTGCCGGGGGTCGCTTACATCCGGGAATCTCGGGGCGTAGAAGAAGCAACGAACCGACAAGGCATCTGGTCGGCCGGACGACGGGACGCGACGAATGAGTTTGGACCTGATGGTCTTCGCCAATGACGGACCTGCTTCGATTGCTGACGCCGAGCGCCTCCTCGATCTCGAGGCGGATGGGGAGGAGTGGCATGAGCCACCTGAGGACGAGGTCGATCCACGCGTACGAGCCTTCCTCCGCGACATCTTCGCCAGCTATCCCCCGCTCGAATCGCTCAGTGACGACGAGCTGGGGAGCAGCGTCTGGAGCGTCACGCCTGGCCCTGACACGCGCTTGTCGACTTACCTTTGCATGAGCTTCGCGAGCCCACCCGGGGTCGTCAACCTGATCGCCCGGCTCGCCCGGCGACATGGGTTGGTGCTGTATGACCCGCAGACTGAAGAGATTCACAATCCGCACTGACAGATCCGCGCGATCGCTGCGAGGTGGCGGATGGTGTCATCACTGAATCAGGCGGTAGATCGACGCCGAGGGTCGCCCGTGTGTGGCAGGCGAGATTAAGGAGCCGTACGCGGGTTGACGCTCTCGAACGGGGGCAATCGCGTCGCGTCATGGATGCGCGTACGGCGCATCGCCTGACTGCCGAGCCCATGTGTCGTACTCGTCGCACACCGACAGATACCGTCGGTGGTCTGGTCGATGGCCGGCAAGCACCCTACCTGGAAGACCGGCTCGATCCTGGGGCATGTCGTTATGCTCGACCCGGAGTCGATCGAGGTCTATGTCGCCTGACGCACCGGCGGCAACGTCTACGGCTGAAAGTTCTTGGGCGACTCGCCTGGAAGTTCGGACAACCCCCATGGGTATCGTGCATGATGGTGCTTGCCCCGCTGGTGACCCGAGACTCCAGCGGGGTTCTTACGTTTTCCGTTGCGCACATGGCATCCCCTGCGTCCCGAACAAGCGAGTCAGTCAGCCAGCGGATATGTCCAGGAGGCGTAGACTCGAGGCATGACGCAGACAGTTCCGGGATACGACCGGCTAACCGTTGAGTCCGAAAAACTCGGTGGTCAGCCGTGTATCCGCGGCTACCGGTTCAGCGTCAATCAGCTGCTGGAACTATTCGCGGCCGGGATGACCTTCGAGGAGATCCACGAGGACTTTCCGTTCCTCGAGCCCGAGGACGCCCAGCAAGTGTTCGCATACGCAGCCGCTCTGGCGCAGCGTGACTTCTACCTTCCGCTGCAGGAATCTGCGTGAGACTGCTGCTGGACCAGAATCTGCCCTACTCCGTGACCGCGGCGCTCGCCGAGGAATGCGATGTCGTCCACACCGAGGATGTCGCGCTTCAGCAGGTCACCGATCCCGAGATCTTCTCCTACTGCATCACAACTGCGAGAGTCCTGGTCACAGCTGACAAGAAGCTCACGAAGTTTCTCGCATCCTCGAGAGCGATAGCCCCGAGCGTCGTGATCCTGCGCGGATTCCCACCACATAGAGCCGTGCTGGCGACCGCACTGCTCCGGCATCTGCCGCAGATCGGTGAGGCCATCGAGACGGTTGGCGACGCTGTCTTCTCGATCGGGCCCGACCGCCCGGTCCGCGTCCAGCGGCTGCCGCTCGGCATCACGCCGACTGTCGAGAAGTAGAAGATCCTCCGCCGCGGGCCGTCCGAACACGCCGGCCAAGACAGTTACTTGAGCAGACCGGCGATCGCGGCGAACGCAGCCACGAGGAGGCCGAGGGAAGCGACCTGCTGTTGCGGGCCGATGAACCACATACACAATGTGGTGCGTACGGTCTCGAGCCACTTAGGCAACCGGTTGCGCCTCCACCTGCCCTCCTGGAAGGTGCGGGCTCGAGTCATTCGACGGAGGCCCGTCATCGATTGGCTGGGCGTCAGCTGCGTACTGACCAACACTATGTAGAGGTCGAACTCTTCCGGGCCGGCTTCTTCGACATGCTTGGGACGCCGTTCCGCTAGGTCCAACGGCCGCGGCTTCGGTTCGTGCGCAGGGCTGTTTGTCATCGCAAGTCATGCCTCGATGACAACACCCCTCCCGCCAGAGGCCCATCCGTAGACCCGCTTCTGTGGATAACTCGGTTCGAAAAGCCACCTGTGGACTCGATCCGGCCCTAACGCTGCCCTACCGCCTGCTGAGTGGCATCGAGGATCGCCTTCCACGGCAGTTGCTGGTCCGATGGCAGCTGGCGGGGCGGGTAGAGGGGCCAGAGGTCGGGGCCCTCGATGAGTTCGACGCCGGCACTGCGTAGGGCTGCCATGTGGGAGGGCCAGGCGGGGTGCTCGGCGTGAGCGGCGTTGATGAGTGGGAAGAGGACGACGGGGACCGTCGTGAGGCTCTCGGTCACCACCGTGAGGGCCTGGTTGTCGGCCAGGCCCAGGGCGATCTTGGCGGTGGTGTTGAAGGTCGCGGGGGCGACGACGATGGCGTCGAGCCTCGCCGGGTGCGTGCGAGGCTCCCACGGGAGGCGGCTCGGGCCGCGTACCGGGAAACCGGTGGCGGTCTCGATCCGGGCGGCCTCGCCGTTGGCGGTCAGCCAGGTGAACGCCGTCGGCGTCAGGGTCACCGGCACCTGATGGCCGGCGTCCACCAACGGGGTGACCAGCTCGTCGCAGAGTTGCTCCACACCGCCGGCAGCGCAGGCGATGACTCCGACGATGGCCACCCCGCGAGCGTACGGGACGAGGATCCGGGCCGAGGGGTCAGTCCATCTTCCCGGCGCCGGCCTTGATCGCCTCCCGGATCCGTACGTAGGTGCCGCAGCGGCAGATGTTGCGGATCTCGTCGATGTCGGCGTCGGTGACCGAGCGGCCTTCGGCGTGCGCCTTGTTGACGGTCGCGACGGCGGCCATGATCTGGCCGGGCTGGCAGTAGCCGCACTGGGCCACGTCGGCATCGAGCCAGGCCTCCTGCATCGGGTGCAGGCCGTCGCCCGGAGCAGTGTCGGCGAGGCCCTCGATCGTGGTGATCTCGTCGTCCTCGTCGAGGGCACTGATCGGGGTGGCGCAGGGGTTGAACGCCTTGCCGTTGATGTGGGACGTACAGGCCTTGCAGACGTTGATGCCGCAGCCGTACTTGGGGCCACGCACGCCGAGGACGTCGCGCAGCACCCACAGCAGCCGCTCGCTGTCCTGGACGTCGACCGTGACCTTGTCCCCGTTGAGCTTGAAGGTGTACTCGGGCATGTTCTTCCTCTACTCAGTAGGTGTGGCTGAGGCCGTCGGTCGGCGACGCGGGCACGGGCGGGACGAACGACTTCACCTCGAAGCCGATCGGGTCGTGGTGGTTGATCGGGAACGAGGTCGGTGTGGTGCCCGTCGCCCGGGCGTAGGCACAGGCCACCGCCGCGAACGAGGCGGCGACGCCGGCCTCCCCCGCGCCGCCGGGGATGTCGGTGACCGGGTCCATCACGAACACGCGTACGTCGGGAGGGGTGTTCCACTGGCGGGTGTAGAAGTAGTTGTCCCAGCTGGCCTCGAGGTAGTGGCCGTCCTTCAAGTGGGTGCTCGCAGTCAGGGCGAGCGCGATGCCGTCCATGATCCCGCCCTGCATCTGCGCCTCGACGCCCTTGGGGTTGATCACCTCTCCGCAGTCGATCGCGAAGGTCACCTTGGTGACCCGGGGTCCCGTGACGCCGTTGTAGACCTTGCGGTTGACCGTCTCGGGACGGCAGTCGATCTCGACGAGGCAGGCGGAGTAGCCCTTGTACTCCTGGTGGACCGCGATCCCCTGGGCCGTGCCGGCCGGCATCGACCTGCCCCAGCTGCCGGCGGCCGCCACCTGCTTGATGACGCGTCGCAGGCGGTCCTCCTTGGCGTACTTCAGCCGGAACTCGACCGGGCTCAGCCGCATCTTCTTGGCGACCTTGTCGATCGTGAGCTCGAGCGCCGTGCGTACGTCGGGCGAGTAGACGTTGCGCACCGCGCCGGAGTTGATCGCGCGGCTGGTCGTCTCCATGAGGCCCTGGGTGGTGACCCCGAAGTCGTACGGCACCTGCTGGGAGGTCACGAAGATGGTCTCCGAGACACCCAGGTTGCTCACCCCTGCCGGGAGCGAGATTGCCGTCGAGGTCAGGATCTCGCCGAAGCCGTGGCGGTAGTCGGTGGCGGTGCAGGTGTGCTGCTGCTCGACAGCGAGGATGTTGTCCCCCGCCCAGACCGTACGCACTCGGGAGGTCGCCATCGGATGGTTGCGGCCCTGGCGGGGCTCGTCGGCGCGGTGCCACATCAGCCGGACCGGCGCCTGGCACTTCTGGGAGATCAGGGCGGCCTCCTTCGCCGCGTCCCAGAAGAGCTTGCGGCCGAACGATCCGCCCGACTCCACGACGTTGAAGGTCACGGCGGTCGGGGGCAGACCGAGGTCGAGCGCGATGCTCTCGGCAGCCACGATCGGCGTCTTCGAGCCCGCCCAGATCGTCGCCTTGTCGGCGCGGACATCCGCGACGGCGCAGTTGGTCTCCAGCGGCGAGCCGCTGCGGGTGTAGAAGACGAAGTCGGTGTCGAGGGTCTTCACGTCCGCCGCGCCGAGCCCGGTCAGGCCGCCCACCGCGTCGGTCACCGTGCCGAGGAGCTCGTCGACGTCAGGCACCAGCATCGGCCGCTCGATCCCGCGGAGCTCCTCGAGCACATCGGCGTCGGACCTGCCGCTCACCGAGCCGGGGTTCCACTCGACATCGAGGGCACGCACGGCGTTGATGCACTGCCCGAACGTGCCGGCGCGTACGGCGACCCCGGTCGGGATGGTGACGACATGCGTCACGCCCGGCATCGCCTCGACGTCCTTCTGGTTGCGGACGGACTTCACCGTGCCGTTGTGCTCGGGGGCGCGGCAGACCATCGCGGGCAGCGCGTCAGGGACGTCGATGTCCATCGCGAACTGCTTCTTGCCGGTGACCGCGGCCAAGGCGTCCTTGCGGCGCCGCGGGGTGCCGATGACGGCGAAGTCGGACTTGGGCTTGAGGTCGACGTCGACGACCTTCGTCACCAGGGCGGCCGCGGACGTCGCGAGCTCGCCGTAGGAGATGGAGGCACCGCCGGGCGCGGTGATCACGCCCTCGTAGACGGAGAGGGTGTCGTGCGGCTGCGCGAGCGCGATCGCCGCGGCGTCGAGCAGCGCGCCACGGGCGATGGCGGCGGCCACACGTACGGGCGTGTACATGGCGTGGATCGTGTTGGAGCCGCCGGTCATCTGGTTCCAGATCAGCTCGGGGCGTGCCTTCGACAAGGTCACGTTCACCTTGCTGAGGGGCAGGTCGAGCTCCTCGGCGATCAGCATCGCGATCGAGGTGGTGATGCCCTGTCCGACCTCCGCGCGAGGCAGCTCGAACGAGGCGGTGCCGTCCTTGTCGACGACGACCTGGATCAGGTTCGCGGTCGGGCGTGCGGCATCGGTGAGCAGGTCGTTGAGGTCGTAGAGGTCGGCCGGCTGCGGCACCCCCGGGACGACTGCCGCGGCCGGGGTGCCGAGGCCGATCCCGAGCTGGGCCGCGCCGGTGACGGTGGCAGCGGCCAGGAGATAGCCGACGAAGCGACGGCGGCCGAGCTCGTGCTCGGCCAGGCCCGATACCGATAGGCCTGATGACGTCTCGGGATGTGTTGACAAGGCGGTTACCTCCGTTGGTCCGGTCGGGTCCAGGTCACGCTATGTGCGGGCCGTCACACCTGTGTCGCCATGGAACGCCAACTTCGTTGACTTTCCGCGCCAGCTCGGCCGATCAGCTCACACCGAGGTCAAAGTGTGTTTTCGCAGCGCACCCGGCGTGACTCCGAAGCGCGACCTGAAGGTGCGGGCGAAGTGCGACGGGTCCGGAAATCCCCAGCGGCCGGCGATCGACGCGGTGGAGTGGGCGGCAAGGGCCGGGTCGAGAAGCGCGTCGCGGATCGCCAACAGCCGGAACTCGCGCAGGTGCGCCATCGCGGAGAGTGGCTGGCTCTCGAAGAGCCGGTGCAGGCTGCGCGGCGAGAGCCCATGGGCGGCCGCCACGGCATCGTGGCCGAGGTCCGGGTCGCAGGCATGGGCCTCCACGTGGGCGATGATCCGGGCCCGGAGCGCCTCCCCCGGGTCGACCAGGTCGTCACCGCCGACCATGCTCGAGAGCAACTGGATGGCGGCCTCGCCCAGATGCGTCGCTCCCCCGGCCTGCGGGGCCTGGCGGACAGCGCTCCCCAGCAGATGCCCGAGTACGCCGGTCCGTCCGTCGAACGCCGTCCAGCCGTGCGACATGGACCGCTCGATCACGGCGTCCGAGACGGCCAGCGCACGGCGCGGGAGCGTCATCGCCAGGCACTCCCACGTCTCCTCGAAGCGCAGCTCGTAGGGGCGGCTGGTGTCGTAGATCGCGATGTCCCCGGGCCTCAGGACGATCTCGATGCCGCCCTGCCGGACGACGGACCGTCCATGGCGCTGGACGCAGACCTTGAACGGCTCACCGGGTACGTCAGCGAGGGAGCGGCGGGTGCGGCGTACGACCTGTGGGGTGCCGCCGACGCGGAACGCGTCGACCCGGCCCAGGCTCGCGTGCTCGATCGCCCCGGCCAACGGGCCGGGCTTCACGTGCTGTCCGGGCGGCAGGCGCTCGGCCTGCAACCCCGCGAAGGCGTCCGCCAGCGCGGTCCGCCATCTCTCTGACACTCCGCCCGAGTCCCCATGCGTCATGCCGAGATACTGCGCACGCTGCTTGTCGTGCGATACCCCCGTACGGGGGCGTCAGTCGATCAGACCGGCCTCGCGCGCCATCCGGACCGCGTGGACGCGGTTGTTGGCGTTGAGCTTGCGGGTGGCGCTCTTGAGGTAGGACTTGACCGTGCTCTCCACGATCCCGAGGGCCTCGGCGGCCTCCCGGTTGCTGTTCCCCAGAGCGACCTGGCGCAGGACGTCGACCTCGCGCGCGGCCAGGCGTACGGCCGGAGCGAGCTGAGCCGGCTTCTCCCCCGGTGTGGCGGTGAGCCGCCGGACCATGGCCTCGAGGCGGCTGCGGACCTCGGGGTCGATCACCTGGCCGGCCAGGTCGGTGAGCTCGGCCGCCATCTCGCGGCGTTCGGCGAGATCACGCTTCGCCGCGGCGTCGACCGTGCTCCGAGCCGCCGTCGGCGCGGGCGCCAGCCGGGAGAGCCGGTTACGGACCTCGTCGTCGATCAGGATCTCGCGCTCGAGGGTGCGGATCAGCGGACGCAGCGAGTCGAACCAGACGCCGCCGAGACCCAGCCGCGAACGGGAGGCGAGATAGATGAGCATCCGCGGGGCCCGGTCGACCAGGATCGGCAGGGCGGCGACGGTCTGGATCTGCTCCTGGGCGACCGCGGTGTCGTAGAGGTGCGTGATGCCTCGAGCGGTGTAGTAGTGGTCGACCGAGCCGGGCTGGCGGGTCTGCAGGGTCTTCCCGCCCAGGCCCTCCCCGTTGACGACCCGCAGACCGCGCAGCGAGACGCCCTTGGCGCCGCAGGTCGCGGTGATGTCGATGGCCGTGCCGTCACCGCGCACCGGACCGCCGAAGGCCAGATCCAGCCCCGAAGCCGACCGGAAAGAGGCCAGCGTCTGGGCGATCCGGGACCCGTCGTACGGCGCCTCAGGGGCGATCGCGGTGGTGCTCATGACGTTGAGCGTAAGTGACGACCATCACAGGCAACAAGAGGCGTACCCCCTCTTTCGAGGGCACTCGTCCGGGGGTATCGGGCAGGTGAGGACAGTCCCACACTCGGTTCACCAATCCGAGTAGGAGGCACGATCATGGCCCAAATCGCGGCTAACCGAGCCGAGGTCGACGGGCGCACCATGCGCCGCGTCGCGACGGCGTCACTGACCGGCACCACCATCGAGTTCTACGACTTCCTCATCTACGGGCTAGCAGCAGCCCTGGTGTTCAACGCCATCTTCTTCCCGTCCATGGGTGGTCCGGAGGGGACCCTGGCCTCGATCGCGACCTTCGGCGTCGCGTTCGTCTTCCGGCCACTCGGCGCGATCCTCTTCGGCCACTACGGCGACCGGATCGGCCGCAAGGCCACTCTGATCACCACGTTGCTGATCATGGGCACTTCGACGTTCGCGATCGGCCTGATCCCGAGCGTGGAGTCGATCGGCAAGGGCGCCGTGGTGATCCTGGTGCTCCTGCGAGCGCTGCAGGGCATCGCGCTCGGCGGCGAATGGGCCGGCGCGGCCCTCCTCACCACGGAGTACGCCGCCCACGGCCAGCGCGGGCGCTACAGCATGTTCCCCCAGCTCGGTCCCAGCCTGGGCCTGATCATCGCCGCCGGCGCCATGCTCACCACCTTCCGGCTGATGGATCCCGACGCGTTCGCCGCCTGGGGCTGGCGGATCCCGTTCCTGGCCAGCGCAGTCCTGGTCGGCGTCGGTCTCTGGGTCCGGCTCAACGTCGCGGAGACCCCGTCGTTCAAGAAGCTGCAGTCGGCGGGCAACCGCAGCACGCTGCCGTTCCTCGGCTGCATCCGCGACCAGTGGCGCCAGGTGCTGCTCGGTGGCGGCATCATGGCGATCGTCTTCGGTGCGTTCTACACCGGCGCGAGCTTCATGGTCGCCCATGCGGTCGGCACGCTCGGCCTGAGCATGACCCAGGCGCTGCTCGGGGTCATCGTCGCCGCGTTCGCGATGAGCATCACGGTCATCGCCTCCGCCTGGCTCTCCGACGTGCTCGGCCGCCGCACGGTGCTGCTCCTGGGAGCCGCCTTCGGCATCGTGGCCGGCCCGCTGGCCTTCGGGGTGATGGAGCCGGGCAGCTTCGCGAGCTTCGCTCTGGGCAACAGCCTGCTGCTGTGCGTGCTCGGCCTCAACTACGGTCCGATCGCGGCGTTCCTGCCCGAGATGTTCCAGGCGAAGTACCGCTACACCGGCGCCGGTCTCGGCTACAACATCGCCGGCATCCTCGGCGGCGCGGTCCCGCTCGTCATCGCCGAGGACCTGCTGGCCAGGTGGGGCACCGACGGGATCGCGTACTTCCTCACCGCTCTGGCCCTGCTGAGCGTCGTCTGCCTGCTGGTCGCCAAGGAGACCAGCCGCGTGGAGCTCGACGCGGAGCCCGCGATCGCCTGATCCGGCACCCGCTCACCCTCCTTCGGGGGTGTGGCTGCCACCACGGTCTCGGTCATGCTCGCGGCATGACCGAGACCTCATCCATCACCGCATCGTCGGCTCGTGGCGACATCGACGTACCGCTGCTCGAGGAGACGATCGGCGCCAACTTCGAGCGCACCGTCGCCCGTCATGGAGACCGTGAGGCGCTCGTCGAGATCGCCACCGGCCGGCGCTGGACCTACGCCGAGCTGGACGCCGACGTGGACGCCCTCGCGGTCGGCCTGCGCAAGGCCGGCATCGGCAAGGGCGACCGCGTCGGCATCTGGGCTCCGAACTGCGCCGAGTGGACGATGGTCCAGTTCGCCACGGCCAAGATCGGCGCGATCCTGGTCAACATCAACCCCGCCTACCGCACCCACGAGCTCGCCTACGCGCTCAACCAGTCCGGGGTGCGGCTGCTGATCAGCGCCAAGGCGTTCAAGTCCAGCGACTACGTCTCGCTCGTCGGCGAGGTCGAGGGCGACTGCGGCGCCCTCGAGCAGACGATCTTCCTGGGTACGCCGCAGTGGGATGCGCTGCTGGCCGCGGGCCGTGGCGAGCGGCTGGCCGACCACGTCGACTACGCGCTGGCCCCGGACGACGCGATCAACATCCAGTACACCTCCGGGACCACTGGGTTCCCGAAGGGCGCGACGCTCTCGCACCGCAACATCTTGAACAACGGCTTCTTCGTCACCGAGACGATCCACTTCACCGAGCAGGACCGGCTGTGCATCCCGGTGCCCTTCTACCACTGCTTCGGGATGGTGATGGCCAACCTCGGCTGCACCACCCACGGCGCGACCATGGTCATCCCGGGCCCCGGCTTCGACCCGGCGACGACGCTGCGGACGGTCCAGGACGAGAAGTGCACGGCGCTGTACGGCGTGCCGACGATGTTCATCGCGATGCAGGACGACCCGGGCTTCGCCTCCTACGACCTCTCCACGCTGCGTACCGGGATCATGGCCGGCGCACTGTGCCCGATCGAGGTCATGAAGCGGTGCGTCAGCGAGATGCACATGAGCGAGGTCGCGATCGCGTACGGGATGACCGAGACCTCGCCGGTCTCCTGCCAGACCCGCACCGACGACGACCTCGAGCGTCGCACCGAGACGATCGGCCGGGCCGCCCCGCACGTCGAGATCAAGGTCGTCGACCCGGCCACCGGCGAGGTCGTCCCACGCGGCACCGCGGGCGAGTTCTGCACCCGCGGCTACTCGGTCATGCTCGGCTACTGGGACGATGAGGTGAAGACCGCCGACGCGATCGACGCCGACGGCTGGATGCACACCGGCGACCTGGCCGTGATGCGCGAGGACGGCTACTGCGTGGTCGTGGGAAGGATCAAGGACATGGTCATCCGTGGCGGTGAGAACATCTACCCACGCGAGATCGAGGAGTTCCTCTTCACCCACCCCGACATCGCCGAGGCCCAGGTCGTGGGCGTCCCGGACGAGAGGTACGGCGAGGAGCTCTGCGCCTGGATCCGGATGCGTCCCGGCGCCGAGCCGCTGGACGCCGAGGCCGTCCGCGCCTTCGCCAGCGGCAAGCTCGCCCACTACAAAGCACCGCGCTACGTGCTGCTCGTCGAGGAGTTCCCGATGACCGTGACTGGCAAGGTCCGCAAGATCGACATGCGCGAGCAGAGCGTCGCTCTGCTCGGCCTGTGAGCCGCCGGATGGCCTACTGGCACCGGACCGGCCCGCACGCCTTCACTCCGACCGAGCACGTCGGCGGGGCGTGGGATCCGGAGACGCAGCACATCTCCACCCTGCTCGGCGTGCTCGCCCACGAGGTCGAACGGGACCGCGACGCCCGCCGTGACGACGGGCTCCAGGTCACCCGGATCGGCTACGACATCCTCGGCACCGTCCCGCTGGAGCCGGTCGACATCGAGGTCACGCTGCTCCGCGGCGGGCGCACGATCGAGCTCGTCGAGGCTCGCGCCTGCCACGGCGGCCGACCGGTCGTGCTCCTCCGTGCCTGGCTCACCGCCGGCTACCCGACCGCGGAGCTCGAGGGGACTCACCACGTGCCGATGCCCACGCCGGAGGAGGTGCCCGTCTGGGACATGACCACGCTGTGGGGCGGTGGCTTCATCGCCTCGGTCGAGGTGCGCCGTCACGACCTCGGCCCGGGGCGGGCGCAGTCCTGGGTGCGTACGGCTCACCCCCTCGTCGCCGACGAGGAGGTGAGCCGGCTGGCGCAGGTCGCCGGGCTGCTCGACATCACCAACGGAGTGGCGGTCCGGGTCGACCCGAAGGTGGTCAGCTTCCCCAACGTCGACCTGACCGCGCACCTGTTCCGCGCTCCCGCTCCCGGCTGGTTGGGCCTCGACACGACCGTCTCGTTCGGGCCGGCCGGCGCCGGCGTGACCACGTCCGTCCTCCATGACGAGCAGGGCGCCTTCGGCGTCAGTACGCAGTGCCTGACCGTGCGTCCGTGACGGCTCAGCCGGCGGCGGCCACCGTGACCGGCGTGATCGACCTGCTCGCGCGGCGCCGGTGGGCGGCGAGGATGACCAGAGCGACGATCACCGCGAGGGCGTAGAAGCCGGTCGCGACGTCGAAGACGGTCGAGTAGCCATGGGCCTGGGTGATGGTGTCCGGGGCGGGATCGTGGTGCACCGCGCTGCCGTAGACGACGGTGAGGAGCGCGAGCCCGATCGAGCCGCCGATCTGGTGGGCGGTGTTGACCAGCCCGGACGCGGCGCCGGCGTCACCCGGGTCGACCTCGGCCATCCCGAGGTCGGTGAGCAGGATGATCGCGATGCCCTGGCCGATGCCCAGCACGAGCAGCGGCGGCAGGATCCACGCCACGCTGGTCGTCGCGTCGATCCGGCTGAGCCAGGCCATGCCGATCCCCGCGGTGACCAGGGAGACCACCAGCAGCGCGGGCTTGCTGACCCGCGGGCCGGCCCAGCGCACGGCGTACACCATGGCGAAGAACATGCCGGTCATCGGGATGTAGGCGAGTCCGGTGGCGAGAGGGCTGAGGCCGCGTACGTTCTGGAGGTACTGCGAGAGGAAGTAGAACGTCGAGAACATCGCGCCGACGATCAGGATCCGCCCGACGTACGCCCCGGAGCGCTGCACGCTGAGGAAGAGCCGGATCGGCACGATCGGCTGGGCGGCGCGCAGCTCGATGAGCACGAACGCGACGAGCAGAACCGCCGACCCGGCCAGCGGGAGCAGGGTCCGGGCGCTGCCCCAGCCGATCTCGGCGGCCTCGACGAGTCCGTAGACCAGTGCCGACATGCCGACCGTGACGCTCAGCGCGCCCAGGATGTCGACCTGGCCGGGCCGGGGCTCGGTCTCGGGCAGATAGCGCGGTGAGAGAGCCAGGATCAGGATCCCGAGCGGGACGTTGATCAGGAGACCCCAGCGCCAGGAGAGGTATTCGGTGAAGACGCCGCCGACGATGATCCCGACGCTTGCTCCGGCGCCGATCACCGCGCTGTAGATCGCGATGGCCCGGGTGCGCTCCTCGGGCTCGGGGAAGCTCGTGATCAGGAGTGCCAGCGTCGACGGGATCGCGAAGGCCGAGGCCAGCCCCTGCAGCGTGCGCGCCGCGATGAGCAGACCGGCCGACGGAGCCAGCCCGGCCAGGAGCGAGGCCGCGGTGAACAGCGCTGTGCCGGCGATGAACACGCGGCGCCGGCCGAGCAGGTCGCCGGCTCGGGCGCCGAGCAGCAGGAGACCCCCGAAGGCGAGGACGTAGGCGTTCTGGATCCACGACAGCGAGGAGTCGGTGAAGCCGAGCTCGGTCTTGATGTGGGTGAGCGCCGTGGTCACGATCGAGGCGTCGAGGGTCATCATCAGCTGGCAGCCGAGGATCACCATGAGGACCACCGCCCGGTGACGGGCACCGGCGCTCGGGGGTGTCGAAGACATGAGTGCACCATTCCTATGTAACTAACGAGTTGGTTATATCAGTGAAGCACTCCTCACCGGAAAAGACAACTAACTAGTTACTTGCTTTAGTATGGGCGCATGGCCAGAGACTCCGAGGCGACCCGTGCCCGCATCCTCGACGCCGCCGAGGCCGAGTTCGCGGCGTACGGCATCGCCGGCTCGCGCGTCGACCGGATCGCGGAGACGGCGCTGGCGAACAAGGCGCTGATCTACAAGTACTTCGGCACGAAGGACGAGCTCTTCGACGCCGTGTTCGCCCACCGGGTGCTCGCGTTCGTCGACGAGGTCGAGTTCGACGCCACCGACCTGCCCGCCTATGCCGGACGGTCCTTCGACCTGTACGAGCGCTTCCCCACGACGCTACGACTGACCACCTGGTATCAGCTCGAGCGCCCCGACGGGAAGCTCCCGGCGATCGTCGCCTCCAACGATGCGAAGCTGGCCAAGATCGAGGAGGCGCAGGATGCAGGGAAGCTGACGACCGCCTTCTCGCCGCTCGAGCTGCTCACCGAGGTTCGTGCGCTGGCGATGAGCTGGCACCTGCACACCCCCGAGCTGGCCCTGGTGCGCCGGCCGAGCCGCTCCCGATGCCGGGAGATCGTCGTCGAGAGCGTCCGGCGCCTGGTGGATCAGGACTGACGTGAGAAGAAGTCCTCGTAGCGGTGCTCCCCCGTCGGCCGCTGGTCGACGACCTCCTGCTCACGCACCCGGAGCTCGACGCGCCGGATCTTCCCCGAGATCGTCTTCGGCAGGTCGAAGAACTCCAGGCGACGCACGCGCAGGTAGGGCGGAAGGTGGTCGCGGGCGAACTCGAGGATGGCCCGGGCGGTCTCGGCGGTCGGCTCGTGGCCCGCGGTCAGTGAGACGTACGCCTTGGGGACGGCCAGTCGCACCGGGTCCGGAGCCGGCACGACCGCCGCCTCGGCCACCGCGGGGTGCTCGATCAGGACCGACTCGAGCTCGAAGGGTGAGACCTTGTAGTCGGAGGCCTTGAAGACGTCGTCGGTGCGGCCGACGTAGGTGATGTAGCCGTCCTCGTCGCGGGCGGCGACGTCGCCGGTGTGGAAGAAGCCGTCGCGCATCGCGTCGGCGGTGCGCTTCTCGTCGTCGCGGTAGCCGGTCATCAAAGTGGCGGGACGCTGGGCGAGGTCGAGACAGAGCTCGCCCTCCCCGGGCCCCTCGATCACGGTCCCATCGACCGGGTCGACCAGTACGACCGGGACACCGGGCAGCGGGCGCCCCATCGAGCCGGGACGTACGGGCTGACCGGGGCTGTTGGCGATCGTCGCGGTCATCTCGGTCTGCCCGAAGCCGTCCCGGATGGTCAGGCCCCACGCCCGCTCGACCTGGCTGATCACCTCGGGGTTGAGCGGCTCACCGGCACTGATCGCCTCGCGCAGCGATCCGCAGCCGCCGGAGAGGTCGGCCTGGATGAGCATCCGCCACACGGTCGGCGGAGCGCACATGCTGGTCACCTGCTCCTCCCGGATCCGCTGCAGCAGCGTGGCCGCGTCGAAGCGCGCGTAGTTGAGGACGAAGACGGTCGCTCCGGCGAGCCAGGGCGCGAAGAAGTTCGACCAGGCGTGCTTGGCCCAGCCGGGGCTGGAGATGTTCATGTGCACGTCGCCGGGGCGGAGCCCGAGCCAGTACATCGTCGAGAGGTGCCCGACCGGGTAGGTGTAGTGGGTGTGCTCGACCAGCTTCGGACGGCTCGTGGTGCCGCTGGTGAAGTAGAGGAGCAGCGCGTCGGTGGTGGCGTTGCCGGGGTGCTCGAGCGGCTCCTCGCGCTCCGCGGCAGCTGCGGCGTAGCCGTTCCAGCCCTCCCGCTCCCCCACGCTGATCCGCACGTAGTCGCCGGGGACGCCGTCGAACTTGTCGGTGTCCTCAGAATTGCAGACCACGGCCTTCGCCCGGCCACGCTCGAGCCGGTCCACCAGCTCGGCCGTGCCGACCGCCGTCGTCGTGGGCATCAGGACCGCCCCCAGCTTCATCGCCGCGAGCATCGTCTCCCACAGCTCGACCTGGTTGCCGAGCATGACGACCACGCTGTCGCCCGAGCCGACGCCGAGGCGCCGAAGGTAGCGGGCCACCGCGTCCGAGCGGCGCGCCAGCTCGTCGAAGGAGTACGCGGCCCGCGACCCGTCCGACTCGGAGATCACCAGCGCCGGGGCGTCGTTGCCCCGAGCCATCGGGTCGAACCAGTCGTGGGCGAAGTTGAAGCTCTCTCCGACGTCGGGCCAGCGGAAGGTGTCGAGCGCCGCGGCGTAGTCGAGGCGCTGGGCGATCAGCGCGTCCCGGGCGGCGAGCAGGGCGTCGGTCGAGGTCGATCCAGTCATGGCGGTCATCATCGCCGCGAGGCCGACACCCGCCCTACCCCCGGAAGAGGGGGCCAGGTGCAGCGGAACCTGGCCGGCTGGTTGCGGTTGTCACCCGTGACGGGTGACGCGGCGGCCCCGTCCGTGACCGCATCCTGAGGTTTCAGTTCGTACGACGAATCGAGACTTCGATGGGGAAAGCCGCCTACGAGGCGCCTACCTCTGGCCAGCGGAGAGCCCGGTGACGAGCAGTCGATCAGATGAGCGGAGTCCGCGGTCCAAGGCCTGGTCGCGTCCGATCCTGACCTTCAGCGGCCTGCTGGTCGCCTACTACGCCTTCCCTCTGAAGTGGGCGACAGACTCGATGGTGGCCGTCGGTGCGAGCCTGCTGGTGACGGTGGGGGCACTCTCGCTCGTCGGGACCGTGATGATCAGGGAGCTCGGCGCCGTCCGCAGGGGCGGGACCGGGCACAGCACGCGCGTGCTGGCCATGTTGCTGATCCTGCTGGTGATGGCAGCGTCGCTGACCTTCTTCCTGCTCAACGAGATCCGCCCGCACGAGATCAGCGGCCTGGAGACGCGGACCGATGCTCTCTACTTCACCTTGAGCACCATGACGACGGTCGGGTACGGCGATGTCCACGCCGAGGGTCAGATCGCGAGGGTGTTGGTGTGCGTGATGATCGTCTTCAACATCGTGGTCGTGGCCTCGCTCGTCCGGGCCCAGACCACTTCCCCGAACCGCCCACGGGACGACTAGAGGGTCAGCCCGCCGACGATAACGGTCGGCTCGACGTCGACGGGGAAGTTCACGCTGCTCGCGATGAAGCAGTCCAGGTGGGCCTGGTGGTGGGCGGAGGTCGCGGCCTCGATCATCGACGCGTCGGTGACGGTGACGACCGGGTGCAGGACGGCGCGGGTGAACCGGCCGCCGGTCCCCTGCGTCTCCATGGTGGCGGTCGCGGCATCGTGGTAGTCGATGACGACCGCGCCCACCGTCACCGCCTGGTGCAGGTAGGAGAGCATGTGGCACTGCGCCAGCGAGGTCAGCAGCAGCTGCTCGGGGTTGTGCCGGCTCGCGTCGCCGCGGAACGTCGGATCGGCGGAGCCGAGGATCTCGGGCAGGCCCTCGATGCGTACGACGTGGTCCCGGGCGTAGTCGCGGTAGCCGCTCGTCCCGGTGCCACGGTTGCCCGTCCACTCCACCGAGACCGTGTAGTCGTGGGTCAGTGCCATACCCGCACCCTAGGGCCTGTCGACCTACATCGCCCGACGCAGCTTGTCCGGGACCATCTGCCACATGATCTCGTCGATCCCGTCGGGCGAGGCGGAGATCGAGAGGACCGCGGCAGGCGCACCGTCGCGACGCATGAGCAACCCCGGAAGCCCGTTGATCTGGGCCCACTCCACGGTGACCTCGGGCCACCACCGATCGGACCAGCCGGCGAGGAACCGTGCGACCCGGTCACGGCCCCGGACTGGGCGCCGGGCGGCGCTGGGCACGATCCCGGCTCCGTCGGAACGGCTGACGACGTCCTCGCTCAGCAGAGCCTCGAGGCGTTTGACCTCGCCATCGCGGGCAGCCGAGACGAAAGCGGCGAGCAGCCGGTGGTACTCCGCCATGTCGACCGGCTGCTTTCGACCGGATCCGATGTGCTTCTTCGCGCGACTGACGAGCTGGCGCGCGTTGACGACGGAGACCGAGAGGATCTCGGCGATCTTCTCGTAGGAGTAGTCGAACGCCTCCCGCAGGACGTAGGCGGCTCGCTGGTCGGGACCGAGGCTCTCCATCAGCAGGAGCGTCGCGAGCTCCAGCGCCTCGGCTCGTTCGGCGCCGAGGGTGGGGTCCTCGGTGGTGCTGACCGGCTCCGGCAGCCACGGCCCGACGTAGGTCTCGTGGCGAGCTCTGGCCGAACCGACGGAGTTGATCGCCAGCCTCGTGGTCACCGTGGTGAGGAAGGCAGCGGGGCTGCGTACGGATGCTCGATCGTGCTGCTGCCAACGCAGCCACGCCTCTTGGACGATGTCCTCGGCCTCAGCCGCACTGCCCAGGATGCGGTAGGCGACGCCGAAGAGCCTGGGCCGCGCCTGGTTGAAGGCCTCGAGAGCATCGTCCAGCTCATCGACCGGCGCCATCGCGGATCCTTTCGTCGTCAGAGTGTCAATCATGACTCACCCTGCGGTGCTGGCCGATGAGGGCACGGACCGTGTCCGTGGTCCGATCGAGATGACTGCTTCCGTCCGGAACCCGCCGATGTTGGTCACCATCCGGAGCTACTCGACGAGCTTCCCCTCAGCCGAGACCTCGCGCATGAGCGCCTCGACCTCGGCGGGGATCGGCGGGATCGCTTCGCGCGCGACGGACCCGGGACCCGACCACACGAGGTTGACGCGCAGGCTCGGGTCGAGGTCCGGGTAGTCGGAACGGTTGTGGCAGCCTCGGGTCTCCCGACGCTCGATCGCGGTCTCGATGGTCGCCCGCGCCGAGAGCAGCGCGGCCTTCAGGTCGAAGGCGTGGGCGAGGTCCTGGAACCCGGCGATGTCGGGGTGGACGCCGATATCGGCGAGCCGGGTCTCGAGCTCGTCGAGGTGCGCGAGCCCCTTGACCAGGCCGCCCTCGTCGCGCACCACCCCGGCGTGCTCGGTCATGATGTCGCGGACGGCGCGCTGCATGGCGCGTACGTTCTCGGGGCCATCCGCCGCAAGGAGCACGTCGACCTCCGCCCGGGCGGCTGCGAGCGCCTCGACGGATCGGCGCTGGGCCTGCAGGTTCGTGGAGTACTCGGCGGCCGCACGGCCGGTGATGCGTCCGAAGACGAGGAGCTCGATGAGGGAGTTCCCGCCGAGCCGGTTGGCTCCGTGAAGACCGCTGGACGCCTCGCCGATGGCGTACAGGCCGTCGACGTCGGTGCCGTGGTCCTCGGGCCGCACCCACACACCACCCATCGAGTAGTGGGCCGTCGGCGCCACCTCGATCGGGGCCTTGGTGATGTCGAGCATCTGCAGCTCCATGAGCGTCTGGTAGACGCGCGGCAGCTTCTTCATGATCGTGTCGTGCGGCAGGTGGGAGACGTCCAGCCAGACTCCGCCGTCCGGGGTGCCACGGCCCTCCTTGATCTCGGTGTAGGCGGCCAGCGCGACCCGGTCGCGCGTGGACAGCTCCATCCGATCCGCGTCATAGCGCGCCATGAACCGCTCGCCGAGCTGATTGCGCAGGATGCCTCCCTCACCACGAGCGGCCTCGGAGACCAGTGTGCCCGCGGCGTTCTCGGGCGCGATGAGCCCGGAGGGGTGGAACTGCACCAGTTCGGCGTCACGGATTCGGCAGCCTGCCTCCACGGCGAGGCGGAACGAGTCGCCGTTGTTCTCGTCTCGGCGTGACGAGGTGCGCCGCCAGATCCGGGTGTGCCCGCCCGCGGCCAGGATCACCGCGTCGGCATGGATGACGTACCTGGTCCCGTCGCCCACGTCGAACCCGTAGGCCCCGAAGACGGCGTTGTCGTGGACCAGGAGCCGGGTGATGTAGACCGAGTCGAGGATCGGCACGTCGAGCTGCTTGGCTCGGGCGACGAGCGTGCGCTGGATCTCCAGCCCGGTGTAGTCGCCGGCGTACGCGGTGCGCCGGTAGGTATGCGCTCCGAAGTAGCGCTGCGAGATCCGACCGTCCGACTCGCGGTGGAACGGCATCCCGTATCGCACCAGGTCCGCGATGCCCTCGGCAGCGCCTTCGGTGACGACGCGTACGGTCTCCGGATCGGCCAGCAGGTAGCTCTCCTGGATGGTGTCTGCGGCGTGCTGCTGCCAGGTGTCCTCGGGGTCCATCGTCGCCAGGGCGGCGTTGATACCACCGGCAGCCAGCGTGGTGTGCGCGTCCGTCTTCGGGCGCTTGCCGATCGCGAGGACATCGACGCCGCGCTCGGCGAGCTCGATGGCCGCTCGCAGACCGGCTCCCCCGGTTCCGATGACCAGCACGGAGGTGGCGACTCTGGTCTCTGGTGTGTTCACGACGGTTCCTTCTCGTGTCGGCGAGGTCGGTCACCCATGAAGACCGAACTGGGTGCCGATCCGTGACACTTTCCGCTCCGAAGTCGCCGGAGTCACACCTGACTCAGTGGTCGTGGTCGGCCGGGTGCAGCTGCGTCCCGGTGACGCCGCAGTGCACACATGTCTCGATGTGCATCCGGTGGTCCTCGGGCTCGGGTTCGGCCGCAAGCGGGCGGCGTACGAACGTCACCGCGATCGCCGCGCCGAGGACCAGGAGGCCGGCGTTGATGAGCATCGCCATGCCGTAGCCGTCGTCGAACGCGGTCGGGTCCGTGTAGTCGTCGCCCGCGATCCCGACGGCGGCCGGGATGACGGCGACGGCGAGCAGCCCGGCGGTTCGGGCGACCGCGTTGTTCACCCCCGAGGCGATGCCGGCGTGCCGGTCGTCGGCGGCGTCGAGCACGGTGGCGGTCAAAGGGGCGACGAGCAGGGTGAGCCCGGCGGCGAAGAGCAGGACGGACGGGAGCACATCGGTGGCGTACGACGCCTGCGGGCCGAGCTGCCCCATCCAGAGCACGCCGACTGCCGCGACGAGCGGGCCGAGGGTCATCGGCAGCCGCGGGCCGATGCGTTGTGCCAGCGCTCCGGCACGGGAGGAGAAGAGGAGCATCACCACGGTAAGCGGAAGCATCGCCGAACCCGCGGCGAGCGGCGACCAGCCGCTGACGATCTGGAGCTGGAGGACGAGCAGCACGAAGATCACGCCGAGCGCGGCGTAGACGAGCAGGGTCACGGCGTTGGCCGCACTGAACTGAGGGTTGCGGAAGAGCTCGAGCGGGACCAGCGGATGACTCGACCGGGCCTCGACCACGAGGAACGCGGCCAGGCACGCGATCCCGAAGACGGTTGTCGCCGCCACGGAGCCGGCGAACCCCACCTCGCCCGCCCTCGTCAACCCGAACGTGAGCGCGCCGAGCCCGACGGCCGCCAACAGGGTGCCGCTCACGTCGATCCGGCCGGTTGCGTCCGGGTCACGGCTCTCGGGTACGTAGCGCAGGGCGGTGATGACGATGAGAACCGAGACCGGGACGTTGACGATGAAGACGAGCCGCCAGTCGAGCTCGACCAGCCAGCCGCCGATGAGCGGACCGACCGCGGCAGCGACGCCGCTCAGACCCGACCAGGCGCCCACCGCGGCCGCCCGGTCGTCGGCATGGAACGACGCGGCGATGATCGCCAGGCTCCCTGGGGTCAGCAGCGCGCCGCCGATCCCCTGGAGCCCGCGCGCCGCGATCAGCAGCTCGATGTCGGGGGCGAGCCCGCACAACAGCGAGGCGACGGCGAACCAGACGACACCGATGAGGAACACCCGACGCCGGCCGAAGCGGTCGCCGAGCGAGCCGCCGAGAAGGATGAGAGCAGCCAGGCTCAGCGTGTAGGCGTTGACCGTCCACTGCAGGCCGGCGAAGCCCGTATCGAGGTCCTCCCCGATCCGTCCGAGCGCGACGTTGACGACCGTCGCATCGAGCATCGCCAGGCCGGAGCCCAGCACTGTGGTCGCCAACACCCAGCGGCCGCGCGGGGTGCCCAGCCGAAGCGCCGCGCCGTCGGGCGGGATGCTGGTCATGATCGTGCTCCTTCCCTTCCGAAGGTGAAGGCAGGTGCCAGCAGTATCACAGTCAACCGCGTTGTCTGCTCGCGTTGAGGTCTCGCTGTCACATTCCGGCGACCGACCCGGTCAGTGTGTCGACGGACATCAAACTTCGACTACAGGAAACGGGATCAACATGAGGATCATCGTGATCGGCGGCACGGGCATGATCGGGTCCAAGGTGGTGGCAGACCTCACCGAGCGGGGACACGAGGCAGTGGCGGCCTCGCCGAACACCGGCGTCAACACCATCACCGGCGAAGGGCTCGCCGAGGCGTTCGAGGGTGCCGACGTGGTGCTCGACGTGACCAACTCGCCCTCATGGGAGCCACAGGCTGTCATGGACTTCTTCGTCAGCTCGACGACGAACCAGCTCGCGGCCGAGAAGGAGGCGGGGGTGGGCCACCACGTGGCCCTGTCCATCGTCGGTGCAGATCGGGAGCAGGACAGCGCCTACATGCGGGCGAAGGTCGCCCAGGAGAAGGTGATCACCGACTCCGGCCAGCCCTACACGATCGTGCGCTCGACCCAGTTCCACGAGTTCGTTCGCGCGATCGTCGAGCAGGGGGTGGACGGCGACGTCATCCGGCTGACCGACTCGCTGTTCCAGCCGATCGCGGCCGACGACGTCGCCGCGTTCGTGACCGACGCGACCCTGGAGCCCGCGGCCAACGGGATCGTGGAGATCGGCGGACCGGACTCGATCCCGCTCGCCGACCTCGGGCGCCGAGCGCTGGACCACGAAGGCGACTCCCGCGCGATCGTCGCCGATGCCAACGCCCTGTACTACGGCGCGCGCGTCGCCGAGGACTCCCTCACCACCGGACCGGACGCCCGGATCGGCAAGGTCAGCTACGACGCCTGGCTCGCCGATTCCTGACCTGCACCTAGGACGCAGAACCACGACGGTCCGGCCCTGGCCAGCGAGAATGCTGAAAAGGGCCGGACTGCCACGGCGTTCTACTCGGTCTCGTCGAGGTGCTCCCCCGCCCACGTACGCAGCAGCCGGCCGTGCTGGTCGAGGGTGGGTGGCGCGGCGTGGTCGGTGGGGGTCACCTCAGCGCCGTCGGTGAAGAACCGCAGCGGCGGCCCGGGGAGGGTCAGGTGGCCAAGGGTGGAGTGGTCGACGTCGATCAGCAGACCCTGGCTGGCGGTCTGCTCCCAGGCGTAGACCTCGTCCAGGGAGCGCACCTTGCCGGCCGGGACGCCGGCCTCGGCGAGCTTGGCGAGCAGGTCCTCGGCCGGCCAGGGCGCGAAGAGCGCCTCGACGAGCTCGACGACCTTCTCCCGGTTGGCCGCCCGCTCGGGGTTGGTCGCCATCCCCTCGAGGTCCGGCGAGATGTCGAAGGCGGTGCAGAACCTCCGCCACAGCCCCTCGCTCCCGACCGCGATCTGCACGGTCCCGTCGGCGCAGCGGAACAGGCCGTACGGAGAGATGCTCGGGTGATGGTTGCCCTGCGCTCGCCCGACCTCGCCGGCCACGGTCCATCGGGTGCCCTGGAAGCCGTGGACGCCGACGACGGCGGAGAGCAACGAGGTGCGTACGACGGTGCCGCGGCCGGTGCGGTCGCGCTCGTGAAGAGCGGCGAGCACACCGTAGGCGCCGTACATCCCGGCCAGCAGGTCGGCGATGGGGGTGCCGACCCGCTGGGGGTCTCCGGGCCCCGATCCGGTGAGCGACATCAGTCCGGCCTCGCCCTGGGCGATCTGGTCGTAGCCGGAGCGGCCGCCCTCGGGGCCGTCGTGGCCGAACCCGGTGATCGAGAGCACGACGAGACGCGGGTTGCGGGCCTGGAGGTCGTCGATGCCGAGCCCGAGCCGGTCCAGGACGCCGGTGCGGAAGTTCTCGACGAGCACGTCGGCCCGGTCGACCAGGCGCAGCAGTACGTCCTTGTCGTCGGTGTCCTTGAGGTCGAGGGTGATCGACTCCTTGTTGCGGTTGGCGGAGAGGAAGTACGTCGCCTCCCGCTGCCCCGCCTCCCCCACGAACGGCGGGCCCCAGCCGCGGGTGTCGTCGCCGTGCCCCGGCGCCTCCACCTTGATCACGCGGGCGCCGAGGTCGCCCATCATCATCGCGGCGTGCGGCCCGGCCAGGGCGCGGGAGAGGTCGAGGACGACGACGTCGTCGAGTGGTCCACGCATGCGCGTCACCAGCCCGGGAGGACCATGGTGGCCCAGACCAGGAGGGGACCGACGAGCACCACGATGACGCTGTAGCCGAGGATCTGCTTGTAGTAGCGCTCCTCGGTGATGGTGTCGGGCCGGTTGGCCAGCATCAGCGCGCCGTTGGTGGAGAACGGGCTCACGTCGACGATGGTCGAGGAGATCGCCAGCGCGGCCACGAACATGGCGGCGGAGATCCCGCCCTCGGCGATCAGCGGGACCGAGATCGGGATGATGATCGGAAGCAGCGCCGTCGAGGAGGCGAACGCGGAGACGACCGCGCCGACGTAGCAGAGGACGAGGGCGCCGATCGCCGCGACGCCCAGGCCGGCCGCCCAGCTGCCCACGAACTCCGGCGATCCGGCCGTGTTCAGGATCGTGGCGTACGTCGAGACGCCGGCGACCAGCAGCACCGTCGGCCAGGCGATCTGACGGATGGCGTCCTTGTGCTGGCTCGGCGAGAGCGCCGCGAGGACGGTCGCCGCGGTGATCGAGGCGAAGCCGATGTTCTTGTCGAAGAACAGGGCGACGGCGGCGACGATCACGAAGGCGGCCAGGGTCAGGACCTGCTCGGTGCGGATGCCGGGCTTGGTCCCGGTCGGGGCGACGGTGCCGTAGCCGCGGGCCGGGACGGTCACGCCGCCCTCGTTCAGGTCGCTCGGTACGCCGGCGGCGGCCCTGGCCGCCTCGTCGGGGTCGAGCCGCATGCTCATCAACGATCGTCCGCCGAGGGCGAAGAACAGGATGGTCGCCATGATCAGGTTGACCACCAGGCTGGCCAGGAAGATCGTCATCTCACTGGCGGGGAGGCCGTTGTCGACCATGACCGAGTTGGTGATCGTGCCGTAGATGCTGATCGGCGAGAAGCCACCGCCCTGAGCACCGTGCACGACGAACATGCCCATCATCAGCGGGTTGATCTTGTAGCGGCCCGCGAACCCGAGCGCCACCGGTCCGATGATCGCGCAGGCCGCCGGGCTGGCGGCTCCCATGGCGGTCAGCAGCGCGGTCACGCCGAACATCACCCACGGGATCAGGGCGACCCTGCCGCCCACCGCGCGTACGGCACTGCTGACGATCAGATCGACCGTGCCGTTGTTCCTCGCGATCGCGAACAGATAGGTCACCCCTATCAGCGTCAGGATCAGGTCGGCGCTGACTCCGGCCAGGATCTCCTTCTCGTCGAGGTTCAGCGCGAACATCCCGACAAGCCACGCGGCGACGTACGCAAGCGCTCCCATGTTGATCGGCAGCAACGTGCCTGCCACGAACAAGGCGACCAGCGCGATGATCGCCACCCATTCCGGTCCCATCGGACTTCCTTTCTGTCTGGCCCCCGCCTGGCACCGGTGTGACTCACATCACCAACGGCTCAGTGGCCTAGCCAATAGGACAATGGGGCGAACGTCAATACCCTGTAGCCATGAGTGAGTCCGCGCGCTTTCCACGTCCACTGCAGCGAACCCGCCTGTACGAGCAGGTCGCGGAGCAGATCACGGCCTGGATCTCGGAGAACGACCTGAAGTCCGGAGACCGCCTCCCGCCGGAGAGACAGCTCGCGACCAGCCTCGGCGTGAGCCGAGCGACCCTCAGCCAGGCCCTGGTCGCGCTCGAGGTGATCGGCGTCGTCGCGGTTCGCCACGGCGACGGCACGGTGCTGACCGACAAGCCGAGGGTCGAGCGCATCACCGATGCGATCCGGGCGCACGCGGAGCGGATCCCGGACGTCATCGAGGCGCGTGACGCACTGGAGACCAAGCTCGCCGCGCTCGCGGCGCAGCGGCGTACGCAGGAGGACCTGGACCACATCGACGCGGCCCTGAAGTCGATGGACGAGGACATCGCGGGCGGCGGGCGCGGCGTCCACGGCGACGAGCTGTTCCACCGGGCGGTGACCCAGGCCGCCCACTCTCCCCTGCTCGAACAGATGATGTCCGAGATCAGCGAGCTGATCCGCGAGACCCGCATCGAGTCGCTCTCCCAGCCCGACCGCCCCCGGACCTCGCTCGCGGGCCATCAGAAGATCGCCGACGCGATCGCCGCCGGCGATGCCGAACGTGCCGCCGCCGCCATGCACGGCCACGTCATGCTGGTCAGCGACGTCGCTCTTCTCCGCGGCGAATGACGGCGCTCGACCAGCTCGTCGTGCTCGCCGCGGGCCTGGGTGCGGGCATCCTCACCTCCACCGTCGGCGTCGCCTCGCTGCTCAGCTTCCCCGTCCTGGTCGCGGTCGGTCTCCCGCCGGTCGTGGCCAACACGTCCAACACGGTCGGGATGACGCCGGCCGGGCTCAGCGGCTCCTTCGGCTACCGGCGCGAGCTGGCCGAGCATCCGGGCGTGACCGCCGCCGTCCTGCTCACCGCGGGCGGCGGCAGCATCGTCGGGTCGTTGCTGCTGCTGTGGTTGCCGGGATCGGTCTTCGAGGCGGTCGTGCCGTGGCTGATCCTGGGCACCTGCGTACTCGTGGGCGTGCAGCCACGACTGAGCCGCTTCGTCCGCCAGCACTCCCGCAGCGACGGGCCGCGGATGCGGGTCTCCCCCGTCACCGGGGTGTTCGCCACGATCACCGGCGCCTACGGCGGCTACTTCGGTGCCGGCTCCGGGGTGATGATGATGGCCGTGCTCGGGCTCGGGACCGATCTGGAGTTCCGTACGGTCAACGCGCTCAAGACGTTCGCGGTGATGGCCTCGAACGTGGTCGCGACCCTGATCTTCCTGGCCATCGCCGACCTCGACTGGCGCGCCATCGGCCTGCTCGCCGCAGGATCGGTCGTCGGCGGGTACGTCGGTTCGCACATCGGCCGCCGGCTGCCGGCCACGGTGCTGCGCTCGTTGATCGTCGTCGTCGGGATCGGGGCCGCGACGCTCATGCTCGTGCGCTGAGGCACCTCGGCGTCAGAACGGCGGCTTTCCCGTCCCGGCGATGCGGAAGCGTCCCCAGGGGTCGATGTCGGAGAGCCGTCCCTCGGCCTCGCCGTGGTCGGTGTGGACCGTGACGCTCTGGCCGTTGCGTACGCCTTCGAGGGCTGCGCCGACGCGGCCGTACCAGTGGAAGTGGCCGTCGATCGGCTGGAAGACGCCGCGCAGCGCGACGTCGACCTCCCAGGTGCCGTGCTCGGACTCGAGACGGGCAGGGCCGTCGTAGAGGTGCTGGGGCTGATGCTCGCTCATCGGGCCACCTCCGTAGCGCAAGCGCCAGAGTACGGACGCGGCCCGATGAAAGATTCTTTGGTCGCTTGCTGGCGCTCGCTCATCGGGGGCTCTTTCGCAGCGGGGTGACGATCTCGGGTCGGTCGAGGGCGCTCAGGTCGACGCCGTACTCGGCGGTGGTGCCCTCCAGCGCGTGCCAGACGAACTCGCTGAGATAGCGGGTGAACGCCGCGCGGGACATGGTGCGCCGCTCGAGCCACCACTGGCCGGCGGACTCACCGATCCCGACGAGGCTGTGCGCCCACGGCTCGGCGCCGGCGGCGTCGACACCGAGGCGGCCGAAGGCGTCGCCGAGCAGTCGCGCGAAGGTGGCCGCGATGAGCTGCTTGCCGTCGGCGAGCGGGTCGGTGCCGCCGGTGTGCTGGCGCACCAGGAGCAGGTAGACGTTCGGGTGCTCGGCGATGGTCTCGACGTACGCCGCGACCCCGGCCCCGACCCGCTCACGGGTCGGGGCGGGCGCGAGCACGGCATCGACGACCGCATCGAGGATCTGCCGAGCAGCCCACATCCCCACCGCGGCGTGCAGCTCGGCCTTGTCGGCGAAGTAGCGGTAGAGCACCGGTTTGCTGACACCGGCCTCCGCGGCGATGTCGGCGATCGACACCTCCGCCCCGGCCGAGTCGACGGCGCGTACGGCTGCCGCCACCAGCTCCGCCCGCCTGGTCTCGCGGTGGGCGTCCCAGCGCGAGGAGCGACCGTCGTCCTTGACCTTCCGTGTCATGTCCTGCACTCTAGCAACTACCTGTAACTCTTGGTAACACCTAGTTGGGAGAATCATGACCCTCGCCGACCCGACCTCCGACCGGCTCCTGCGCTCCACCGCGCGTCAGTCCTACGACCCGGAGGTCGACCTCGACTGGGACGCCGCGCCCGTCGAGGGACTGTGGTGGATGCAGCCCGAGCGCGTCTCCCTCTACGGCACCCCGACCTGGGACCGGCTCAGCCAGGAGCAGCAGATCGAGCTCTCTCGCCACGAGGTGGCCAGCATCATGAGCGTCGGCCTGTGGTTCGAGGTGCTGCTGATGCAGCTGCTGCTCCGGGAGGTCTACGGGGCGGACCCGCGCACGGCTCGGACGCAGTACGCGCTGACCGAGATCGGCGACGAGACCCGGCACTCGGTGATGTTCGGCCGGGCGATCGCGGCGATGGGGGCACCGGCGTACGGACCCCGGCCCGCCGTCCTGCGCATCGGGAAGTTCGCTCCGCTGCTGCACGGACCCAGCGTCTTCTCCGCGACCCTCGTCGGCGAGGAGCCGCTGGACCGGTGGCAGCGCGAGCTGATGAAGGACGAGCGCTGCCAGCCGCTGACCCGGATGGCCTCCCGCATCCACGTCACCGAGGAGGCTCGCCACGTCACCTTCGCCCGCGAGGAGCTCGCCGCGGCGATGTCGCAGAAGATGGGCCGTACGCAGCTCCGGCTGCACCAGAACCTCACCGCCCGCTCGGCCTACGTGATGGCGCGCTCGCTGGTCCACCCGGACTGCTACGCGGCCGTCGGCCTCGACCCGATGGCGGCCCGCCGCGAGGCGCTCGGCAACGAGCACTACCGCGCGACCCTGGCCTGGATGGGCGAGAAGATGATGCCGTACCTCACCGAGCACGGGCTGGTCTCGGAGAAGGATCGCAAGCTGTGGCGGGCATCCTTCCTGGTCCCGCGCGACTGACGGCTGGTAGCTGAGATCGGCCGGCGTCGGTCAGGCGCCATCCAGGGTCTCGGACCCGCCGACGAGGAGGGTCAGCTCGACCTCGACGTCGGAGAGGCCCTCGGCGTCGAAAGCCTCCCGCAGCTCACCGCCGTCGGGCTCCGGTGGGGTGCCGATCACCACGACGTGGAGCGAGCTCCCCCGGAGGAACACGTCGGACACCTGCCAGCCCTTGGCCTCCGCCCAGGAGGCGGCGACGGGTTTGGCCTGACTGACCAGACGCTGCTCCTGCAGCACGTGGATGCTGCCGGCGGCCAGCGGGACGGTGACCAGGACGAGCGAGGCGGCGACGGCGACCAGGGAACGTCCGCGGAGCCGCCCGACGCGGATGCCGGCGTCCGGGGCCACGTGACGGATACGTGCCGCGAGCATCACGACGGTACCGGTGGCGATGATCGCGGCCACGTTGGTGCCGAAGAGGAGCAGTGCGCCGGCTGCCTCGCCGGCCGCGCCGGACTCGAGGGTGAGGCCCACGACAGCGAGCGGCGGGACCAGCGAGATGGCGATGGCCACGCCGGGGAGGGTGTCGGAGACGTCGGGCCGGACGAGCGCGAACGCTCCGACCATACCGGTGGCCACGGCGGCGAGAAGATCGATCAGCCGTGGGCTCACCCGGCCCGCGACCTGGCTGTTGGTGGCGGCGACGACGTCGGTCTGCACGGTCAGTCCGATCACGAATCCGATGAGGACGACCGCGATCGCGGCACCGACCACCAGCGCGATGTTCGTCGCCAGCTGGCGCCGGTCGGCGAGGACGAGCGCCAACGCCGTGCCGAGGATCGGCGTCATCAGCGGAGCCACGATCATGGCCCCGATGACGGTCGCGGTGGAGTCGGCGACCACGCCCGCCGTGGCGATGACGCCGGCGAGCACGAGCAGCACCCAGAAGGCGGTGAGGTTGCGCCGCCGGTCGCCCAACGTCAGGAAGAGGCGTTCGGCGATGCGTGTGACGTCGGCCGCCGTGACGGCCAGAGCTCCTGCCATGTAGGAAGGATCCGTCGTGCACAGCCGCGACGACTCCCCCGGAGCAGGTGAGCATCGAGCCTCAGCGGAAGGCGGACTCCCCCGTGAGCGCCTGACCGATGATGAGCTGGTGGACCTCGCTGGTGCCCTCGTAGGTGAGCACCGACTCGAGGTTGTTGGCGTGGCGCAGGATCGGGTACTCGAGGGTGACGCCGGCGGCAGCCAGGATGGTGCGGCACTCGCGGGCGATGGCGATGGCCTCGCGGACGTTGTTGAGCTTGCCCAGCGAGATCTGCTCCGAGCGGAGGGTGCCCTCGTCCTTCAGGCGGCCCAGGTGCAGCGCGAGGAGCATCGCCTTGCCGAGCTCCAGGCTCATGTCGGCGAGCTTCGTCTGGGTGATCTGGTAGCCGGCCAGCGGCTTGTCGTAGATCTCGCGGGAGGCGGCGTACGCGATGGCTGCCTCGAGGCAGTCGCGGGCCGCGCCCACTGCGCCGAAGACGATGCCGAAGCGCGCCTCGTTCAGGCACGACAGCGGACCCTTCAAGCCCCTGACCTCGGGGAACGCGGCAGAGTCCGGGAGACGCACGTCGTCGAGGACGATCTCGCCGGTCACCGAGGCCCGCAGCGACAGCTTCTGCTTGATCACCGGGGCGGAGAAGCCCGGGGTGTCGGTGGGGACCACGAAGCCGCGGATGCCCTTGCCGTCGGGCGCCTCGTCGGTCTGCGCCCAGACCACCGCGACGTCGGCGACGGGGGCGTTGGTGATCCACATCTTGGTGCCGGACAGGATCCAGTCGCCCGAGGCGTCCCGGCGCGCCCGCGTCCGCATCCCGGCCGGGTTGGAGCCGAAGTCGGGCTCGGTGAGGCCGAAGCAGCCGATCGCCTCGCCGGCCGCCATGCGCGGCAGCCACTCCTGCTTCTGCTCCTCGCTGCCCCACTTCCAGATCGCGAACATCGCCAGCGAACCCTGCACGGAGACCAGCGAGCGGATCCCGGAGTCGGCCGCCTCGAGCTCCAGACAGGCCAGGCCGTACGCCGTGGCGCTGGTGCCCGCGCAGCCATAGCCCTCCAGGTGCATCCCGAGGACGCCCAGCCTGCCGAGCTCAGGGGCCAGCTCCTTGACCGGGACCGAGCCCGCCTCGAACCAGTCGGCGAGGTGCGGCTTGATCTCCTTCTCCGCGAAGGATCTCACCGTGTCGCGGATCGCGCGGTCCTCATCGCCGATGAGTGCCTCGGTGCCGAAGAGCTCGAGCGGGGTCTGGGGCATGGGGTCTCCTTGGGGTCGAGAGAGGGCGCTGCCGATTGTGTCACCCGTCACTGGAAGTCGTTTGAACCGTTCGGCGCAGCGCTCCGTAGTAGGGGGTGAAGGCCGGCATCGGGTCGGCCTCCAGGCGAGAGGAAACGGCGTGCGGACACGTACGAAAGCAGCAGTCGGGATCGGTGCGGCAGTGGTCGTGGTCGGAGGCGTCGCGGTGATCTTCGGGCCCGGTTGGTACGCGGACCGGGCCGAGGACGCGGCTGCGGACGAGCCCAGCCTCAGCGCGTCGGCCGCGCCCGCCGACGGCGCGGACAGCAGCGGCACCTGGACCGTCTCGGACGGCTCCTTCGCCGGCTACCGCGTCGACGAGGTGCTGCGGGGCGAGGACGTCACCGTCACCGGCCGCACCGAGGACGTGACCGGCGAGGTCACCATCGCCGACGCCGAGGTCACCGAGGCGAGCATCGAGGTCGAGGTCGCGACGATCGCCACCGACTCCGGCAACCGCGACGGCTACTTCCGCGAGAACGCGATCCAGGCGGATCAGTTCCCGACGGCCACCTTCGAGCTGACCGAGCCCGCAGCACTCGAGGAGGGCGCGACCGAGGTCCAGCTCGTCGGTGACCTCACCGTGCGTGGCGAGACGAAGTCGGTGACCGTGGACGCCGAGGTCGGCGGTGACGGCGCCAGCGCCCTGCAGGTCGTCGGGAGCGTGCCGATCACGTTCGCCGACTTCGGTGTCGAGGCGCCGAACCTGGGCTTCGTGAGCGTCGAGGACACCGGCAGCATCGAGTTCTCGCTCGACCTGGCCAAGGGCTGATCCGGGGCTCTGGGATCCTGGGTGGGTGCGGGAGGTGACATGGGCGCGGAGGACGAGCTGCTCGTAGCGGTGCACGACGCCCACTCGGAGGCGCTCTACCGCTACGTCGTACGCCGCACCGGTGACGCCGAGGAGGCGCGCGACGTGGTGCAGGAGACGCTGTTGCGCGCCTGGCGCCATCCCGAGGTGCTGCAGCGGCCCGACGAGGGCGTGCGCGCCTGGCTGTTCACCACCGCCCGCAACCTCGTCATCGACGACCTGCGCAGCGCACGCCGGAAGCGGGAGTACGCCGCCGAGTCGCCGCCCGAGCAGAGCCGGGCCGACCAGACCCAGGCGGTGCTCGACTCCTGGGTCGTCGCCGACGCGCTGCTCGCCCTCTCCCCCGAGCACCGGGCCGTGGTGGTGGGCGCCTATTACGGCGGCCGGTCGGTCACCGAGCTCGCCCGCGAGCTCGACATCCCGCCCGGCACGGTCAAGTCCCGGCTGCACTACGGTCTGCGAGCCCTGCGTCTCGCCCTGCAAGAGAAGGGGGTCACCTCATGAACGATGAACCGGACGCCTCCGCACACGAGACGTACGCCGACTGGGACGCGTCCTATGTGCTCGGCGCGCTGAGCCCGAGCGACCGGCGGGCCTACGAGCGACACCTGACCGGGTGCAGCATCTGCCGCGGCGCCGTCGCCGAGCTCGCCGGCATGCCCGGGCTGCTCGGCGCCCTCTCCCGCGAGGAGGCCGAGGAGCTGCTCGAGGAGAATGCCGCGGAGGTGGCGACGCCGCCGCTGGCAGAGCTGGCCGGGGCCGTACGCAGGTCGCGGGTCCGTCGCCGGGCCTTCGCTGTCGCGGCCGCGGTCGTCCTGCTCGCGGGCGGTACGGCGATCGGCGGCCTGCTGCTCGGTCGTGACGGCACCCAGCAGCCGGCCGCGGCCCCCTCGTCCTCCGCCACGCCGACGGGTTCTGAGGGTGCGAACGTACGTACCGTCGATCTGCGCCCCGTGGGCAGCGTCGACATGTGGGCCCAGCTCGTCGTCACCCCGACGTCGTGGGGAACCAAGCTCAACTGGAGCTGCCACTACCCGCCTCAGCCCGGGAAGAGCCCGCCGGCCTCGTCGGACTATCAGGGTGAGCCGGTGACGTACGACCTGGTGCTCGTCGGCCGCGACGGGTCGCGCACCGTCGCCGGGTCGTGGACCTGGTCGGGTGGGGAGACGCTCGGGCTGGACGCCTCCTCCGCGGTGCCGATCACCGACGTCGAGCGGGTCGAGATCACCCTCGTCGGCAAGGACACCGCGGTCGCGGCGGCCTCGCTGACCTGACCTCCTGAGCGCCTAGAGTCCGAGCTCGGAGACGGTCTTCTGCCGCATCTCGACCTTGCGGACCTTGCCGGTCACGGTCATCGGGAACTCCTCGACGACCAGGACGTAGCGCGGGATCTTGTAGTGGGCGAGCTTGCCGGTCGCGTACGCCTTCAGGGTCTCGGCCGTCATCGGCTCGGCGCCGGGGCGCAGGCGGACCCACGCGCAGAGCTCTTCGCCGTAGGTCTCGTCGGGGACGCCGATGACCTGGACGTCCTCGATGTCAGGGTGGGCGTAGAGGAACTCCTCGATCTCGCGGGGATAGATGTTCTCGCCGCCGCGGATGACCATGTCCTTGATCCGGCCCACGATGTTGCAGTAGCCGTCGGGGTTCATCACCGCGAGGTCGCCGGTGTGCATCCAGCCCTCCTCGTCGATCGCCGCCCTGGTCTTCTCCTCGTCGGCCCAGTAGCCGAGCATGACCGAGTAGCCGCGGGTCTGGAACTCGCCGGCCTCGCCCCGGGGCAGCACCGCGCCGGTGGTCGGGTCGACGACGCGCACTTCGACGTGCGGGTGCACCCGGCCGACGGTGGCGGTGCGGTGCTCGAGGTCGTCGTCGCGGCGGGTCTGGGTCGAGACCGGGGAGGTCTCGGTCATCCCGTAGGCGATCGAGACCTCGCTCATGTGCATCTCGTTGACGCACCGCTTCATCACCTCGACCGGGCACGGGCTGCCCGCCATGATCCCAGTGCGCAGCGTGCTCAGGTCGAAGCTCGCGAAGTCAGGGTGGTTCTGCATGGCGATGAACATCGTGGGTACGCCGTAGACGGCCGTGCAGCGCTCGTCCTGGACCGCCTCGAGGGTGGCCGCCGGGTCGAAGGCCGGGCCCGGGATGACCATCGTGGCCCCGTGGGTGATGCAGCCGAGGTTGCCCATCACCATCCCGAAGCAGTGGTAGAACGGCACCGGGATCGCCAGCCGGTCGTGCTCGGTGAAGCCGATCGTCTCGGTGGTGAAGTAGCCGTTGTTGAGGATGTTGCGGTGGCTCAGGGTCGCGCCCTTGGGGTAGCCGGTGGTGCCCGAGGTGTACTGGATGTTGATCGGGTCCTCGGGGCTCAGCTCATAGGCGACGTGGTCGCTCAGCCTCTCGCCGGCGCCGGCTTCGAGGAGAGCGGTCCACTCCGGGTCGCCGATGAAGACGGTCTCCTCGAGGTCGGGGCAGTCACCGCGCACCTCGGCCACCATGCTCCGGTAGTCCGATGTCTTGAACGCGGGCGCGGAGACCAGCATCCTGATGCCCGACTGGGTCAAGGCGTACGCCAGCTCGTGGGTGCGGTAGGCCGGGTTGATGTTCACCAGGATCGCGCCGATCTTCGCCGTCGCCACCTGGGTCAGCGTCCACTCCGCGCAGTTGGGCGCCCAGATGCCGACCCGGTCGCCCTTCGCGATCCGGGCCTTGCGAAGCCCGACGGCCAGCGCGTCGACGTCACGGCTCAGCTCGGCGTACGTCCAGCGTCTGCCGGTGCTCGCCTCGACCAGTGCCTCCCGGTCCCCGAAGCTGGCGACGGTGCGGTCGAAGCTCGCGCCGATCGTCTCCTCCAGCAGCGGGGTGGTGGTCTCTCCGGCAGCGTAGGAATCCGTCATGAGACCAGTGTGACCTGAGTCACGGGTGGGTTCCAAGGGTCGGCCGAGGGTGTCAGTCGCTGGTGATGAGCTCCGCGGCGCGCTCGCCGATCAGGATCGCGGGCGCGTTGGTGTGGCCGCGCACGATCCTGGGCATGACCGAGGCGTCGGCGACCCGGAGGCCTTCGACGCCGCGTACGCGCAGCCGGGGGTCGACCACGCTGGCCTCGTCGGTGCCCATCCGGCAGGTGCCGGTCGGGTGGTAGAGCGTGTGCGCGTGACGTGTCAGGACCGCGTCGGCGACCTCCTCTGCGGACGAGTCCACCGGGACATCGGGGCGCAGGAACCTGCCGAGGAACGGCTTGAGCGCGGGCTGGGAGGCGATCTCCAGCGCCACCCGGACGCCCTCGACCATGGCGGCGCGGTCCCTGCCGTCGGGGTCGGAGAGGTAGCGCGGGTCGATGACCGCCTTGGCGGCAGGGTCCTTGGAGGCGAGCGTGACCTGGCCGCGACTGGCCGGGTCGACGAGGATCGGGCCGGCGACGACCGCCTCCCCCACGAACGGCACCAGGCCCTCGTCGAAGAAGCCGACCGGGGCGAAGATCATCTCGATGTCGGGCGCCTCCAGGTCGGGGCGCGAGCGGATGAATCCGTACGCCTCACCCACGTTGGAGGTGAGCATCCCGCGCCTGCGCAGCAGGTAGTTGAGCAGCTGACGCGCCGACTCCGCGGTCGCCAGGGAGCCCTGTTCCACCTCCCAGCCGATGCCGGCGACGAGGTGGTCGGTGAGGTTCTCCCCCACCTCCTTCGCGTCGCGGACGACATCGATGCCGAGTCCGGTCAGCTGCTCGGCAGGTCCGATCCCGGAGAGCATCAGCAGCTGCGGGGTGTTGATCGCGCCGCCGGAGAGGATCACCTCGCGCCGGGCGGTGACGGTCGTCCGCTCTCCGTCGACGACGGCCTCGACCCCGGTCGCGCGGGTGCCGTCGAAGGTCACCCGAGACACCGCCGCGCCGGTCACCACCTTCAGGTTGGCGCGCCTGGCGGCGGGCTTGAGGTAGGCCGCCGCCGTGCTCCACCGGGAGCCACGGCGCTGGGTGACCATGGTCTCGACGTACGCCTCGGGATTGGGGCCGTTGGCCCGTCCGCGCCGGTAACCGGCCTGCTCGGCGGCCTGGAGGAAGGACTCGGTGTAGGGACGAGGGCTCCGTTGCCGCTCGACACGGACCGGACCGCCGGTGCCGTCGAGCGCGGTGGCGTCCTCGACGTCCTCGAGCTTCGCGTACGTCTTCTTGACGGTCTCCCAGCCCCACTCGGGTCCGGCGGCCGCGCCCCACTCCTCGTAGTCGGCCTGAAGGCCCTTGACCCACATCATCGCGTTCATCGAGGACGAGCCGCCGAGCATCCGGCCGCGCGGCCAGTAGATCCGCCGGCCGCCGAGCGCCGGCTGCGGCTCGGTGGTGTAGTCCCAGTCATGCTCGGTCTGGAAGAGCTTCGAGAACGCCGCCGGGATGTGGATGTTCATGCTCTTGTCGCGCGGTCCCGCCTCCAGCAGGGTGACTTGGACGCCCGGGTCCTCGCTGAGGCGTGCCGCGAGCACGGCACCTGATGATCCGGCCCCCACCACCACGTAGTCGCTGGTCAGTTCCTGGCTCATACCGGATCTCCTTCGTCAACGATGACGGGCTTCCGGAAGATTACCGTCGTGAAGGCGGGGTTGGGGAGGGGTTGAGTCGGCACGTCGCGAGCCGGTCTTCGCGGGGACCAGTTCTCAGTCGGCGAGGAAGGCACCCAGGGCGTAGGCGGGGTGGCGGTCGAGGTTGTGGCGGCCGCGGTCGTAGCGGCGGGTGGTGCGGGGGTCGGCGTGGCCGGCGGCGTCCTGGACGTCCTCGAGAGGTACGCCGGCCTCGCGGGCCAGGGTGACGAAGGTGTGGCGGAGGCTGTGCGGGGAGAGCTTGTCGCCGTGCTCGATGCCGGCCGAGGCGCCGAGCCTGCGGATCAGGCGGAAGGCCTCGGAGCGGTGCCAGCGGTTGCCGGTGCTCGTGACGAAGACCGGGCCGTCGGCGCGGGCGTCGAGGTAGGTGTCGAGCGCCTGTGAGGTCGCCGGGTTGAGGACGACGTCGCGCCGGGCGCCGCCCTTGCGGGTGATCGTCAGGATGCGGTGGCCGCGGGAGTGGCTGAGGTCGGCGACATCGGCGCCCAGCGCCTCGGAGATGCGCAGCCCGTCGTGGAGCAGGAGCGTCACCAGCGCGGCGGCGCGGCTGGAGTGCTCGCGGGCGGCGGCGAGGAACGCGCGCGCCTCTCCCCTGTCCATGCCCAGGGTCTGGGAGTCGTTGCTCGTCTTGGGGCGCTTGATGTGCGCGGCCGGCGAGGCGCTCAGGACCTCCTCCGCCACGCCGTAGCGGTAGAAGCCCGCGATCGCCGAGAGTCGTCGGGCGATCGTCGCCGAGCTCCGCCGTGTCTCCAGATGGCGGGCGTAGCCGTCGACCATCGCCCGGTTGGCGGCGAGCGGGTCGATCTCCAGGGCGGCGCACCAACCGAACCAGTCGGCGAGGTCTCGGCCGTACGCCGCGCGGGTGTGGCCCGCGTAGGAGAGCAGGAACCTTCGGGCGAGAGCCTCGGCACGTTTTTCGCGGGGCAGGTCTCCGAGGTCGTCGAGGAAGAGCTCTCTGACGGATTCCGTCACGGCGAGGTCTGTGGAGGGGGTCTGCTGACGGTGCTCGGGCGCGCTCACGCCACACATCATAATGCCGGTTATGTTGTGTTCGGCATCGGGATCTCATTTGTACGGCATTAAGTATTCGTTCCGTCTTTCGTCACGCTATGCTGACGTAATGACGGAAACGATTGCTGCCGACGAGAAGCTCTGCCGCTTCCCCGGCTGTCCGATGACCGCGGCGGCCTCGGAGAGCGGAAGCGGCCGGCCGCCGGAGTACTGCGACGATCCGGCCCACAACCGAGCCGCGGCCTGGCGCGAGCGGAAGCGCCTGCAGCGGCTCGCCGAGACGCGGGATCCCGGCGAGACCGCTCGACCCGTGCAGGCAGCTCAGCAGCGGGCCGCGGAGATCACCACCCAGCTGACCCAGCTCGCCGACAGGTTCCTCGACCAGCTCCCGAAGGCACTGGAGGAGCTGCGTACGCTCGGCGACCTGACCGCTGCCGAGGCCCAGATCGCCACGGTGCAGAGCGAGGCCCAGGAGCAGATCGCCGCCGCGAGCGCGCGTGCCGTGCGCGCCGAGCATGCGCAGCGGACGGCGGAGGCGGAGCGCGACGAGGCGGACGCAGCTGCCGCGGAGGCGTTGGAGGAGTCCGAGCGCTCGGCCGAGATCCTGCGGGAGGCGCTGTCAGCCACGACCGCGGCCGAAGAGTCCCGTCAGGCCGAGCAGGCGGCGCGGGAGAGAGCGGAGTCGGACGCGGCAGCCGCGGCACAGACCGCCTCTGCTGCGATCGCCGCCCTCGAGAAGCGCGTCGAGGAGACGACCGCCGCGCGAGATGCCCTGGCCGAGAAGCTCGAGAAGCTGCAGTCCGAGCACGCCTCGGCCGTGCAGCGCCGACGGAGCGAGACCGCGCGCGCCGACCACGCCGGGAAGGCCACGGCGCGGCTGCAGGAGCAGCTGATCGCGGAGAAGAAGGCGGCCGGGAAGGCGGCGGTGAGTGCGGAGGCGACGATCTCCGGGCTGCGTACGCAGCGCGACACCGCCCGTGAGCAGATCGACGCCCTGCGGGAGCAGGTGGCCGACCTCCGCGGGAGCGAGGCGGCAGCGAAGGCGGACCGCGATGCCACCCGCGCCGAGCTGGACCGTGAGCGCGCGCATGCGCGCGAGCGGCTCGAAGATCTGCGGGCGGCGCACCAGGCCCAGGTCGCCCAGCTGGTGGAACAGATCGAGCGGCGTACGGCATCAGCCGATGTCCCCGACGATGGTGCGTGACACGCGGGGCCCCAGTTGGAGGAGAACGGACCACATCCGCTACTGTTCTTCTCGCAAGCGGACGTAGCTCAGTTGGTAGAGCGCAACCTTGCCAAGGTTGAGGTCGCGAGTTCGAGCCTCGTCGTCCGCTCCACTCGAGGGCCGCCCAGTCGGGCGGCCCTCAATCAATTTCCCGTGGCGAAACCAGCATCTCGCCGCGACTGCTCTAGGATTTCACTGCTCTGGGATTTACGGCACCAGGTGTGGATGAGCCTGGGGGCGAGGCCGACAACCGAAGGACTGTGCGTGGGGGGCGTTGAGTGAGCGGTAAGTTCATCGACGCCTATGCCGTGCTCGAGATCCCTTCGGACGCGGACGACGCGGCTGTCCGAGCTCGCCATCGCGAGCTCGCCAAGCAGTTCCACCCCGACCGTGGCGGCCGCGCTGCCGACGGCGAGCTGATGATGCGCATCAACCGGGCGCGCGACGTGCTGCTCGACCCGGTCGCCAGGGCCACTCTCGACGAGGAGCTCGCCCGTCGCCGCCGTAAGGCCGCTGCCTCGGCAGCCGCGGGGAAGGCGCCCTCGGATGCTTCGCCTGCTACTCCGCCACTCAGCCGCGACCGGCGCTGGCGAGCGGAGTGGGGCGCAACCACTCCTCGGCCCGCCCCGCCGGCCGGCAGCAGCTCGCCGGCCCCGGTGCCGCCACCCGCTCGAGTTCGCCCGTCGGCCAGCCGGCTTCGCCAGTCCACGCGGCAGGCTCGAGCGGCGAACGCCGCGCTCTCATCGCGACAGCGGACCCCGGCACCGAAACCCGCTCGCACGGTGACCGAGCCGCCGCCTCCCCAGCCAGCCGCCCCGCAGCCCGCGAACCCTCAGCCGGTGGCTTCACAGCCGGCTCCCCCGCAGCAGAAGACCGCGCCGTCGGCCGACAAGCCGGCCAACGCCTGGTCGCTCTACTCCGTGCCGCTCGACGCGGTCTCGGTCGCATCGCTCCTCGCCAGCGTGCTGATGTGCGGCCCGCTCGGCTTCATCCTCGGCATCATCGGCCTGGCCCGCACCGCCGACGACAAGCGACGGGGCCGCTGGGCCGCGGTCGCCGGCATCGCCATCAGCAGCCTGACGATGTTGGTCGCCATCGGCTACGTGATGCAGGCGATCTCCGCACCGGGGCCCTGACGCGGGTCATCCCTCGAGGGTGCGCCCAGCGGCCACTCGGCGATGGTGCGGCAGCCGTGGTTCGCGTACCACTGCAGGCTGACCCGGTCCGCGTGACATCGCGCGGGGAGGAACGGCGTCAGGGACGTACGTGTCGAGCCGAGGTCCACTCCCCCGGCGATGTGGTCGACGGTCAGGTGCGGCACCGGCTCGAAGAGCCCGGCATAGGGCGGGCACTGCGGAAACGCCTCGCTCAGCTCGGCGGTCAGGGCCGCGAAGGGCTCCGCGGGCTCAGGAGCCAGATAGATCGTGCCGCCTGCGAAGACACGCACCTCCTCGAGCCGGAAGTCGAAAGCAGCGGCCGAGGCCGCGATCTTCCCGACCCGCTCCAGGTCGTCCGTCGTGGGCGAGGCCAGGAAGGGCGCGAGCAGTGTGATGTGCGCGTGCACGAACGCCGGGTCCGCGGAGACGAACGAGTCGTCATAGTGGCGCGTCCGCTCCAGGACGTACGCCTCCAGCTCGGGCACCGGGACCACGAGCACCGAGTGTCCGGCCGAGGTTCTGCTCATGGCGGGATTCTCCCCGTGCCCCAGGTTCATGACCACTCGACGCGGACCGCTCGCCACTCGGCTAAGGTGCCCGGGTGTCTACGCCTGAGATGCCCGCCGACCTGCTCAAGCACGCTCTCGACGCCACGGGGTTCATGCCTCCCGAGGAGGGCCTCGCTCTGTTCGAGTACGCCGTGGAGCGGCTGCCCCACGGGCCGGCCGTCGAGATCGGCACCTACTGCGGGAAGTCGTCGGTCTATCTCGGCGCCGCGGCGAAGCTGACCGGCGGCACGGTGTTCACCGTCGACCATCACCACGGCAGCGAGGAGAACCAGGCGGGCTGGGAGCACCACGACACCACGCTCGTCGACGAGCGCTCCGGGCGCCTGGACACGCTGCCGACCTTCCGGCGCACGATCGAGCAGGCCGACCTCGAGCACGAGGTGGTCGCGGTCATCGGCGCCTCCACGACGGTGAGCCGGTGGTGGACGACACCGGTCTCGTTCCTCTTCATCGACGGCGGCCACGGCGTCGAGCCGGCGCAGCTCGACTACCGCGGCTGGGCACCGAAGGTCATGCCCGGCGGTCTCCTGCTGGTCCACGACGTCTTCCCCGACCCGGCCGGGGGCGGACGGCCCCCGTATGAGGAGATCTACCTCCCCGCGCTCGCCTCGAAGCAGTTCGAGGAGATCGACGCGGTCGGCTCGCTACGCGTGCTGCGACGCCTCTGAGGTCTCACAGCCACACTCCAGCGCCAGCTCCTCGAACGGAGCGGCGAGGGAGGTGCCACGCATGATCCCCGAGCCCGGGGTGGAGCCGCCGTAGCGCTCCCCCAGGGCGTCGGCGGCCAGGATGACGGCGGCGGCGGTGAAGGTGGAGTGCTCCTCGGGCCAGTAGGCGTTGGGGTTGGGGTTGGGGTACTCGGGCGACTCATAGACCCAGCCGGTCCAGTAGCCACCGTCGTCGGCACGCAGGTGCTGCATGTCCTTCACGAGCCCCAGAGCCCGGCGGTGGTCGCCGATGTTGTCGAGAGCCATCGCCAGCTCGCAGGTCTCCGCGCCGGTCACCCACGGGTTGGTGTCGACGCAGAGCGCGCCGAGGCCGGGGCGTACGAAATGGTCCCAGCGCGACTCGATCAGATCGTGCCCGGCGGCACCGACGACGGCACCGCCGAGGACCGGGTAGTACCAGTCCATCGAGTGGTGGGACTTGTCCTCGAACGAGTCACGGTGGTGGCGAAGGGCGTGACCGAGCCGGCCGCCGACGATCTCCCACTCCGGCTGCGGGTCGTCCATCAGGTCGGCCAGGGCGACCCCGGCACGCAGCGACTGGTAGATCGAGGACGAGCCGGTGAGCAGGGCGAACGGGTCGCGCGGGGTCCAGGCGATCCCGCCGAAGGGCAGCTGCAGCCCGACCACGAAGTCGAGTCCGGCGCGCACCGAGGGCCACAGACGCTCCACGAACGCCCGGTCCCGACGGATCAGCCAGTGGTGCCAGAGCCCGACCGCGAAGTAGGCCGACATGTTCGACTCGCCGATCGTCTCCACCGGCGAGCCGGCGACGATCTTCATCGGCCAGGACCCGTCGCCGTTCTGCAGGGACGGGATCCAGTCGTACGCGGCCTCGGCCTGCTCCACCAGGCCACCGACGAGCAGGCCCATGGCCGCCTCGACGTGGTTCCAGATGTCGGTGTGCTGACCCGGGACCCACGGGATCGCGCCCGACGCCTCCTGGGCGCGGGCGATCGACCCGGCCGTGGCGACGATCTGGGCAGGGGTCAGCACCCCGTCGACGTACGGGATCTCGACTCTCATCCGCGAATCAGGCAGCCGAGGTCGGGTCGGAGGCGATCGGGCCAGGCTTGCGGAAGTAGAGCACCATGCTCTTGCCGATCATCGGGTCGAGGACCTTCCCGGCCAGGCGCAGCGGCAGCGGGTTCTTCATGATCTCCCAGACCAGGACCTGGTGGTACGCCTTCACGAGGACGTTCTTGTCGTTGTCGACACCGACGGCCGACTTCAGCCACCAGTAGGGCGCGTGCAGACCGTGGGCGTAGGACTTGCCCTCGAAGATCATCGCCTCGCCGGGGGTGCCGTCGTTGGGCCGGCCGGCCTTGGTGACCTTGTCGATGAGCTCGTGGTCGGTGTAGATCCGGATGTGGCCGCCGGTCGTGTTGTGGTAGTCCTCGGAGAGCTTCCAGTTGACGACCTCGGGCAGCCAGCGCGGCACCGAGATGGCGAGGGTGCCACCGGGACGCAGCACCCGGACGAGCTCCTTGATGGCGTCGACGTCGCGGTGGATGTGCTCGAGCACCTCGGCGGCGACGATCCGGTCGAACTCGCCGTCGGCGAAGGGCAGCGACAGCGCGTCGCCTTCCTTGGTCTCCGCGTTCGCACCCTCGGGGACCTCCTCACGCATCGCGAAGAACCAGTCGCTGACCTTGGCCAGCTCCTCGGCGTCCTGGTCGAACGCGATCACGTCGGCGCCGCGGCGGTACATCTCGAAGGCGTGCCGGCCACCGCCGGCACCCATGTCGAGCACGCGCTCCCCGGGCTGAAGGCCAAGGCGGTCGAAGTCAACGGTGAGCACGGCTCACTTCCTTTCATTTCGTTGGTCGAGCTTGTCGAGACCGAACTCGTCGATGGACTGCTGGTAGATCGCCGTCATCCGCTCGGCGACGGCGTGCCAGGAGAAGTGCTCCTCGACCCGGGCGCGCCCGGCGGCCGAGTAGCGGGCCCGGCGCTCGGGGTCGTCGAGCAGTGCCGCGATCGCCTGCTCGAGCTCCTCGGTCTCACCTGGGGTGACCTGCTTCGCGCACAGGTCGTCGGGGCCGACGACCTCGGGGATCGCGCCGGCACGGGAGACGACGAGCGGGGTGCCGCAGGCCATCAGCTCGGCGGTGGGCAGCGAGAACCCCTCGTAGAGCGAAGGCACGCAGGCGATCTCCGCGGAGCCCATCAGCTCGACGAGCTCGGCGTCGGAGATGCCGTTGACGAAACGTACGTGGTCCTTGATCGCGAGCTTCTCGATGAGCTGCTCGGTCGGACCACCCTTCTTCGGCTTGGAGACGAGGACCAGCTCGAGGTCACGTTCGGTACGCAGCTTGGCGAAGGCCTCGAGCAGGAAGGCGATGCCCTTCAGCGGGGCGTCGGCGCTGGCCATGGCCAGGATCCGGCCCTCGACGCGGGGCGTGGTCGGCGGCACGAACTCCTCCGGCACGCCGAGGTGCACGGTCTGCACCCGCTCGGAGGGGACGCCGAAGTCGGTGAGGATGTCGCGCTTGGAGTTGTCCGAGGGCGTGATCACACGCCGCAGCTGGGAGGCGACCTTCGCCTGCATCTTCACGAACGAGTACCAGCGCCAGACGCCGAACTTCTTCTTCCAGCCTGCAGCAGCCTCCAGCTCGATGCGTCGGTCGAAGGAGATCGGGTGGTGGATCGTGGTCACCAGCGGCAGGCCGAGCTCGGGCTCGATGCTCAGCAGCGGTGTGGCCAGCGTCTGGTTGTCGTGGACGATGTCGAAGTCGTCGGTCCGCCCCTTCAGCACTTTCAGGGCGCGCTTGGCGAAGGTCAGCGGCTCGGGGAAGGCGCCGGTGCGCATCCGGGCCCACTCCTCGACGTCGATCAGGTCGCGGAGCTCGGAGAGCTTCGGGTTGCCGAACGGGTTCGGCTCCTCGTAGAGCCCCAGGCTCGGCACCTTGGTGAGGGTCACGCCCTCCCCCACGAGGTCGAGCTCGGGATAGGGCTGGCCGGAGAAGACCTCGACCGTGTGCCCGAGCTTGGCGAGCTCCCGACTCAGATGGCGGATATAGACGCCTTGACCGCCGACGTGCGGCTTGCTGCGATACGACAGCAGAGCGATCCGCATCCGCCACCTCCCTCAAACCTAGGCAGAGCAAAACTAGAACGTGTTCTATACTAGCAGGTAGCCAGCGCGAGTCACTCTAATGCAGGCGCTTCGACAGACGGTGTCGGGCTTGGCGTCTAGGCTGGTGGTGTGGACGGTTTCTGGACCCGGTTCCGTCTCGACCCGAGACAGGCCGACAATGCACGCATCCGCGCCTCCGATGCCGATCGGGAGGTGGTGCGCACCGTTCTCGCCGATGCCTTCGCCGACGGCCGGCTCACCCGCGAGGAGCACGATGAGCGGGTCGGGACCCTCCTGGAGGCTCGTACGCTCGGGGAGCTGCCCGGGCTGGTGGACGATCTGGGGATCGTCGAGCCCGCTCCCGGGGAGCCCGGAGCGAACCTGCCCGAGACCCTCGGCTTCCGCGAGCAGGGTGCGGCTGCCTACCGCAAGGAGCTGCAGGAGGCATTCGCCACCTTCTTGATGGTCAGCCTCATCACCTGGGGAATCTGGCTGTTCACCTCCGCCCCCGACGGGCATCCGTGGCCGATCTACCCGATGCTCTTCCTGGTCGTCAACCTGGTCGGCACCGGCGTACGCCGCGAGGCGATCGTCCAGCGCGAGGTGAACCGCCTGGAGAAGAAGGCCGCCAAGAAGGCAGCCAAGAAGGCGGCGAAGGCCGAGATCGAGGCAGCCCCCGAGACAGCTGCCCCGATCCTCGACCCGCCGGCCCAGTCCGAGAAGGACCGGCCCGGCGATCCCTCCTAGCCGCCCAGCTGCGGGTCGCTCACGGAGGGACGTCCGTTCTCCAGGTGGCCGGCGAACCCGCGTGCCCAGGTGGTGCCCGGGAGCGTGAGGGTCAGGTCGTACCAGCCTCCGGTCGCGCGGGTGTCCAGGTGGCGGGAGTGGATCGGACCGGGGTACGCACTGGCGATCTCGGCCTTGCGCGGCGCGGCCACGGTGAGTCGGTGCGAGCGGCCCTCACGACGGAGGTTGGCGGGCACGGGGTCGGCGCCCGCGGTGCCGGCGTAGGAACGGAAGAACCCGTTGGGCCCGTGCAGGTGGATCTCGTAGTCGCCGCTGACAGGCCAGCGCACCGAGAGCGTGTCGCCGGCACCGACCGTGTAGCTGTGCGGAGCGCCCTCCGGGGCGAGCAGCCGAGCCTGGAAGTGGGCGCCGACGCTGCCGGTGTTGCGGATCTCGAGCGCGACCTCGCCGCCGGCGGCGGTCTCGATCACCTCGAGCTGGTAGGGCGCCGGACGAGCCGGACGGGTGCCGCGCTCCTGGGTCGGCATCGTCCCGGTCGCCGGGGTCTCCGGCGAGTAGGACGGGTGCCGCTCGCGGTCGGCCGGCTCCCACCCGCTCGTGTCCGGCAGCGTCGGCGGCTCGGAGGTGCGCGCGAAGTCGAACGCCGAGGTCAGGTCACCGCACACGGCACGACGCCAGGGCGTGATGTTGGGCTCGGCGACACCGAAGCGCTTCTCCATGAACCGCAGGATCGAGGTGTGGTCGAAGGTCTCCGAGGCGACGTATCCACCCACGCTCCACGGGGAGACGACGAACATCGGCACCCGCGGGCCCAGACCGTAGTGGCCGTCGCCGTGCGAGCCTGTGTAGAGCTCGTGCTCGGTCGAGACGGTCGACTCCCCCGGCACCAGCGGACTGTTGATGTGCGGCGGCACCAGGTGGTCGAAGAAGCCGTCGTTCTCGTCGTAGGTGATGAACAGCGCGGTCTTCGCCCACACCTCGGGGTCGGCGGTGAGCGCGTCCAGGATCTTGGAGATGTACCAGGCGCCGTAGTTCGTCGGCCAGTTCGAGTGTTCGGAGAACGCCTCCGGCGCCGCGATCCAGCTGACCGAGGGCAGGTTGCCGGCCTCGACGTCGGCGCGGAGGATCTCGAAGTAGTCCTGGCCGTCGACCGCGCGGGTGCCGGTGCGGGCCTTCTCGAAGAGCGGGTCGCCGGGCCGGGCGTCCTGGAACCGGTTGAAGTAGAGCAGCGAGTTGTCGCCGTAGTTGCCGATGTAGGCGTCCTGGGTCCAGCCCCACCAGTTGCCGTTCTCGGCGTCGAGGCCGGTGCCCTCGTCCTGGTAGACCTTCCAGCTCACCCCGGCGGCCTCGAGCCGCTCGGCGTAGGTGGTCCAGTCGTAGCCGGCCTCGTCGTTGTAGAGCACGGGCCCGCCGCCCTTGCCGTCGTTGCCGGTCCAGCCCGACAGCATGTAGTAGCGGTTGGGATCGGTGTTGCCGATGAACGAGCAGTAGTAGGCGTCGCACACCGTGAACGCGTCGGCCAGCGCGAAGTGGAAGGCGGCATCCTGCCGTTGGAGGTACGCCATCGTGGTGGTGCCCTTGGCCGGCACCCACTGGTCGTAGCGGCCGCCGTTGATCGCCTGCTGGCCGTCGGTCCAGCTGTGCGGGAGTCCCTCGAGGAAGGCGGCGCCCAGGTCGTCGACCTCGGGGTGGAACGGGAGCAGCGTGCTGTCCCCGTTCGGCTGGTGCCACACCGGGTTGCCCGACGGCAGGATCGCCGGGTGCGGGTCGCCGAAGCCGCGTACGCCGCGCAGCGTACCCAGGTAGTGCTCGAAGCTGCGGTTCTCCTGCATCAGGACGACCACGTGCTCGATGTCGCGGATCGTTCCGGTCCTGCGGGCGGCGGGGATGGAGGCGGCGCGCGCGATGCTCTGGTCGAGCATGGTCAGCGCGGCCGCGCCGCCGGCGAGGCCCAGGAACCTACGACGATCGATGTCAACCACAAGAGCTCCTTGATGGTGGTGGGGGTGAGCGGCCACCATCGCGGCTCAGATGTTCGCCGCGGCAACAGGTGACTGGTCGCCAGATGACCGGCCGGCGAAGATTTCGCCGTCCGGCCGCAGCCGGCGGCGCAGCTGCGCGGTGACGTACGCGGCGACCACGAACATCACCAGGTCGGCCGCGATCAGCGCGATCAGCCAGGAGGCGTCGGCCGGGCCGTCGATCCGCTGCTGGATGTGGAGGTGGGCGACCATCGCCGAGACGATGAACCCGACGCCGGCGTAGAGGGTGATGCGCAGGTCGGCTCGCTCCTCGTCGACCCCGTCCACCCAGTGCCGGCCGACCCGCAGGATCGCGAGCGAGGTCAGTGCTGCGATCACCGGCAGGAACGGCACCGCGTAGCGGGCGTGGATCCAGCCGCCACCGGCATGGAACGAGGCCAGGTTCACGATGATGATCACGCAGTAGATCCCCATCAGCGCCCGTACCGCCACCTCCAGCCGGCGCTCGAGGACGGTCGGCTCCGGACCGGGGATCACGACACGGCGCATCACCCCGTCCGGCCTCGGCCGGGCCTTCGCGTTGACGTCGAGCACCATGCCGGTGACTGTGAGGGCCAGCGTGGCCACGGCGGCGAGGATCCAGATCTTTGGGATCACGTCGTCTGCCCACAGCGAGCCGTAGAGGTGCAGGTAGAGCTCCGGGTTGACCAGCTGGAAGAGCGTGTCGCCGTGGGTCTGGCGGGAGAACTTCTCGAAGAGCGCCGCGGAGGCGGTCGGGTCGCCGTAGAGCACGATGTTGCGTACGTAGAACCAGCCGATCACCACCACCGGCGCCAGCCCGATCCGGATCGCCAGGACCACACCCCGGCGGAACGTACGCAGCGTCGGGTCGCGCAGCCACAGCGCGGCCAGCACGCACGCGCCCAGCACGAGCACCGCCACCAGGCCGGTCGAGCGGAAGCTGGCCGCCGCGACGCCGGCGACGGTCGCCCAGATCAGCCGGTCCCGGGTGACGCCCTCGCGGACCATCCGGAAGCCGAGCAGCAGGGTCAGCGAGGCGGCGACCGTGCCCCAGCCGTCGTTGTAGATCGCACCGCCGTCGTAGGTCACCGCACCGCAGCCGAGCACCATCGCGGCGGAGAGCACCGGCACGACGCGGCGACGTGGCACCAGCTCACGCGCGAGCAGGCCCACGAGGATGATGCTCAGCGCGTAGCCGAGCGCGTTGAGCAGCCTCATCCCGAGGAGCGTCACTCCGACGTTGCCGACGGCGTCGCCGAGCCAGACCAGCGGCAGACTCATCACGTAGAACAGCGGCGGGTGGTTGGCGACCCAGATGTCACGGCGGGGCTCGTCGAGGCCGAAGAGCGCCTCGGCGAACTGGGGGTAGCGCACCGGGTCGGCCGGGGTGTTCGTGTCGATCGTGGGCAGCACGCCCTGGGACAGGACGATGGCGTAGGCCGCGTGCTGCTTCTCGTCGGCCTTCAGCAGCGGCGGCATCCCGATCGCGTACTGCGCACTCATCGCGAAGCCGAGCACCCCGAGCAGGAGCAGGCATACGGCCACCTGGGACAGCGAGCGCGAGGGCGTGGGCACCTCGGCAAGCTAGTGGGCCCAGATGCCCATCAGCCGCCGTCGTGGTTGGCGCTCAGGTGACGAGTGGGCGAAAACTCGTCGCCTCCTACAGGGCCGCGCCTCGGTCGGCGACCATCGAGGAACCGGAGGCGACCTGCTCCCTGGTCGTACGCCGCCGCACGTCGCGCCGGTGACGCCAGATCTGCACCACGCCGAGACCCCAGAACAGGTACTGCACCGACATCGCCCAGTGGAACGCCTCCGGGGTGTAGGAGGTCGAGGCCCCCGGCGTACGCCAGTCGAGGATCCAGCCGACCAGCACGATCACGAGCAGCGCGGCGACGAAGCCGCCCTGGTTGATGATCCCGCTGGCGCTCGCCATCCGCGCGGGCGGGTTGCTGGTGCGGCCGACGTCGAAGCCGATCATCGAGGCGGGTCCGCCGAAGCCGACCACGGCCATCAGGAGCAGCAGCACCGGCAGCGGCGCCTCGCCCGGCCAGACGAGCACGAGCGTCCACACCGACACCATGGCGGCGATCATCGCCAGCGCCACCGTCGAGCGGTGCCACGGGTGGCGCCCGGCGAGGACGCCCATCACCGGACCCGCGGCCAGGGCTGCGATGACAGTGACCGAGAGCAGCGTGCCGGCGAGGGTGTCGGAGAGACCTTCGGAAGTCACCAGGAACGGGAAGCCCCACAGCAGCCCCATCAGGTGGGAGCTGAACGGGGTGGAGAAGTGGATCCAGAAGCCGAGTCGGGTGCCCGGCTGGTACCAGGACGCCATCAGGCTCCGGCCGAGCTCGCGCGGCTTGAGGGTGGTGCCTCGGCGGTGTCGGTCACCGGGTCCGTCGTGGACGAAGAGGCGCAGCAGCACGAGAAGGACCGGGCCGATCAACGCAGCGGTGAGATAGGCCCGGGTCCAGCCGAGATGACCGAGCGCCCAGGTCATCGGGACCGCTGCCGCGATCGCGCCCAGCTGCCCGACGGTGCCGGTCAGCTGGCTGACCAGCGGCACCTTCCGGGCCGGGAACCACGACGGGACCAGGCGCAGCACGCAGATGAACGTCATCGCGTCGCCCATCCCCACGAACGTACGAGCGAGCAGGGCCAGCGGGTAGGAGTCCGCGAATGCGAACCCGGCCTGGGCGAGCGCGAGGATGAGCGCGCCCGCGGAGAGGACCGTACGCGACCCGAACCGGTCGACCAGCAGGCCGACCGGCACCTGCATGAGGGCGTAGACGAGCAGCTGCAGCATGACGAAGGTCGCCAGCTGTCCGGCGCCGATCCCGAAGCGCTCGGTCGCCACCAGACCGGCCACCGCGAGGCTGCTGCGGTGGAAGACGGCCAAGCCGTAGACCGCGAGGGCGATGCCCCACACGAACCATGCTCGTGTTGTCTGCTGGGGATCGTGCTCGTTCACATAGTGAGGCTACTTTGCCTGGAGGCCCGTCGAGGTACGCGCGTCCTGTCGTGGACGCGCGATCTCGGTCACAGGAGCGGCGAGAGTGCGGGGAGTGTCGAACGTGCCGGGCCGCATCCGCCGCCGCAGCTCGGTGGCGACGTACGCGGCGACCGCGAACATCACCAGGTCGGCGGCCACCAGGGCGACGAGCGCGAAGGTGCTGGTGACAGGCCCGTCGACGTACTGCTCGGTGTCGAGGTGGCACACCAGGCCGACGACCATGAAGGCCAGCGAGACACCCAGGCCGATGCGCAGGTCGCGCGCCTCGTCGAGCGCGGTGGCGCCGGTGCGGGAGCCGGTCGGGACGCGTAGCGGCAGGAGCCGCCCCAGGCGCAGTGCGGCGATCCCGGCGCCGGCGGCGAGGAACGGCAGGAACGGCACCGCGTAGCGGGCGTGGATCCAGCCACCGCCGGCGATGAACCCGGCGACGTTGACCAGGATGAGCAGGCAGTAGCCGCCCAGGAGCGCCCAGATGGCCAGGTCCTGGCGGTGCTGCATCGAGCTCTGCGGAGCGAGGTGGATGCGCCGCAGGACTCCCGTACGGCGCGGGTTGGCCTTCGCAGCGGCATCGAGCACGAGGCCGACCAGGGTGAGGGTGAGCACGACGACGGCCGCCTGGCTCCAGTGGTTGCCGATGTTGCCGTCGGTCCACAGGCTGCCGAGGAGATGGCCGTAGAACTCGGGATTCACCAGCTGGAACAGGGTGGTGCCGTTGGGCTCGCGCCCGAACTTCTCGAAGAGCGAGCTCGACGCGGTCGGGTCGCCGTAGATCTGGATGTTGCGCACGTAGAACCAGCCGAACACGACCACCGGCGCCATGCCGATGCAGGCCGCGATCCCGACGGCGCGCCAGAACGTGCCGCGCAGGAACGTACGCAGCGACGGCTCCCGCAGCCACATGGCCACCAGCACGCACGCACCGAGGAAGAGGACCGCGACGAGGCCCGTCGAGCGGAACCCGGCGGCCGCGACACCGACCGCGGCTGCGGCGATCAGGCGCTCGCGCGTCACTCCCCGGCGGATCATCCGGAACCCGAGGTAGAGCGTGGTGAAGGCCGCCGCCGAGGACCAGCCGTCGTTGTAGATCCCGCCGCCCACGAAGGTCATCGCCCCGCAGCCGATGCACATCGCCGAGGCGATCACCGGCACCACCGGCCGTCGTGGCACCAGCTCGCGCGCCAGCAGGCCGACCATGATCGTGGTCAGGGCGAAGCCGAGCGCGTTGAGCAGCCGCATCCCGAGCAGCGTGAGGCCCGGCGATCCGACGGCGTCGCCGAGCCAGACCAGGGGCAGGCTCATCGCGTAGAACAGCGGCGGGTGGTTGGCGACCCAGATGTCGCGGTGGGCCTCGTCGGCCCCGAAGAGGCTCTCGGCCAGCTGCGGGTAGCGAGCCGGGTCGTCGGGGATGTCGGTGTCGATCGTCGGCAGCGTCCCCTGGGACAGCGCCACCGCGTACGCCGTGTGAGCCCGCTCGTCGGCCTTGAACAGGGCCGGCATCGCGATCGCCACCTGGGCGCTCATCGCGAAGCCGAGCACACCCAGCAGCAGGACGCAGATCGTGGATTGGGACATCGAGACCCGTGGAACAGTCACGTCCGCGACGCTAACCGGCGAACCTGACGAGACACGCGGGCCACGGCTCACAGACGGTGAACAGGGCGCGACCGGCAGGTGAGCGAACGTTGACGCAAAACTCGGTCGCGTCGGCCCCTGGCGGGCCGATAGCGTCCGGAGGTGTCATGACTACTTCACCGCCGCACCACATCGCCATGGTCGCCTCACCCGCGATCAGCCATCTGCTACCGAGCCTCGAGCTGATCAAGGAGCTGGTCGCGCGCGGCCACCGGGTCACGTACGCCACCCACGAGTCGATGTCCGACGCGATCAAGCCGACCGGCGCCGAGCTGGTTCCGGTGCCGACGGTGCTGCCGGTCGAGGACCGGCTCTGGCCCGAGGACCCGGTCGCCGGGATGGGCATCTTCCTCGACGACGCCATCGGAGTGCTCCCGCACCTGGAGTCGTTCTACTCAGCCGAGCCGGCCGATCTCTACCTCTACGACATCGGCGGCTATGCCGCCCGCGCCCTCGCGGAGAAGCAGCAGCGCCCGTTCGTGCAGCTCTCGCCGACCTTCGTCGCCTGGGACGGGTACGCCGAAGAGGTCGGCACCCAGGTGCGCCAGCTGCCCGGCTACGACGGCTACCTGGACCGGTTCGGGGCCTGGCTCGCCGACGCCGGGGCGAGCACTCGCGACCCGGAGACGTTCGCCGGGGCACCGAAGCGGGCCCTCGCCCTCATCCCGCGGGCGATGCAGCCCAACGCCGACAAGGTCGACGAGGAGGTCGTCACCTTCGTCGGACCGTGCTTCGCGCTCGACTCCGAGGAGACCTGGACCCGACCCGCCGACGCCGAACACGTCCTGCTGGTCTCCCTCGGCTCGGCCTACACCGCCGGCGCGGACTTCTTCCGCGCCTGCATCGAGGCGTACGCCGCCCTTCCGGGCTGGCACGTCGTGATGTCGATCGGCACCCAGCTCGAGCCGGCCGACCTCGGCGACCTACCCGGCAACGTCGAGGTCCACTCGTGGCTGCCCCAGCGCGCCGTCCTCGCCCAGGCCGACGCGTTCGTCACCCACGCCGGGATGGGCGGAAGCAGCGAGGGTCTGATGGCCGGCGTCCCCATGGTCGCGGTCCCGCAGGCGGTCGACCAGTTCATGAACGCCGACCGGCTCGTAGAGCTCGGCGTCGCCCGGCGGATCGACGCCGAGGACGTCACGGCCGCTGCGCTGCGTACGTCGCTGGAGGAGCTGCTCGCCGACCCGGAACGTGCCGCGCGGTCCGCTCAGCTGCGTGCTGACACGCTCGCCGAGGGTGGCACCCGCCGGGCTGCTGATCTGATCGAGGCCATGCTCTCGTAGGTCGATCGGCGGAAGGTGTCGCGAAACGACTGCTTCGTCGCCAGCGCGCTCGCTTCGCTCGCGCGCAGCTCCTCGTTCGTCGGGGGTCGGCATAAACCCAGGAGGCGCCTTCGGCGCGAAGGGGCTTACGCCGACCCCCTCCTCACTTCGTCGCTTGGCGCTCGCTTCGCTCGCGCCTTGCTCCCGCGCTCGTCGGGAGACCGCTTTCGACCTCGTTCCTCGGTCGAGCGGTCTCCCTCCTCACTTGGTCGCCTCCATCATCTGGCGGAGCTCCTTCTTGAGGTCGGAGATCTCGTCGCGGAGGCGGGCGGCGACCTCGAACTGGAGCTCGGCGGCGGCACCCTTCATCTGCTCGGTGAGGTCGCCGATGAGCTGAGCCAGATCGGAGGAGGGGAGGCCGACGAGGCCGCGTTCGCGGGCCTCGCGAGCGGCGTCGCCAAGCATCGGGGTGGGCGACTTGGCGGCGGTCTTGCCCGCGCGTCCCTTGGCCTCGGTGCCGGCCCAGGTGTTGAGCAGCTCCTGGGTGCTCTCCTCCTCGCGGGCGAGCATGTCGGTGATGTCGGCGATCCGCTTGCGCAGCGGCTGCGGGTCGATGCCGTTGGCCTCGTTGTAGGCCTTCTGGATCGCGCGGCGGCGGTTGGTCTCCTCGATCGCCGACTCCATGGAGGGGGTGATCTTGTCGGCGTACATGTGCACCTGGCCGGAGACGTTTCGGGCCGCACGGCCGATGGTCTGGATCAGCGACTTGTCCGAGCGCAGGAAGCCTTCCTTGTCGGCGTCGAGGATCGAGACCAGCGACACCTCGGGGAGGTCGAGACCCTCGCGGAGCAGGTTGATGCCGACCAGGACGTCGTACTCCCCCAGCCGCAGGTCGCGGAGCAGCTCGATCCGCTTGAGCGTGTCGACCTCGGAGTGGAGATAGCGCGTGCGGATCCCGGCATCGAGGAGATAGTCGGTGAGGTCCTCGGACATCTTCTTGGTGAGCGTGGTGACCAGGACGCGCTCGTTCTTGGCGACCCGGTCGTTGATCTCGCCGATCAGGTCGTCGATCTGGCCCTTGGTCTGCTTGATGATCACCTCGGGGTCGATCAGGCCGGTCGGGCGGATGATCTGCTCGACCACATCGGGTTCGCCGCCGCCGCGACTGACCAGGTCCAGCTCGTAATTGCCCGGCGTCGCGGAGAGGTAGACCGTCTGGCCGATCCGCTCCAGGAACTCCTCCCACTTCAGCGGCCGGTTGTCCTGGGCGCTGGGCAGCCGGAAGCCGTGCTCGACCAGGTTGCGCTTGCGGGACATGTCTCCCTCGTACATCCCGCCGACCTGCGGGACCGCGACGTGGGACTCGTCGACGACGAGGACGAAGTCCTCGGGGAAGTAGTCGAGCAGGCAGTTGGGCGCCGAGCCGCGCTCACGGCCGTCGATGTGCATCGAGTAGTTCTCGATCCCGGAGCAGGACCCGACCTGGCGCATCATCTCGATGTCGTAGGTCGTACGCATCCGCAGCCGCTGCGCCTCGAGCATCTTGCCCTGCTTCTCGAAGGTGCTCAGCTGCTGGTCGAGCTCGGCCTCGATGCCGTCGATCGCGCGCTCCATGCGCTCGGGGCCGGCGACGTAGTGGGTCGCCGGGAAGACGTAGAGCTCCTGATCCTCGGTGATCACCTCGCCGGTGACGGCGTGCAGCGTCATCAGCCGCTCGATCTCGTCGCCGAAGAACTCGATCCGGACCGCGTGCTCCTCGTAGACCGGGAAGATCTCCAGGGTGTCGCCACGCACCCGGAACGTGCCTCGGGTGAAGGAGAGGTCGTTGCGGGTGTACTGGATCTCCACCAGCCTCCGCAGGATCGAGTCGCGGTCGTGCTCCTCCCCCACCCGCAGCCGGATCATCCGGTCGACGTACTCCTGCGGGGTGCCGAGACCGTAGATGCAGGAGACGGTCGAGACCACGATCACGTCGCGCCTGGTCAGCAGCGAGTTGGTGGCCGAGTGGCGCAGCCGCTCGACCTCCTCGTTGATCGAGGAGTCCTTCTCGATGTAGGTGTCGGTCTGGGGGACGTACGCCTCTGGCTGGTAGTAGTCGTAGTAGGAGACGAAGTATTCGACCGCGTTGTCCGGGAAGAGCTGGCGCAGCTCGTTGGCGAACTGCGCGGCGAGGGTCTTGTTCGGCTGCAGCACGAGCAGCGGCCGCTGCAGCTGCTCGGCGGTCCAGGCGACGGTCGCCGTCTTTCCGGTGCCGGTCGCGCCGAGCAGGACGACGTCTTTGACGCCGTCCTGGATCCGTTTGGTGATCTCCGCGATCGCCGCCGGTTGGTCGCCCGAGGGCTGGTAGTCGGAGACCACCTTGAACGGGGCGACACGACGCTCGAGATCGGTGACAGGACGCATGTCTCCAAGGCTACGCGGCACCACCGACAGTTTCGGGTGCCGTTAGTTCCCTGCGTCCGGACGAGGCTCGCTTCAGCGCGGACGGACCCCAGACCAGCGGCAGCACCACTGCGGCGAACGCACAGATCGCGCCGACCCCCAGGACCAGGTACGGCACCGGCCGGATCTCGGGAAGCATCACATCGGCCCCCAGCCGGACCTGCGTGCGCACCCAGGTGGCGAAGGTGGCGGCCGCCATCCCCACGAGGAACGCCGAGATGAGCGCTGCCGCGATCTCCTCACGCCGGCGGATCTCGCCCCACGGCACCGCGTCGACGATGGCCAGGAGGCCGACGGCCAGCACGATCGCAACCAGCGGGATGATCGTCAACAGGTAGCGCTCGTGCGGGTTGCCGCCGCCGGAGCGGAACTGGGCGAGGTTGACGACGATCACGAACGCGTGCGCGATCAGCACGAGCAGACCGACGGTCGCCACCGACGGCACCCGGGGAGCACTGACCACCAGGCCCCGCTCGCGACCGTGGTCGCGCAGGCGCGCGACGACTCCCAGGGCCAACCCGAGCAGCGCGACGAAGGTGATCGTGTCGATGATCCAGTGCATCCCGGTGCCACGCAGCTGAAGCGGCACCCACAGATGGTCGTACCAGCTGTGCCAGAAGCGCGGCGCGGTCATCACCTCGAACCAGGTGTCGATCTGCACCCGCTCGTAACGCTCCAGGAGCGCCGAGCTCGCGGTCGCGTCGCCGTAGAGCACGATGTTGCGTACGTAGAACCAGCCGATCGCCATCCCGGGCACCCCAGTGGCGATCGCGGTCAGCCAGGTGGCCCGGAGGAAGCCCTTCCGGGTGCGGTCGCGGAGCAGCAGCGTCACCCCGAGCGCGGCCCCGCACATGATCACCGTGATCACGCCGGGCGCCTTCGTCGCGGCGGCCAGGGTTCCGGCGACCGCCATCACGATCATCCGGTTCCGGGTCACCCCGAGGCGGAGGATGCGCAGGGTCGCGAGCACGGTCAGCGACGAGGCCGCCACCGCGACGCTGTCGTTCATGATGAACCCCGCCGCGACCGCCAGCACCGCCGGCGAGGCCGTGATCGCGGTGGCGAGCATCGCTGCGGCCGGGCGCCGTGGGGTGACCTCGAAGGCGATCAGGCCGACCAGGAACACCAGCGCCCCGTACGCCAGAGCGCTCACCGCACGCATCCCCACGATCAGCACCTGCGGGTTCTCGAGCGCGTCGGCCAGGGCGACCCACGGCACGCCGAGGAGGTAGTAGAGCGGCGGATGGTTGGCGGTCCAGATCATCCGGTGGCGGTCGACCTCCTCCCGGTTCGCGCCGCGGGTGATCTGGGGGAAGCGCTCCCTGTCGTGCGCCACCGGCGTGTCGATCGTGGGCAGGTCGCCCGCGTGGAGCGAGATGGCGTACGACGCGTTCGGGCCTTCGTCACGCGCGTGGTACGACAGCGCCTGGGTGGTGGCGACGTAGAGGCTCATCGAGGCTGCGAAGGCGGCCAGCAGGGCGAGCACCGTGACCAGCCTGGCCGACGGCCTGGCCGGCGACTCCGTCGGCCCTGCGCTCAGCACCGCAGCGGCATGGCTCATCACATGGCTCCCCTGGTCGGACGGCGTCATGAGCCGCACCCAGGTGAGCTCGCGTCGAACCGTAGGACACCTTCTTGGAGCAGTGGTGGAGGCCGTGCGGAATCAGAGGGTGAACGCCTGGCGAACCTCGTCCTCCGTCAGCCCGTAGTCGGCCAGGCTGTAGTCGTGCTTGGGCCGGGCGCTCCCCGATCGGGACTCGGCGTCGATGCGGGAGACCTCGGCTCGGGCAGCGTCGCTCCAGGGGATGTCGAAGTGGGCGTAGATGTTCTCGACGGTGCCGACCGGGTCCTTGACGAACGCGCGGTAGTCGATGTCGAGGAACTGCGCCGCGTCGTACCTCTTCCGAGTCTCACCGAAGGAGCGCCACGAGCGGGAGAGCATCTCCAGCTGGGTCTTCCCGATCGTCTCCCCGACGAACGTGGTCGACATCCCCGCGGTGGCCTCGGCGGAGAGCGAGCAGCCCGAGGCCACCGAGACGACCGGGTCGCGGTGGGTGACCACCACGAGCGCGTCCGGGTAGACCTCCATCAGCGCCTCGAGCGCCACCAGGTGCGAGGGGTTCTTGAGCACCCACCGCTTCTCGGTGTCGTTGAGCCCGATGAGCTGCAGCGAACGGCGATGGACCTCGTACGCGTCTCGCCAGTCCTGCTTCGCCAGCCAGGCCGAGTAGCGCGGGACGTTGGCCAGCGACTCGAACGAGATCGACTTGCCGCTCTGCCGCAGCAGCCGCCAGCACTCCTCGACGCTGGTGGCGTCCATGTAGTGGATCCCCATGAACTCGGGGTTGGCGACATGGTGCTGTCGGTAGGCGCCCTGCAGGGCGTTGAAGACCGGGTCGTCCTCCCAGGTCTCGCGCGGAGGCCGCGGCTGGGGGAACTCGGTCAGCCAGGTCTCCAGGCCCTGGTGCGCCGGATCGGCGGCCAGGAGCCGGTGCAGCGCGGTGGTGCCGGTGCGGACGAGTCCGGTGACGAAGATCGGGCGCTCGATGCGTACGTCCTGGTGCTGGGGGAACTCCGCGAGCCGGGCCTGCGTCATCAGCCGGCCGACGAGGGCCGACTTCACCTGGGAGCGGTGGAAGTAGTTGCCGACCGGGGTCAGCCCGGCCTCGGGGCTCGCCAGGTCCTCCACGAGGAGCCGCAGCCCCTCCTCGTGGTCGGTCCCATTGAAGTCGCTCAGCCCGGTGGTGCGAGTGGCGGCGGCGCAGATGTCCTCGTACGTCCCGACATCCGACCGCTCGCGCGGCGCGCTCTCTTCCGGGCGCGCCTCAGTCATGGAACTCCCCGCAGTCCACGTTGAGCACGGTCCCGGTGACCGCGGAGGCGAGGTCGCTGGCCAGGAAGAGCGCCGCCCGGGCGACCTCCTCGGGGGTGGCGAGCCGCTTCAGGTCGGTCGGGGCGGCCTTCTCGTCGTAGACGTCCTGATGGGTCCGCCCGGACTCGGAGGCGATCCAGTCGAAGTAGGACTTGTTGACGTCCTCGTAGATGTAGGACGGCGCGACGGAGTTGACCCGGATGCCGCGCGGGCCGAGCTCGGTGGCCAGCGACGAGGACAGGTGCGCGAGAGCGCCCTTGGAGAGCTTGTAGCCCGCGAACTCCGGCTGGCTCTGGTAGAGCACCGCGGAGTTGATCATCACGATCGCGCCGCCCGGCTTGTCCGGCGTGGCCGCGAGCGCGTCGGCGAAGAGCGCCGAGAGCCGCAGCGGGGCGTACACGTTGGACTCCTGGGCCAGCCGGAGCGCGTCGAGCGGGATCTGGGTGAGCGGGTCCATCGGCGGGATGCCGAAGGCGTTGTTGAGGAGCACGTCGACGTGCCCGAACTCCTCCAGCGCGGCGTCGACCAGGTGCCGGCGCGCGTCCTCGTCGGTGATGTCGGTCGGCACCACCAGCGCACGGCGTCCGTGCTCCTCGATCACGCCGGCCATCTTCTGCAGTCGCTTCTCGGTGCGGCTGGCGAGCACCAGGTCGGCGCCCATCAGCGCAGCCTGCTCGCCCAGCGAGCGGCCGAGGCCGGGGCCGACCCCCGAGAGTACGACGACCTTGCCATCCAGGAGTCCAGTCATGGCGCCTAGACTAGAACGTGTTTCAGTTTTTTGTAAGGGGTCAGTCGGGAAGAGCGAATCTGGCGACCTCGTCGACCCATTCGGCGTACGCCCCGACCTCCTGCGGCACGTCCTGCGTCCGGACGAGATCGGCGAAGGCGCGGTGCACCCGGGACCAGTCGGCACACGAGCCGCACGTCGCCCGCCCGCACCCGGCCGTGTGCTCGCGGGCGACCTTCTCGAGGACCTTCCGGAACGTGGCGCCGTCATCGCCCTCCGCCAGCGCCTCGACCACGGCGCCGAGCACCTGCACGGCCTGGGCGGGGGCGCCGACCAGGATCGCCATCAGGACCCCGAGGGCGCGCAGCGCCGAGGGCTCCGCAGTGGTGCTCGCGACCGGCGCCGTACGCGCCAGCCGATAGAGCGTGAGCAGCTTCCTGGCGCCTCCGGGCGTCGCGCAGAACCGCGCCAGCTCGCTGGTGAACAGCGCCTCCCCCGGAGAGAGCTCGAAGCTCTCCACCACGACCTGGCGCCCGGACCGGTCGCCGGCGCCCGCGGCCAGCGCCGCCGGCCACGACGGCACCGCATGGCGCATCAGCGACCGCATGAACCGCACCGCCGGGTCGCCCGAGAAGGCCCGCAGCGCGAACGGCACGTCGAAGATCCGGGAGAGGTACGCGGCAGGCTCCGCCACCCGTCCCTCGAGCGATCGCCGCAGCATCTGCGCGTCCACGGCCGCGACGACCGCAACACCCTCCCGGCCGCCGAGCTCGTCGATCGCCTGCAGCACTCCGGCCGCCGTGGCCGGGTCGCACCTGTCCAGGTCGTCGACGTAGACGATGGTCCGGCTCGACTGCGGACCCGGCGGCGGACCGGGCGGCGCCGCCCGGAGCGCGGCCTCGTAGGCCGCGACCTCTCGATCCATCGCCGCCAGCGCCATGGTGGCGCCCATCGGCTGGGACCGGCGCTTGCCGCGCTGACCGTCGTCCTCGGTCACCCCGGCCAGCGCCGCCTGCAGCTCGGCCTTCCGCCGTTGCGCCGCCTGATGCTTCGCGACCAGCGGTGGCGGCTGGCTCCGCCCCGCACCTCGGACGCTGTCGAGCACCGCGCCGGCGACGTCCCCGTCGCTGTAGTGACGGGCGTCGATGCGTACGTGCCTGGTGCGGGTGGCATAGGCGGCGTCGTTCTCGCCCAGCCACTCGATGCGCTCCTCGACCTTGCGCATGAAGGTCGACCGGCCGCTCCTGGGCAGCCCCTGGACGGCCACCGTGATCGGCAGCTGGGTGTAGGCGGAGGCCAGCAGCCGGGCCATGCGGTCGACGTCGAACCGGTGGCCGAGGACGTCGTCGTCATGGTCGACCCACTCGGGTTCGACAACGGGGCTGGTGACAGGGCTGGCGACAGGGCTGGCGACAGGACCGGTGACGATCGGCACCTCGGCGGTGTCCCCCGCGTCCGACGACTCGGCCCGCTCCGGGACGGGGACCGGGTCCGGAGCCGCCTCGATCACAGGAACCGCAGAAGCCGCAAGAACCTCAGGAACCTCGGCGACCTCGTCCTCGGACCCCGGCTCGGGCATCTCGGCGAGCGGAGTGACCGGCAGCCCGATCTCCTCCTCGACCGCCCGGAGCGCCTTGGCGAAGTCGGCCGCGCTCCAGTGCCGAGCCGCGCGGCGCTTGAACATCGCCTTGCGCAGCGCCTCCTCGAACGAGGCCGGGATGTCGTCGCGGTCGATGGCCACCGGATCCTGCTCCCGAATCCGCTCCGACAGCGCCTCGGGGGCCTCCCGCGCCCCCTCGAACGGTGTACGTCCCGCCAGCAGCGTGTAACAGGTCGCTCCCAGGCTCCAGATGTCCGCCCAGGCGCTCGGCTCGGGTGGGTCCGAGAGCATCTCCGGCGCCATCCACGGCAGCGAGGTAGAGCCGGCGCCACCGGGACGCCCTGCCGAGGAGAGGCCGCCGAAGCCGACCAGCTGCGGCTCTCCGGCCGCGGTGAGCAGGATGTTCGCGGGCTTCACGTCGCCGTGCAGGATCCCGTGCCGGGCGGCGATGTCGAGTGCACCCGCGATCTTGATCGTGATGCTCAGCGCCTCGGCGACCGAGAGCCGTTCACCCTCCCAGGCGGGGCTCAGGTCTCCACCGGAGCGGTAGTCCATCACCACGAAGCTGCGGTCGTCGTCGGAGACGCCGACGGCGTGCAGGGGCAACACGTGCGGGTGGGCGGCGAGCTCGGCGACCTCCTTGGTCTCCCGGGCGAGTGCGTCCTGGGTCTCGCCGCTGAGCCGGTCCTTCCAGACCTTCACGACGACGTCCGCCTTCTCCTGGGACCACTCGTAGAGGAAGACGTCGGAGGACCCGCCGGCGCCGATCAGCCGGCGGTGCCGGAATCCCGGAATCGTCGGTGGCTCGAGGTGGGGGCTGGCCATGGGCGGCAATCATAGGGGCCGTACGCCATCGCGTCGCGACCCCTCCTCAGCTGGGTTCGAACTGCTCCGGGCCAACGCTTCAGCTGAGCATTCTGCGCGCAACTGCCCGCTGACGTGCGGCGATCCGCTCCGTATACCCCCCAGGGTTCAGTGTCTCGGTGTGCGGCAACAGGTCGGCCACGTCCGCCAGACCCACCTTGTGGACCACCGGTCCGTCGGCCGCGGTGAGGTCGCGTTCGAGCCGCTGCCAGCGCAGCATCAGCGAGCCGGTGCGGTGGCCGGTGGTCTCGAGCCAGTTGGCGATCGGCCTGCCGTCCAGCGGCGGGCGTTCCGAGATCACGAAGCGCATCACGCCGTCGGGGTCGGTGACCGCCTGGGCCTTGGTGAGGCTGGTCTGGTGGGTCTCGTAGTCGGTCGAGGCGTACCAGTCCGAGCCGACCTGGATGCCCTGGTAGGTGCAGTCGTCGCAGCGCGGCACCTCCACCACGAGCGCCTCGTCCTCGGCGAGCTCGTAGTGCCCGATCGAGGAGAACTGCGACTCCAGCCCGCCCGGTGTGCGGGCCGGGACGGTGAGGGTGTTGACCGGCTCCTTGTACTGGAAGAACTGGGGGAAGGCGAACCAGGTCTGGATCGAGCCGGTCAGCGACCGGGCGGCGACCTCGTACTTCTTCCGGAGCAGCTCCTGGGTGAGCGGTCGGCGCGGGCGGCCGAGGGTGTCGGGGCGCTCGATGGTGATCGAGCCACGCGTCTCGGTGTCCCAGTCGTTGAAGACCTCGCGCACGATCAGGGTCTTCGCGCCCGGCTCGGCCGTGTAGGTGAACTCGAAGGAACCGTCGTAGTCGAGCTGCAGCTTGCGGTCGTCGAAGGCCATCAGGCTGGTCGCCGCGGAGTCCGCGGTGTAGGCGCCACCCATGACCTGGAACGAGAGGTCGGCGCTGGTCCCGCGTCTACCCCGGACCACGTACTCGACACCCTCTCGCAGGTAGGCGTTGAAGTAGATGGCGTCGGGGTTGTCGAGGCCCTGCTTGGAGAACTGGTGGGTCGGGTTCACGAACAGCGGCTGCTCGAGGTCGTAGTCGAACGCGGTCTGCATCGCCATCCGGATCCGGCCGGAGAGGTACTCGTACCCCTCGAGCCGGTCGGCCTCGGTCCGGATGAACGGCGCGTTCGCGATCAGCTCCTCCGCCTCCGCGATCGCCTGCTGGAGCGGTTCGGTCAGGCCGTACGCCGCGCTCTGCTCGGTCACTGCCCAGCCTTCGCGATGATGTTCTCCGCGTACCACTCCAGGTGCTTGATCTTCTTCTCCAGCGGCTCGGCGTCGGCGCCCTTCACGTAGGGGTCGCGGAACCCGACGATGCAGTCGGTCACGCCCTTGTCCTCGAGCCGCTTGACCCCGTCGAGGTCGTACGCGTCGTAGCTGATCACGTGGACCTCGAAGTCGTCGCGGGTGTCACCCTCCTCGGCGCGGATCTCCTGGAGGCGCACCAGCAGGCGGTCGAGCTCCTCGCCGTCGCCGCCGGCGTGCATCCAGCCGTCGCCCTTGAGGACCGCGCGGCGAAGCGCCGCGTCGGCGTGACCACCCACGAGGAGCGGGATCTTCTCGGTCGGCGCGGGACGCTGCTGCAGCGGCGCGAACTCGTAGAACTCGCCGTCGTAGCCGAAGAAGTCACCGCTCGGGTCGGTCAGGCCGCGCAGGATGTCCATGCACTCGTCCATCCGCTTGCCGCGGCGCTTCCAGTCGACACCGAGGGCGGCGAAGTCCTCCGGCCACGGGGACAGCCCGACGCCGAGACCGAGCCGGTTGCCGGAGAGGAAGGCGAGGCTGGAGGCCTGCTTGGCGGCCAGCACCGGCGGGCGCACCGGGAGCTTGACCACGAACGGGGTCAGCCGCAGCGTCTCGGTCACCGCGAAGAGATGGGCGCACAGGATGAACGCCTCGATGAACTCCTTGCCCTGCAGGAACTCGCGGTCGCCGGTGTCGGTGTAGGGATAGGTGGAGTCGGACTCCTCGGGATAGATCAGGCTGTCGGCCACCGTCATGCTGGTGTAGCCGGCGGCCTCCGCCGCTTTCGCCAGCGGTGCGTAGTAGTCGGCCTGCGTCATTGCCTCGGCATAGGTGAAGCGCATGCGCCCAACACTAGAACGTGTTCTATGTTTCTGCCAGAGTGTTGACCATGTCTCCTTCGCTCGAGCGTCCCCCAGGCCTCGACTCGCCGCTGACGGCGAGGATCATCAAGTACGGCGCCCGGGCCAACGCCGCGCTGTTCAAGCTGACCAACGGCCGCGTCGGCGGTCGGTGGCGGGTGATGGCGGGCTGGCGCAAACCCGCGCCCGTCCTGCTGCTCGAGCACGTCGGGCGCAAGTCCGGCCGCACGTTCACCACTCCCCTGCTGTTCATGCGGTCAGGCTCCGAGCTGGTCGTGGTCGGCTCGCAGGGCGGGCTGCCGAAGGACCCGCAGTGGGTCGCCAACCTGCGCGCCCAGCCCGACGTCGCCGTCCGGGTCCCCCGCCGCGGGCGACGCCCCGTCCGCGCCCGCGTCGCCGATCCGGCCGAGCGGGCCGCGCTGTGGCCACGGCTGCTGGAGACGTACGCGGACTTCGAGACCTACCAGACCTGGACCGACCGGGAGATCCCGGTCATCGTCCTCTCACCTCGCTAGGAGCCTTGTCCATGGAGCTGCAGGAACTCATCGACCGCGCCGAGATCACCGACGCGCTCACCCGCTACACCCTGGCCGTCGACGACGGCGACTGGGATGCGCTCGACACCGTCTTCGCCGCCGACGCGACGATCGACTACTCCGAGTCCGGCGGCACCGTCGGCGAGGTCGCCGACGTCAAGAAGTGGCTCGCCGAGATGCTGCCCGCGTTCTCCAGCAAGCGGCTGCACACCATCGGCCAGGTCGCGATCACCTTCACCGAGGCGGGCGCGGAGGTCGTGGCGTACTTCGACAACCCGATGGTCATCGCCGACGGGTCCGGCGGCGAGCGGGTCGTCGAGGTCGGCGGCCGCTATCGGCACTCCTTCGTGCGTACGCCGCAGGGCTGGCGCTCCCGCCACCTCCACGAGGAGGTCTTCTGGACCCGCGGGTTCTGAGTCTCAGGCTGCCTGGCCCCGCACGACCCAGTCGGCGAGGCCGGCCAGGGGCACCAGCAGCTCGCGCCCGCGCTCGCTCAGCGCGTACTCCACGCCCGGCGGCACCGTCGGAAACACCGTTCGTACGACGATCCCGTCCTCCTCCAGGACCCGCAGCGTCCGGGTGAGCATGCGCTGGCTGATCCCCTCGACGCGGCGGCGCAGCTCGTTGTAGCGGTGCGGGCGCTCGGCCAGCATCATCACCACCAGCAGCGTCCACTTGTCACCGAGCATCTGCAGCGTCTGCGTGACCGGGCACGCCTCGTACTCCCCCGCCGGCACCTGCGCCGGCAACCCGGGCCCGAGCGCCTCGCTCACGATGTGCCGGGGCACATCGGTGTTCCCATCTGACATTGAAGTGCCTTCTTCCGCGATCGCCGCCGGGCGGCGAGGGTTGCTGACATCAGCAACCTATCCATGAGGGAGAAGAGATGAGCACGATCGCGGTCCTGGGCGTCGGCCCCGGCCTCGGCATGTCGGTGGCACAGCGGTTCGCCAAGGAGGGGTACGCCGTCGGCCTGGTCTCGCGCAGCGCCGAGCGCCACCCGGGCTACCTGGCTGCGCTGGAGGCGAGTGGCGTGCGGACCGTCGCAGTCGCCGCGGACCTGCGGGAGCCCGGCGCCATCGCCCGCGCTCTCGACGAGATCACCGCCGCGCTCGGCCCGGTCGACGTCGTCTACCACGGCCCCGGCGCCCACGACCTTCGCGCGCCGACCGTCGACATCCTCGAGACAAGCCCCGCGGACATCCGCCGTGCGACCGCCGAGATCGTCGAGCCGGCCGCCGAGCTCGCCGCCCTCGTCCTGCCCGCGATGGGCTCTCGCGGTCATGGATCCTTGGTGTACGTCTCCGGCCTCAGCGCCCTCGTCCCCATGCCCTTCCTGGGCCCCTACGCACCCGCCTCCGGCGCCCTGCGCGCCTACGCCCGCACCCTCGCCGCCGCGGTGGCCTCGGACGGCCTGGTCGTCGGCTCCCTCGTCGTCGGCGGCCTGATCGAGCGCGGCGACATCCACCAGATGCTCACCGGACCCGGCTCGCCGGCGCCCTACGCGACCCTCGATCCCGACGAGCTCGCCGACGCGGTCTGGCGCCTGGCTTCGGGGCTCGAGGACGAGATCGTCTTCGACGTGCTCACGCCGGAGCGGTGAACGAGACCGGCTTGCCGGTGGCGCGGGCATAGGCGATCTCCCTGCGCGTGGACTCACCGAGGTACCCGCCGGGGTTGACGACCAGGACCCGGTCCGCCAGGTCGATCTTGCGCAGGTGGAGATCGCCCAGCGCGGTCTTCTGCTCCTCGGTGATCTGTACGTCCGCCTCACCCGGTGCGACGACGATGGCCCCCGCCAACGTCAGATCACGGTTGGCCGCACGCATCTCGCCGGCGAATCGGACGGAGCCGCAGATGCAGACGATCTCGGGGCGGCCGGGCACAGCTGCTCCTTCGCTCATCGGACATCCGAGGCCGGCGCGCGAGCCACCAGCAGGTATCCGGCGCCATCGGCGTCGAACGTCGTGGTCTCGACGGTGAGCCCGACGCTCTGCAGCTCGGCGACGAGCTCCTCGTGGCGGTACGGCCAGAAGGACACCCGCTCCGCGCAGGTTCGGAGCGACCCGTCCGGCTCGACCTGCGTCACCGCGATCTCGAAGTGGTGCTCCTGCTCCCAGTCGGGCGCGACCTGGGTGTAGTAGGTGACCACCGCGTCACGGCCGTTGCGGCGGACCAGTCGATCGCGGATGTCGAGCCCAGAACCACGAGCGCGGACGACCTCCCAGGCGCGCGAGGTGAGGACGAGTGCTCCGCCAGGACGTAGAAGCCGAGCCATCGAGGCGAGCGCGGTCAGGCGCCCGGTTGCACCCTCGGCATGACCGAGGGAGTTGCCGACACAGAACACCAGATCGAAGCTCGAGGCATCGAAGTGATCCGACAGCTCCTCCCAGCTGACCTGCTGGGCTCTCAGAGAGACGCCGTGCTCGCCGGCGAGCTCTTCCGTCCGGCCGACCATCCCGGCGCTTGCATCCGTCGCCACGACGTCCAGGCCGAGGTCGGCGAGTCCGACCGCGAGCTGGCCCGTGCCACAGGCGCAGTCGAGGACACGTGCGTCGGACGGGAGCGATTCCACAAGATCGCCATACCTCGCCGCAGCGCCGGCGGGAGAGGCGAGGTCGTCGCGGATCAACCACTCGTACGCCTCGCACAGCGGGCCATAACCAGCCATCGCCGACCACCTCCATCACTCGCAGTGGGATGACCACCGCACCTGTCAGGGCTTGCCACCTGTCGTTCAGCAAACCAGACGTGAAGACCTCGACGCCACGAGGTTTCTGGGGCATCGGATATCGGGCCGGCTCCCGCTCAGAGCCCCTTCTCGAATCTGACGCGGGCAAGGAAGACGAGCTCCTTGCCCGGGCGATCAGGCGCATCGCGTACGTCCTCGACGGCGAAGCCGTGGGCGAGAAGGTCGCGCTCGATCTCGTCGCGCTCGCGGAAGCGGAGAGTGGACGTCGAGGTCAGGATCTCCTCGTCGATGGTGGTCGACCGTTCGAAGGTGACGAGCGGGAGGTCGACGACGGTGACCGTACCGCTGACGACCGCGGTCCGGCCGTCCGGCAGGGAGACCGTCGTCGGGGCGACGTCCCAGCCCTCCCAGTCTCGGACCTCCGGCCGACGGGTCTCGAAGACGAACCATCCGCCGGGGCGGAGGGCAGCACGGGCCGCGGCCAGCGTGGCGGACCAGTCCGCGTCGGAGACGAAGACCTGGGCGACGTTGCCGGTCATGACGACCATGTCGGCCTCGCCTGGATCACCGGCGAGCGCGGTCGCGTCGCCGGTGATCCAGGTGACGCGGTCGGCGTACGGCTTGGTGCGGGCGACCTCCACGGACGCGCCTGCCGGGTCGACGCCGACGACGGAGAGGCCGTCGCCCGCCAGGCGGACGGCGAGCGAGCCCGTGCCGCAGCCGAGATCGATGACGCGACGAGCCCCGATCTCCCGGGCGATCGCGACGTAGGCATCCAGGTCGGAGCGGTCGTCGTCGAAGACGTCGTAGAGCACGGCCTGACGAGGGTCGGCGAACGCGGCATCTGGTTCTCGCATCAGCGCCGAACCTAGCCAGGTCACGCCGTCGTGCGCACCTGGGTTTCGCTCACCTCGCCAGCAGGTGGTCGATGATCGCCGGGGTGATGGTCGCGGGCTGCTGCGCGTTGGCGAGGTGCGCGGAGTCACGGACGACCAGCACCCCACCGTCCTCGACCGCGTCGGCGATCGCCTCCAGGTGAGGCGGCGGGGTCGCCGGGTCGTCAGCGCCGGCGATGGCCAGAGTCGGAGCGGTGATCCCGGGGAGGTCGGCACGCAGGTCCATGGCCGCGATGACCTCGCAGCAGCCGGCGTAGCCCTCGGCCGGGGTGGCGGCGACCATCGCCTCGCAGGTGGCCCTGACGTCAGGGTTGGCCTCGAGGAAGCCGGGCGTGAACCAGCGGGCGACGACCGCCTCGGCGACGGCCTGGGTCCCCTGCGCCCGCACGGTCGCCGCCCGATCGAGCCAGGCGGAGGACGGGGTCAGCTGCGCCCCGGTGCACAGGACCACCAGACGCTCCACGCGCTCCGGGTTGCGGGCGGCGAGCCGCATACCGGTCATGCCCCCGAGCGAGAGGCCCACGAAGTGGGCCCGCTCGACGCCGAGGCGGTCCAGAAGGGCCACGACGTCGTCGGCGAGATCGTCGATCGAGTAGGGGCCGGGGCGTACCGGCGAGGCTCCGTGCCCGCGGGTGTCGTAGCGCACCACCCGGAAGTGCCGCTCGAGCTCGGCCAGGTTCTCGTCCCACATCGCGTGGGTGGCGCCCAGCGAGTTCGACAGGACCACCACGGGCCCGTCAGGCCGCCCCGTCACGACGTGGTGCACGTCCACCGCGTTCATGACACCACCCACTCGAGGCGGGCCGGGATGCGATGGTCTGCACGGATGACGTCCATGCCAGGAAATCTAGGATCGCCCGACCGATAATGGGAAGTATCGATTAGGCGCCTATTGATACGCCCCGTGTATCAACCCTCAGCCGAGGCCCGGGCGGGCGTGGAGCCCGCCGCCGGACTCGTAGAGCAGACCCTTGTCCTTGATGAGCTGACCGGCGGCGGCCAGGATCGGACTGTCACCCACGGCCGAGCCCGCCATCGAGGCGATCGCCTCGAACATCTTGATCGCGGCGTCGTCGACGGCCGGCCAGTTCCACTCCGCCGGAGCGGCGCCGATCGGCTCCACCGCGTGCCAACGGGTCGCACGGGCCTCCGCCATGGTGGTGAGGGTGCTCCAACCGAGGCCACCGATGCCGACGACGCCACCGAAGTTGAGGCCGATCAGGCCCCAGCCGTTGCACTGGTACTCGAAGGCCGAAGGACCGAACTCGGACTCGTCCAGCTCGACCCGGGTGATCACCGGCTCGGGGCCGGTGTTGGGGGCGTAGAGCTTGAACGCCGGCCGAGGCGCGAGCAGCGAGGCCGATGCCGTCGTGGTGATCTCGCTCAACGGCTGGCCAGGTGCCGAGTAGGCGTCGAAGACCCTGAAGCCGAGGTCGAGGGCATAGCCGACGACGAAGCGCCGGTCGTCCTGGGCTGCGTAGAAGTTGCGATTGAACACGTGTGGGGAGACCTCGCTAGAGCCCTACCTGTCACCCGACGTGCAACACGTCGAGGGACCCGGCGGGGATGTGGTTCGGGCAGCGCGACACTATCGCGCCGGATGCCGGGACCCGGCAACCGGTTGGTGATCTGTATCTCTCGCGAGTCCCTCAGGAGTACGTGCCGCGGACGGTGTCGGTGGTCGGCAGCGACTGGCAGCCCAGTCGGATCCCGTCGTCGAGGTCCTCCTGCTCGAGCACGTCGTTGCGCACCATCTTCACCTCACCCTCGAGCAGCCGGAACGCGCACGCCGAGCACTCACCCTCGCGACACGAGTAGGGCGCCTGGACGCCCTTCGCCTCGAGGAACTCGAGCATCGGGGTGCCCGGGTCCCAGTCGTCGTACGTCGTCGTGGTGCCATCGAGCTCGATCTCCAGCGTCACGGGCTGCTTGGTGACACCGTCCACGGCCTCGGCGGGCTCGACGACCTCCGCCTCGGCCTCCTCGACCGGAGCGACGTCGCCGAACGGGTTGCCGCCCAGGGAGGCGAACTTCTCCTGATGCCGCCGCGCCCGCGGGAACTCCAGCTCCTTGAGCGCGGCGATCGTCGCCTTCATGAACGGCGCCGGTCCACAGACGAAGGCGTCGTACGTCAGCCGGTCGGCCGCGAAGGCCTTGAGCTGCTCGCCGGTGGGCAGCCCCTGGACCGACTCGAGCCAGTGGACGACCTGGAGCCGGTCCGGATGCTCGGCGGCGAGCCGCGCCCACTCCTCGGCGAAGATCACCGAGCGCTCGTCACGGTTGGCGTAGAAGACCACGATCCGCCCCGTGCCCTCGCGGAGGGCCGTGCGCGCGATCGAGATGATCGGGGTGACGCCCGAACCGCCGGCGAAGAGCAGGAAGTCGGCGTCGATGTTGGCCGGTGTGAAGATTCCGCTTGGCGGAAGGACACGCAGCGTGTCACCGGGCTGGAGGTTGTCGCAGATCCAGTTCGACGCGTAGCCGTCCACAGTGCGCTTCACGGTCACAGTGAGCGGATCACCCGGCGCGCTGGAGAGCGAGTAGCACCGGGCCGCGAGCCCGTCGCGGTCGCTCGGCACCGCGACGGTCAGGAACTGGCCCGGCTTCGGCTGGAAGGCGTGCCGTACGTCCTCGGGCAGCTCGAAGACGATCGAGTGCGCTTCGGAAGTCTCCTTGATGATGTCGCTGACGGGCAGCAGGAAAGAGTCAGTAGCCATCTTCGGCTCCGATCTGGATCCGGCCGTCGGCGACGGCTGCTTCGATGGAGGCTGCCAGACGAGGGCAGCGGGCGTGGACGAGCCGCTCGCCGTTGGCTGCGGCCTTGCGGCGTACGAGATCCGGACACTGGGCCTGCGCCTCGGCCGTCCACTGGACGGAGGTCTGGTGCTCGCTGTTCTTCTTCACCCCGACGCAGGCGAGGCAGTCGAGGCACTCCACCTCGACCAAGCGGGCCTGGGTGTAGAGCCGCTGGTCCTCGAAGGTGTCCTGCGATGTCGGGACGAACGAGGCCATCAACTGACCCCTGCGTCGCTCGACTCAGGGCTCTCGGACTTTTCCGCCTCGATCCGGCGCAGGTTCTCGGCGACCTCCTCGTGCCAGAACTCGTTGGCCTTGGTGGTGTCGACCTCGAACTCGAAGCGGGCACGCATCTCCGGCTCGATGTCGGCGACGTCGACGTAGAACTGCTCGTACCAGCGGCGCAGCTGGTAGACCGGACCGTCCTCTTCGCAGAGCAACGGGTTCTGCACGGGAGCCTTGTTCTCCCAGATCGCCACGTCCTGGAGGAACCCATCACCGAACATGTCGGCATACTTCTTGCCGATGAAGTTGGCGGTCTTGTCGTCGAGACCCTCGGGCTTCTTGACGGTGATGCCGTACTGCAGCAGGAACGAGTCCGGGCCGGTCGGGATGTGGCAGTTGATCAGGATCACCTCGGTCACGAAGCCCTTGTAGTCGACCTCGAGCCAGTTGATCATGTACGCCGGGCCGTAGTAGGTCGCCTCGGACTTCAGGAACATGTCAGCGTCGCCGTAGCCGCCGGCGACGTCGGGACGCCCCTTGGACGCCATGTACTGCGTCGCGGTGTGGTCCTCGAACACGTTGCGGAAGTCGGTCGGGAAGGCGAAGTGCACGTAGTAGAAGTGCGCCATGTCGACCACGTTGTCGATCAGCTCGCGGCAGTGGCTGCCCTTGATCGGAACCGTGTTCCAGATCCAGTCGGTGTAGATCTCGCGGTTGCTGACGTCGGGCAGCTCCGGCGGCAGGATGTCGTGGTCGGCCTTCGAGCCCTCGGGGTCGTGCCAGATCAGCAGCGAGTCGTTGCGGATGACGGTCTCGTACGCCTTGGTGCGGGCGCGCAGCGGGACGCGGCGGGCGTAGGGGATCTGCTTGCAGCGGCCGTCGGCGCCCCAGCGCCAGTCGTGGAACGGACAGCCGACCTCGTCGCCCTTCACCGTGCCCTGGGTGAGGTCACCGCCCATGTGACGGCAGTAGCCGTCGAGCACGCCCAGCTCGCCCTTGGTGTTCTCCCAGACGACCAGCTTGCCGCCGAAGGCCTCGACGGCGTGGGGCTTGCCGTCCCTGAAGTCGCTGGCCAGGCCCAGACAGTGCCAACCGCGCGCGAAGCGCTCCGGCTGGGAGCCGTGGTCGAGCGTGCGGGTCTGGGTGGTGGGGTCGGCCATGGTCGTACCTTCCGCTGGGTCTTCTGGGGCGCGCAGGTCTAGCGCGCCAGGCCTGTTCAAAACGTAGAACCTGTTCTAGTTTTATCACATGCATGTGGCCTTGACACCCGCCCAGGAGCAACTTCGCTCAGAGCTCAACTCCTATTTCGCCCAATTGGTCACGCCGGAGCGCCGTGCCGCGCTCGCGCGGGCATCGGGCGAGTTCGGAGACGAGGCCGACAAGGAGGTCTACCTCTCGACCATCCGGCAGATCGGCGCGGACGGCTGGCTCGGGATCGGCTGGCCGAAGGAGTACGGCGGCCAGGACCGCTCCATGGTGGAGCAGCTGATCTTCACCGACGCCGCCGCGGTGGCCGGGGTGCCGATCCCCTATCTCACGCTCAACACGGTCGGTCCGACGATCATGCGGTTCGGGACCGACGAGCAGAAGGCGTACTTCCTGCCGAAGATCCTGGCCGGGGAGCTGCACTTCTCGATCGGCTACTCCGAGCCGGGCTCGGGGACGGACCTCGCCTCGCTGCAGACGAAGGCGGTGCTCGACGAAGGCACCGGCGAGTGGGTCATCAACGGCCAGAAGATGTGGACCTCGCTGATCCAGTATGCAGACTGGATCTGGCTCGCCTGCCGGACGGAACCGGAGGCGTCGCGCCACAAGGGCCTGTCGATGATCCTGGTGCCCACGTCGTCCTCGGGTTTCTCCTATACGCCGGTCCAGACCGTGGCCGGGGTGGGCACCTCGGCGACCTACTACTCCGACGTACGCGTACCTGCGTCGAACCTCGTCTCCTCGCGGGGCGGCGGCTGGGCGCTGATGACCAACCAGCTCAACCACGAGCGGGTCGCACTCACCTCCGCGGCGCCACTGGTCCACTCGATCGGGCTGGTGAAGGAGTGGGCGCGGACAACGGTCGCGCCTGACGGCAGCCGGGTGATCGACGCCGAGTGGGTCCAGCTGGCCCTCGGGCGAGCGCACGCTCGCATCGAGGCGCTCTCCCTGATCAACTGGAAGCTCGCCTCCGACGCCGACCACGGGGTCGCGCTCTCGCCGGCCGAAGCCTCGGCGACCAAGGTCTACGGCTCGGAGCTCGCCACCGAGGTCTACCGGACGCTCATGGAGATCGTCGGCCCGCACGCGGGCATCACCGCCGACTCCCCCGGCGCCGCGCTCGCCGGCCGCCTGGAGCGATTCCACCGCTCCTCGCTGGTGATGACCTTCGGCGGCGGCACGAACGAGATCCAGCGAGACATCATCGGGTACGTGGGCCTCGGCCTGCCTGCCGCCAAGCGCTGACCCATCCACCGGTCGGTCGAGCCGCGAGCGTCAGCGAGCGTGTCGAGACCAACACAGTCGATTGCGAGAACACCATGGACTTCTCCTTCACCACCGAATCCGACGACGCCGCCGAGCTCGCGGCCAAGATCATCGGCGACGCGACCGGCGTCGACCGGCTGCGTACGGTCGAGGCGGACGCCGGCGACCGCGGCCGCTTCGACACCGCTCTGTGGTCCGCCCTCGGCGAGGCCGGGCTGCTCGGGCTGCATCTGCCCGAGGCGTACGACGGCGCCGGGCTCGGGCTCGTCGAGCTGTGCCGCGTGCTCGTCGAGGCCGGACGCCGGGTCGCTCCGGTGCCGCTCGCGGTGCACGGGCCGTGTGGCCTCTTCCTCTCGGAGACCGCTGCGGACACCCTGGCCGGTGTCGCCGACGGCTCGCGGGTCCTGACGGCCGCGGTCGCCGAGGAGCACTCCCACCTGCCCGACTCCCCGACCGTCGTCGCCACGGGCGAGACGGTCACCGGCGTGAAGACGCTGGTCAGGGCCGGGATGATCGCCGACGCCTTCCTGGTGACCGCCTCGGAGCCGGACGGCACCGTCGGGGTCTTCCTGGTCGACGCCTCGGCCGAGGGCGTGGACCGCCATGCCCAGCACACCAGCGACGGCGACGTCACCGCGCTGGTCTCGTTCACCTCGGCCCCCGCTCGTCGGGTCGGGGACTCCGCTGCCGCCGACCGTCTCGGCTCGCTGTTGACCGTAGCCGCGGCCGCCGAGCTGTTGGGCATCACCGAGGGAGCCCTCGAGCTCACCTCGTCCTACGCCAAGACCCGGGAGCAGTTCGGCCGCGCCATCGGTACGTTCCAGGCCGTCTCTCAGCGGCTGGCCGACGGGTTCATCGACGTACTCGCCCAGAGGCTCACCCTCTGGCAGGCCGTCTGGCGGGTCTCCTCGGGACTCCCCGCCGACGACCAGGTCGCAGTCGCCAAGCTCTGGGCCGCAGACGCTGCCCACCGCCTCGCCCACACCACCGTCCACGTCCACGGCGGTGTCGGCATCGACCTCGACGGCGAGGCCCATCGCTACTTCACGACCGCGAAGCGATTCGAGTTCGTGTTCGGTGGGGCTACGGAGCAGGCGCTGCGGATCGGACGATCGCTGGCGGCGTCCTGATCCGCTTCTCCTTGAGGGGCCCCGGTAGTTGCCGGGGCCCCTTCTTTTGTGGCGTTTTTCTGTGCTGTATCGCGCCAGACGACATCGGTGTGCGATAGCGCGTTGGGGCAGTGCTGGCCGGCTCGCTCGCCGCGTTCGGGCGGGGATGTGGATGTGTGTCCGTTTGGTCTCGTGCTTGGGTTCCAGCGCGGGTGGGGCCAATACGGTGTCTGGGTTGGGAGATTTCGAACCAGGGTGTCTGGGCTGGGTGCCATTTGGCTGTCTTATGCGCCTTCCAGCAGCGGTCTGGGTTTGGTTGGGGATACCTGTCCCTGATTGGGTTCATTGGTTTTGCTTTGTGTGGTAGGCTCGGCGCAGGCGTAAACGTGATGGCCGACCACCTCGAAAGAGGCGTGCCCTTCCACTCGAGACACAACGGGGGTGGGGTAATCCAGGGGAACCAGGGGCGTGAACGCTGAGCTGCGAGGGTAAGTAATAGCCCGTACTGCCGGGCCTCCGAGACCAGCGAACCAGAACACATCCGCATGCGCGGGTGTGAAGAGTTCGTACGTCGGGAGGTGACCGCTTCGATGACCACGCTGCAACAACCACAGCATCCTGTGCTCTCGGCCGTGGTCGCGATCACCGGCATCCTCGATGGGGTCGCGGAAGCGAACCCGGTGTTTATCGCCACCGACCAGAAGGCCGCCACGCTGCTCGAGATCGCCCGGGCCAAGGCGCAGCTGGCCGAGCTCGAGCTCCGGGTGCTCGCCACCGCCGAGGACGTCGCGGCCGAGTCCGCGGCCCGGGATGTCGCGGCCTGGTTGCATCACCGCACCCACCAACGCCCCGAGACCCTGCGCGCCGACCTGCGACTCGCCGAGGCCCTCGACCGGAACTACAGCCGGGTGGCGGCCGCGATGCGCACCGGGGACTGCAACCGCGCCCAGGCCCACGTCATCGTCAACGCTCTCGACGACCTGCCCGCTGATCTCGACCCGGAGATCAAGATCATGGCCGAAGAAGCGCTGGTCGCCTACGCGACCCGGTTCGACCCCACCCAGCTCCGCCGCCTCGGCCGCCGCATCCTCGACGTCATCGCCCCCGAGATCGCCGAAGCCGAAGAAGCCCGCCGGCTCGCGGCCGAGGAAGCCCACGCCCGCAAGAAGACCCGCCTGGCGATGCGACGCCTCGGGGACGGCACCACCCGGATCACAGCAGTCATCCCGGATGCGGCCGCGGACCGGCTGGCCACCAACCTGGAGGCCTTCGCGTCACCGCGGCGTGATGACGGGACCCGCACCGAGACCGGCGAGTACCTGCCCTACGCCCGCCGCCTCGGACGCGCGCTGTGCCAGCTCCTCGAGACCCTCGACCCGGCCCGGCTCCCCATCCACGGCGGGGACGCGACCACGGTGATCGTCACCATCGACATCGACCAGCTCCGCAAAGAAGCCGGCATCGCCCAGATCCCCGGCGGCACGCCGATCACCGCCGCCGAAGCCCGACGGCTGGCCTGCACCGCCAACATCCTCCCCGCCGTCCTCGGCAGAGACTCCGAAGTCCTCGACCTCGGACGCAAGGAACGCTTCTTCACCGCCGCCCAACGCCGAGCCCTCCTCTTGAGATCAGCAACCTGCGAAGCCGAAGGCTGCGACATCCCCGGCACCTGGGCCGAAGCACACCACTGGATCGAATGGGCCCAAGGCGGCGCGACCGACCTCGAGAACGCCGCCCTGCTCTGCTCCCATCACCACCACCGCGCCCACGACCCGGAATACCTCCACGAACGCCTACCCAACGGCGACATCCGCTTCACCCGACGAACGTAGAGACCCCAGGACCACCTGGGATGCGCATCTTCAGAACGCCGGAGAAAAGCGCGTGCGGCGCAGTCGGATCTATGGAATCATCGCTCGCAATTGAGAGCAGTGCTCTCTTCGCATCCATCAAGGAGCCCGCAGTGACCACCCCACATGTCTACCCCGACCACCGAACCCGGATGGGCGCCATCGCACTGGCGATTGCCGGTCTCCTCTTCGCCGTCTACGAGATCGCAGCCCCGCGCGCTGACGAGACCACACTCGACGGCGCCGCTTCGTGGGCCTCCGCCGGCTGGAGCATTGCGCACATCAGCGCCATCGTCGGCCTCATCCTCATCCCGCTCGGCTATGGCGCGATCCGCGGCTTCCTCGACGGTACGCCTCAGGAGAGGACCGCACACCTCGCTGCCGTCATCGGCTACATCGGCTCCGGACTGACCATCTCCTACTACGGCGCCGAGGTCTACGGTCTCAAGGCCATCGGCGAGCGCGCCGTTGCCGACGGCGACGCCAGCCTGACCGACGTCGGCAACGACTTCCGCCTCGACCCGACCGCGATGACCGTCTTCGCGATCGGACTGCTACTCGTCGCAGTCGCCGCCGTGCTCGCCTCGATCGCGGTCTGGCGCTCGGGCTCCCTCCCCCGCTGGAGCGCCGTCCCGCTCGCCGCTCTCCTCGTCACCATGCTCCCCCAGTTCTTCCTCCCGCAGGCCGCGCGGATCGTCTGGGGCGTACTCGTCGCCGTCGCCGCCCTGTGGCTCGCCGCTGCGCTCTGGCGTGCTGCGGAGGGAGCCTCTCGGCCACAGGCGTCCAGGAAGGTCACGGTGCTCTCCTCGCCGACGGACGCCTGAGGAGCCGAGGGGCCGGCTCAGCCACCGACACACTCGTCGTTGTCGCCGCCGGAGTAGCAGGGCGGGGCGCGGTAGCCGTCGCCCTCCCGCTCCGGCGCCGGCAGATCCACCGCACCAGGGATGTAGCAGAGCACGAGGATCGCGGCACCGCCCACGACCAGCAGAACCTGCCAGAGGGTCCCGAGCATTCGGCGGTCGGGGTTGAGCATGTGGGCGGCGACGCCGCAGAGGAGCGCGACGAGCGCGATCGCACCCCAGACGCGGTAGGCGGTGATGTTCGACGGCTCGATCTGCGGCTGCTCGCCGAAGAAGACGAGATAGACATCCAGCCAGTTCGCGGCCAGCTTCGCGACGGCAAGGAGAGCCACGACGGATGAAAGGGCCGCAGTGACGGGATACCAGGGCACGCGCGTGATGCGCCAACGGACACTGGCCGGGCGGTCGAAAGCGAGCATGCCACGAGTCTCGCGGCGCCACCGCGTGGCGTGATGAGCCCGCGTACTCAACTCTTGACCTTCAGGTCGGTCGAAGCCCCAGCATCGAGGCATGACCGCGACCCCAGCTGTTGCTCCCACGATGGACGCCATCACCGCCGCAGTGACCCTCGGCCACGAAGGCCAGACCGCCAGAGCACGACAGGAGCTGCTCGCCATCTGGGAAGACCTCGGGGTGCTGGGCGATCCCCTTCACCGGTGCACGCTCGCCCACTACCTCGCCGACCTGCACCCCGAACCCGCCGAGGCACTCGTGTGGGACGTACGCGCCCTCGACGCAGCAGGCGCACTGACCGACGATCGGGCCGGCGAGCATCACGCCGGCCTCGCGGTCGCCGGCTTCTACCCGAGCCTGCACCTCAACATCGCCGACAACCTGCGCCGCCTGGGCGCCTTCGACGCAGCCGCCGAGCACATCGGCAAGGCCGATGAGCGCGCAGCGGCGCTGCCACCAGGAGCGTACGGAGACATGATCCGCGCCGGGATCGTTGGTGTCCGTGCAGCGATCGAGGCGCGTGACACCGCGCCGCGGGCGACCTCGCCGAGCGTCGGCAGCGCTGGCTGAGGGCTCAGGAGGCCTTGGCGATGGAGCCGAGGATCGCCGAGGCGGCGGCCTCGGGGGCCTTGGTGGGGATCCAGTGGCTGACCCCGGTCAGCTCGATGAACTCGTAGGGGCCGGTGACGAAGTCGTCGTTGCCCTCCAGCGCGGTCCGGCCGATCGCGACGTCGCCATCGCTCCACAGCATCGTCGTCGGGGCCGAGACCCGGCCGAAGCGCGGGGCCAGGGGAAGGGCTCGATACCAGCCCAGACCGCCGGGCAGCGCGCCGTAGTCGACGATCTCCTCGCGGAAGCGCTCGACGTCCTCCTCGTTCCAGCCGCTCCCCCGCATCATCCGCTCCATGCGGCCACCGCGCCCGGCGACCGCCTCGGGCAGGAACGGGATGTTGAAGAGCGCCATGTAGGCCGACTTCCGCAGCTGCGGGCCCTTCATCGACCGGGCGAACGCGACCGGGTGCGGCACCGACATCGCGGTCCAGCTCCGAACCAGGTCGGGCCGCTTCGCCGCCACTCCCCAACCGACCGCACTCCCCCAGTCATGACCGGCCAGGTGCACCGGCCGGCCGACCTCGTCGATGAGCGCCACCACGTCCTCGACCAGCCGGCCGGCTCCGTAGCCGAGACGGGTACGCGGCCGGGCGCCCGGCGAGTAGCCGCGCTGGTCCGGGGCGAGGGTGCGGAAGCCGGCCGCGTGCAGGATCGGTGACACCTCGCTCCAGCAGCTCGCCCGCTCCGGAAAGCCGTGCAGGAGCACGACCGGGTCACCGTCGCTCGGGCCCGAGTTGACCACGTCGAAGGTGAGTCCGTCACGTACGTAGCTCGAGATCGTCACGCGTCCATCCTGTCAGTCCTCACCCGCCTCTGGGCGGGTTGTCGGGTGCGATAGCGGCGCCAGCGACCATGGTGTGCGATAGCGCGCTGAGGTAAGGCGACGAGGGAAACCGGCATGAAGAAGGGCGCCGGCTCGGTGATCCGAGCCGGCGCCCTGGTGGTTCTGAGGGCCGGCGGCCTAGCCCTCGGCGATCGCGTCCAGGCGCTTGACTGTCGCCTCGAACTCGGCGATGAGGTCGGCCATGACCGCGGCGACGGGACGTACCTCGTTCATCCGGCCGACGATCTGCCCGACCGGCATCGCGACGACGTCGGGATCCCCGGCGGCGTTGATGCGGTTGTGGGCGTCGGAGACGAGCAGGTTCTGCAGCGGCATCGGCAGCGGCGCCGGCGAGCCCTCGGCCTCCCAGGCGTCGGTCCATTTCGACTTCAGGAGCCGCGCGGGCTTGCCGGTGTAGATCCGCATCCGGCGGGTGTCGGCGGAGGTGGCGCGGGTGAAGGCGCTCTCCCAGCCCGCGTGGGTGTTGAGGTTGCGGTACTCCGAGGTGCCGAGCCAGATCGAGCCGGTCCAGACCCCTTGCGCGCCCAGCGCCAGCGACGCGGCGATCTGACGGCCCGAGCCGATCCCGCCGGCACCCAGCACCGGTACGTCCGGCCCGACCGCGTCGACGATGTCGGGCTGGAGCACCATGCTCGCGATCTCACCGGTGTGGCCACCAGCCTCGTAGCCCTGGGCGACGATGATGTCGACGCCGTTCGAGACGTGCGAGACCGCGTGCTTCGGGGCGCCGGCGAGCGCGGCCACCTTCACCCCATGCTCGTGGGCCTTCTCGATCACGTCGTTGGGCGGGGTGCCGAGCGCGTTCGCGATCAGCACCGGCCGGTGCTGCAGCGCGACGTCGACGTGCGAGCGCGCCGTCGAGTGCAGCCAACCGAGCACCCCCTCGCGCCCCTCCCCCTCCGGCAGCGGCGGCACGCCCAGGGAGAGCAGAGTCTTGTCGACCCACTCGGTGTGCTCGGCCGGGATGTAGGCGGACAAGTCCGTCGAGGTGCCCTCGGTCGGCACCTTCATCGGCATCACGACGTCGACGCCGTACGGCTTCCCGTCGGTGTTCTCGTCCATCCAGGTCAGGGTGCGGTCGAGCTCCTCGGCGTCGTTGAAGCGTACGCAGCCCAGCACGCCCAGCCCGCCGGCCTTGGAGACCTCCGCGGCCACGTGCTCGGAGGGGGTGAAGGCGAAGATCGGGTAGTCGATCCCGAACGCCTCGCACAGTGCCGTACGGATCATGCCTCTGCTCCTTCGGGGTCCTGCTCTGTTGCGGTCGCTTGGGTGGCCAGGGCGATCTCCTTGGCCTTGGGGTACTGGGCCTTGCCCGTGGCGTTGCGGGGAACCTCGTCGACGATCGTCAGGGCACGCGGCAGCTTGTAGCCGGACAGGTGAGCCCGCAGGAACGTACGCAGCCCCTCGAGCTCGATGGTGGCGCCCGGCCGGGGCTCGACGACTGCCGCGACGGCCTGCCCGTAGCGCTCGTCCGGGATGCCGACGACGAGCGTGTCGTAGACGTCGGGGTGCGCCTTGATGGCGGCCTCGACCTCCTCGGGGTAGACCTTCTCGCCGCCGGTGTTGATGCAGTTGGAGCCGCGCCCGAGGAGGGTGAGCCGGCCGCCCTCCTCGATCCGGGCGTTGTCGCCCGGGATCGCGTAGCGCTCGCCGTCGATCTCGACGAAGGTCTTCGCCGACTTCTCGGGGTCCCTGTAGTAGCCGACCGGCACGTGGCCCTTGCGGGCGGTGCGGCCGATCTTGCCGACGTCGGTGGCCAGGTCGAGCGGGTGTCCGTCGTCGCCGATCACCGCGGTGTGGGGGCCGGCGGTGACCACAGGTCCGTCGGTGGAGAGGGCGGAGGCGTCCTGCAGGCCGGTGCCCTGGAAGCCGGTCTCTGTCGAGCCCACCGAGTCGGTGAAGACGGCGTTCGGGAACGCCTTCATCCAGCGCTCCTTGACCGACTTGGAGAAGATCGCGGCACTGGAGGCGATCGCGAACAGGCTCTGCCCGTCGAAGCTCTGCCCATTACCTGGGCCCGCCTCGTACGCGTCGATGAGCGGCACCGCCATCGCGTCACCGGTCATGAACATCATCTGGACCTTCTCGCGGTCGACGATCTCCCAGGTGCGTACCGGGTCGAACTTCGGCTCCAGGATCGTCACCTGGCCAGCGAAGAGGTGCATGAGCAGGCTCGCCTGGGCGCCGCCGTGCATCAGCGGGCTGAGCGGCAGGGTGATGAGCCCGTCGCCGGCGGCCTGCTTGGACTGGTCGTACTCCTCCAGCGGCACGCCGGTCATGAAGTCGATGCCGCCGCCGAGCACGCGCCAGAAGTCCTCATGGCGCCACATCACGCCCTTGGGGAAGCCGGTGGTGCCACCGGTGTAGATGACGTGGATGTCGTCGGCGCTGCGCTCGCCGAAGTCGCGTGCGTCGGACTGCCCGGCCAAGGCCTCCTCGAGGGTGACACCGCCGAACGGGCTGAGGTCGGAGTCGTCGTGGGGCTCGAGCGGGTTGGGGACGGCGACGAACGTCGTCAGCCCCTCCAGCTTCGGGGAGACCTCGGCGACCAGCGGCGCGTAGACGCGGTCGTGGACCAGGGCCTTGAGGTCGGCGTTGCCGAAGAGGTACTCCAGCTCGCCGGCGACGTAGCGATAGTTCACGTTGATCGCCACCGCACGGATCTTGAGGATCGCGAGCAGGGCGATGACGTGCTCGACGGAGTTCTTGGAGTAGAGCCCGACGTGATCGCCCTTCCCGATCCCCTGGCCGGCCAGGTAGTGGGCCAGCTTGTTGGACTCACGCTCCAGCTCCGCGTAAGTCACTTTGCGTTCGCCGACTTGGACCGACACCTTCTCGGGCGCGGCGTCGACGGCGTGTTCGAAGAGGTCAGCAAGGTTCAGCGCCATGAGTGCGAGACTAGAACACGTTTCAGTTTTCCGCTAGGGTCTGGTGTTATGCCGATCACAGAAACTTCTGCTCAGCCGCACGCGATCGTCGAGCAGGACGGCCACAAGCTCATCGTCACGATGAACCGTCCCGAGCGCCGCAACGCCCTCTCCTCCGAGATGCTGCGGATCATGGAGGACGCCTGGGACCGGGTGAACTCCGACCCGGAGATCAGGGTCTGCATCCTGACCGGCGCGGGTGGCTACTTCTGTGCCGGGATGGACCTGAAGAAGGCCGACGAGAAGCCGCCCTCGGAGTCGTTCGAGGAGGGCTTCGACCCGACGGTGCTCAAGGGGCTGCTCAAGGGCTTCCGGCTCACCAAACCGCTCATCGCGGCCGTCGAGGGTCCCGCCATCGCCGGCGGCACCGAGATCCTGCAGGGCACCGACATCCGGGTCGCCGGCGAGTCGGCCAAGTTCGGCGTCGCCGAGGCCCGTTGGTCGCTCTACCCGATGGGCGGCTCCGCGGTCCGTCTCCCCCGCCAGATCCCCTACACCGTCGCCGCCGAGCTGCTGCTGACCGGACGTACGCTGCTCGCCCCCGAGGCCAAGGAGCTCGGGCTCATCGGCCATGTCGTCCCCGACGGCACCGCGCTCGAGAAGGCCCACGAGCTCGCCGACATGATCGCCGCCAACGGGCCGCTGGCCGTCCAGGCGATCCTCCGCACCATGCGCGAGTCCGAGGGCAAGCACGAGGAGGAGGCCTGGGCCGACGACGCCAAGGTGGGCGCCGCCGTCTTCGCCTCCGAGGACGCCAAGGAGGGCCCCAAGGCCTTCCTGGAGAAGCGCAAGCCCGAGTTCAAGGGACGCTGACCTACCCAGCCCCCGGCAGCATCCGGGGAAGCAGCCCACGACGCAGCACCAGCAGCAGATGGGCACCGAGCGCGACGAAGAACGCGACGTGGGCTGCCACGTGCAGCGCGACCAGGTCGTCGGAGACCGCCACCAGCGCGAGGCCGGTGAGCGGGACGACGAACATCATCGCGAGCAGCACCCGCTCGGTCACATGGGCGACCCGCCGGTCGGTCGCGGTCAGTCGCGGGTCCCACGGCGGCAGCGTGGCGATCAGACGCCACCCCAGCCGCAGGCCACCGAGCAATAGGATCGCCAGGCCGAGCAGGAGGTGCAGCTCGGGCAGAGCGATGCCGTCGAGGCCGATCCGGCCGTCCCACAGGTCGGCCCAGGCGGTGGCGAGCGCGCCCTCCTCACCCGCTGCGGCCTCGCACGCCTCCTCGAGGCGGTCCAGTCGCTCCTCCTCGGCATCGGAGGTGTCACCGCCGCTGCGGTCCTCCCCCGGCGGGTCGCAGTCGACCTCCGTCGACATGACATAGCCGACGGCGAACTGCAGCACGAAGGCGGCGACGGCCAGCCAGTGCAGAGTCTTGGCGAGGACCCCATAACCCGTCGCCGTCGCGCCTGACATGAGCAGTCAGCGTAGTGGGACCGCCGAGCTCTCGTGTCGGATCGACAGGATTCCGGTCGCGGGCTACGCCTGGCTCACGTCACTGGGAGAAGCGAGAGCGCAGTGCCTTCTTGTCCGGCTTGCCGAGGGCGGTCATCGGGATGGCGTCGATCTCGATGACCGACTTGGGCGCCTGGACCGAACCCTTCCGCTCCTTGACCAGGGCCTGGATCTCGGCGACGACCTCGGCCGAGAGGACGGCATCGGGACGCGGGACCACCACGGCGGTGACCGCCTCGCCGAACTTCTCGTGCGGGGTGCCGATGACGGCGACCTGGGCGACCGCGGGGTGGGTCGCGATGACGTCCTCGACCTCGCGGGGGAAGACGTTGAAGCCGCCGGTGACGATCATGTCCTTGGTGCGGTCGACGATGTACCAGAAGCCGTCCTCGTCCTCGCGGGCCACGTCGCCGGTGTGCATCCAGCCGTCGCGGAACGTCTCGGCGGTGACCTCGGGCAGCTGCCAGTAGCCACCGGAGAGCAGCGGGCCGGCGACGCAGATCTCGCCGGGCTTGCCGGGGGCGACCGGCTTGCCGTCGACGCCGATCAGGGCGGTGCGCACCAGCGCCGAGGGACGACCGCACGAGGTGAGGCGGTGGGACGCGGGCGTACCGTCCGGGTTCACGTGGTCACCCTTGGCGAAGTACGTGATCGCCATCGGCGCCTCGGACTGGCCGTAGTACTGCGCGAAGATCGGCCCGAACCGCTCGATCGCCTCGGCCAGGCGCACCGGGTTGATCGCGGAGGCGCCGTAGTAGATGGTCTCGAGCGAGGACAGGTCGCGGGTGCGGGAGTCGGGGTGGTCCAGGAGCGCGTAGAGCATGGTCGGGACCACCATCAGCGAGGAGATCTTCTCCCGCTCGATGGCCTCCAGGACGGCGGCGGGGTCGAACTTCGGCATCACGAAGAGCGTGCCGCCCTTGATCACGACGGGCACGAAGAAGGCGGCGCCGGCGTGCGAGAGCGGCGTGCACATCAGGAACCGGGGCGCCTCGGGCCACTCCCACTCCGAGAGCTGCACCTGGGTCATCGTCGCGAACGACCCGGCCAGCCCGATCACGCCCTTCGGCTTCCCGGTCGTCCCGCCGGTGTAGGTGATCGAGGTGACATGGTCCGGCGGGAGCAGCCTCGCGCGCAGCGGCTCGACGTCGTAGGTCGCCGCGGTGGCGACCAGGTCGACCCCGACCTCCGCCAGCTGCGGCGGCACCTGCCCGATGGTGAGCACCTGCTTGAGCCCGGGGCACAGCTCGAGCAGCTCGACCGCACGGTCGGCGAAGTAGGGGTCGATGACCAGGCCGGTGATGCCGGCGTCGTTGATGACGTACGCCTGGTCCTCGGCGCTCCCCAGCGGGTGCAGTGAGGTGCGCTGGAAGCCCTGGGTCTGGCCGGCGCCGAGGATGAAGAGCACCTCGGGGCGGTTGAGTGCGAGCAGCGCGGTCGCCGAGCCGGTGCCGGCGCCGAGCGCCTCGAACGCCTGGACGTACTGGCTGATCCGCGCCGACACCTCCGCCCCGGTCAGACTCACGTCGCCGAGATGGATGATCGGACGGTTCTTGTGACGCTCGAGCGCCGAGACCATCAGATGACCGTTGTGGGGACCGATGCGGCTGGTATCCATGCCCGCACCCTATCGCGAAACTAGAACGTGTTCTAGAGGTTGGAGCGGGAGTCTCAGGCGTCGCCGACGTGCTCCCGGTCTCCCCCGTCCACCTGCTCCCGCGCCCAGCGGGGCAGGATGAAGATCCCTTCGGCCTCGACGCACACCACCGGCTCGGAGCCGTCGGCCGGGCGGGTCAGCAGACGGCCGCGCACGATCGCCTTCACGCCCTCGGTCGACGCGATCCGCGCCTCACCGCGCAGCGGACCCAGCGGCGTCCCCTGCTTGTAGACGATCGTCAGGGTGCCGGTCATCCCGGGTCGACCGCCCGCCGAGGCGGCCTCGCCGAGCATCTGGTCCAGGATCAGCGCCGAGACGCCACCGTGGACCAGTCCTGGCGGTCCCTCGTACGCGGGCCCGAGCTCGAAGTCGGCCCAGACGTCCTCGCCGTCGCGCTGGACGGCCACCGGCGGGGCGAAGGCGTTCCCCTTCCCGACCACCGGGTTGCCGTAGTTGCGGAAGCCGCCGTCGGAGCCGAACCGGACCCCGTGCGGGCCAGGAAGCGCCTCGGCGAGCAGCTCGTCGGTCAGCGCCTCGACCCGGCCGCGTACGTCATCGAGGACCGAGTCCGCGACCTGGGTGCGCACGACCGCGTCGACGAGCCTGCGCACCGAGTCGGTGAGCGGGACCAGGGTGGCCTCCCGCTCCTTGATCTCGGCCTTCGTCATGTCGTCGTGGACGTATCCGGGAGGCGCCTGCGGGTGCTGGGAACGTCCGTAGTGCATCGACATCTGGATCCTCGCCTTCAGGAATCAGCTCAGCAGGATGGGGGCTGCAGAATGGGGTGAGCCTCACCGTAGACGTGCTCGTCGTCGAGGTGGCAATGGGTCCCCGGATAGATGGTCGACATGCACAGGTTGCAGTGGATGCATCTCGACACCGTCTCGGGGTCGGCACGTAGGCGGTTGACCAGGTCCGGCTCGCGGAGCAGCGCGCGGGCCATCGCGACGTACTCGAAGCCCTCGTCCATCGCGGTGCGCATCCCGGTCAGGTCGGTGACCCCACCCAGCAGCACCAGCGGCATCGTGAGCGCGCGCCGGAACTCGCGGGCGTTGTCGAGGAAGTAGAGCGGCTTGTAGGGGTACTCCTTGAAGAATCCCTTCCCCACCATCCGCATGCCCATCCTGATCACCGGGTGCAGCGGCATGTTGGCCGCCATCTCGCGGTAGGGGGCGTCGCCGCGGAAGAGGTACATCGGGTTCATGAACGAGGAGCCGCCGGTGAGCTCGAGCGCGTCGAGATGACCGTCGGACTCCAGCAGGCGCGCGAACTCCACCGACTCGGGCAGGTCGAACCCGCCGCGGTAGCCGTCGCGCATGTTCATCTTGGCGAGCACGGCGACCTGGCCGCCGACGGCCTCGCGCACCGCGGCCAGGATCCGGCGAGGGAACGATGCCCGGTTGGCCAGCGACCCGCCGAACTCGTCGGTGCGCGGGTTGAGCCGCGGGCTGAGGAAGGAGCTGGGCAGGTAGTTGTGGCCGAGGTGGACCTCGATCGCGTCGAACCCGGTCTCGACCGCCATCCTTGCCGCGGCGGCGTGCTGCTCGACCACCCGGGCGAGGTCCGCGGCGGTCGCGGCGCGGTTGAACGCCATCCCGAGCGCGTTGAAGGACCGCGTCGGCGCCAGCGACGGCACCCCGTTGGACTTGGCGTTGGCCACCGGGCCGGCGTGGCCGATCTGGGCCGAGACCTTGGCGCCGGTGGCGTGGATCTCGTCGGTCAGCCGCCGCAGCCCGGCCAGCGCCTCCGGGCGCCAGTAGATGCAGTCGGCATGCGTACGTCCCTCCGGGGCCACCGCGAGATAGGCGACCGTGGTCATCCCGACGCCGCCCTCGGCGACGGCGAGGTGGTAGTCGATCAGCCGGTCCGAGACCAGCGCCCCGGGCGAGGCGCCCTCGAACGTCGCCGCCTTGATCACCCGGTTGCGCAGGGTCACCGGACCCAGCGTCGCCGGGGCCAGCGGATCGGTGGTCGAGTCGGTCATCGGCGTTCCTTCCTGAACTCGCGCATCCTGCGCAGATAGCCCCGCAGCCGCCGGCCGGGCACCGGCCGCGGCCAGTCGTCGGCCCGGAACCACGCCTCGGTGCCGCCGTCGACCACGACGACGCTGCCGACCATGAAGTCCGCGGCCGGCCCGAGCATGTGGATCACCCAGTCGGCGAGCAGGCCCGGGTCGCCGTAGCCTCCGGCCGGCACCGGGAAGGACTTGATCTGCTTGGCCTCGCTCGGTGTCGCCAGCTGCTTCTCCAGCAACGGCGTCAGCACCGCGCCCGGCGCGATCGCGTTGAGCCGGATCCCCGATCCCACCCAGTCCGGCTCGACCGCGCGCCGCCGCACCCAGCGGGTCACGGCGACCTTCGAGCCGCCGTAGGCCATCGCCGGCGCCCCCTTCCCGAAGATCCGGTACGCCTTCAGCGCCCGCTCCGCGTCGCCCTCGAGCAGCGCGGCCACCGCCCGGCCCGGGACCAGCGGCATCGTCGTGGTCGAGTTGCTCGAGAAGACCACGACCTTCGCCCCGCCGGTCGCGGCCAGCGCCTCGCGCCAGCCTTCGAGGAGCTCGACGACGCCGAAGTAGTTGACCTCGGTGATCAGCGCCGGCCGCTCTCGGCCCGGCGCAGGCCCGAGACCGGCCGCGAGGACGGCCCCGTCGAGCCGGCCGCCGCACGCGGCGAGCACCTTCTCGGTGGCGTCGCGGCGGCCTTCGGGCGTCGACAGGTCGGCGACCACATCAGCCTCGGCGATGTCGACCGTCACGACCCGGTGCCCGGCAGCCAGGAGCCGCTCGACCACCGCGGCGCCCATGCCGGAAGCCGACCCCGTGACTGCGTACGTCCCCACTCAGATCCCTCCCCCGGCCCCTGCGCTGGCAGGCGGCATTTTCCCGCCATGGCGGGAAAATGCCCGGGTCGGCCGGCCTACGCGCCGCCAGATTCCCGCCATGGCGGGAATCTGCCCGCGCCCCCGGGTCACCCGATCACCTCGGCGATGCGATGGACGTCGGCGGCCGAGCCGAGGCTCAGCAGCAGGGTGGTCACGCCGGTCTCCTCCCACTGGGCCACCTTCTCGCGTACCTCGCCCTCGGTGCCGATGATGTGCAGGTCGTCGACGAGCTCGTCGGGGATGAGCGCGGTGGCCTTCTCCTTCTCGCCGGTCAGATAGAGGGCCTGGACCTGGCCGGCGAGCTCGGCGTAGCCCATCCGCTCGAAGACCTGGTTGTGGAAGTTCTGCTCCTTGGCGCCCATCCCGCCCATGTAGAGCGCGGCGAACGGCTTCATCGCCTCGAGCGCCGCCCGCTTCTCCTCCGCGTTCGCGACGACCTGGAGGTGGCAGGTCGCGGCGATCTCGAAGTCGTCGGCGGTCCGCCGCGCGCCCGGTCGGGCGAAGCCCTCGGCCAGCCAGTCGGCATACATCGGGGCCGACCGCGGCGTGTAGAAGATCGGGATCCAGCCGTCGGCGATCTCGGCGGTCTGCGCGACGTTCTTGGGGCCTTCGGCGCCGAGCCAGATCGGGATGTCGGCGCGCAGCGGGTGCACGATCGGCTTGAGCGGCTTGCCGAGCCCCACCGAACCCTCGCCCGTGAACGGCAGCGGGTAGTGCGGCCCGTCGTTGGTCACCGGCGCCTCTCGGGCGAGCACCTGGCGGACGATCGAGACGACCTCGCGGGTGCGGGCCAGCGGCTTGCCGAACGGCTGGCCGTACCACCCCTCCACCACCTGCGGGCCGCTCACGCCGAGCCCGAGGACGAACCGCCCACCGGAGAGGTGGTCGAGCGTCAGCGCGTGCATCGCGATCGAGGTCGGCGTACGTCCCGACATCTGCACGATCGAGGTGCCGAGCCGGACCCGGGAGGTCTCCCGGCCCCACCACGCCAGCGGCGTGAACGCGTCGCTCCCCCACGCCTCGGCGGTGAAGATCGCATCGAACCCGGCCTCCTCCGCGGCGGCGACGAGCTCGCCCACCCCGGTCGGTGGCTGTGCTCCCCAGTAGCCCAGCTGTAGCCCCAGCTTCACTCTCATCGACTCCTTCGTCGCCTCTTACGGGTTGTGGCCAATACTAGAACGTGTTTCACTTTCTGTCATGAACGAGCGCCAGCGAGTGACCATAGAAGCCCTCTTGCCGCCACCTCCGTATCCTGGCGCATGCGCTACGGAGGTGGCGGCATGAGTCGCACCCTTCAGGCACCCGTGACGGTCGCCTTCGACTACACCAGATCCACAGGCCCGGTGATCGGCCGCTTCCTCACCGGGCTGCGTGACGCCACCATCGTCGGCGGCCGCCTCGCCGACGGTCGAGTCGCCGTCCCACCACCTGAGTACGACCCGGTCAGCCACCAGGCCGTGACCGAGTTCGTCGAGCTCCCCGACACCGGCACGGTCACCTCGTGGACCTGGGTCAGCGAGCCCGTCGCCGGCCAGCCGTTCGAGAGGCCGTTCGCGTGGGCCCTGATCACCGTCGACGGCGCGGGCACCCCGTGGCTGCACGCGGTCGACGTCGCCTCCCCCGACGACATCGAGACCGGGATGAAGGTCCGAGCCAGATGGTCCGAGGAGCGGACCGGCTCGGTCAACGACCTCGTCTTCGAACCCGACACCGGCGACCGTGCCGCCACCCCGGCACCCGCCGCCGGTGACGACGTCAGCCGGATCGTGACCCCGGTCAGCCTCGACTATCACTACGCGGCCTCGCCGGAGGAGTCCTCGTTCTTCCGCGGCCTGGCCGAGGGCCGGATCCTGGGCCAGCGGTGCCCGAAGTGCCGCAAGGTCTACGTCCCGCCGCGCGGCGCCTGTCCGACCGACGGGGTGCCGACCGCGGAGGAGGTCGAGCTCTCCCAGGTCGGGACGGTGACCACCTTCTGCATCGTCAACGTCCCGTTCCTGGGACAGAAGATCAAGCCGCCGTACGTCTCCGCGTACGTCCTCCTCGACGGCGCCGACATCGCGCTGCAGCACCTGATCCTGGACATCCCGGCCGAGGAGGTCCGGATGGGCATGCGGGTCGAGGCGGTCTGGAAGCCGCGCGACGAGTGGGGCACCAGCATCGAGAACATCAGCCACTTCGCGCCGGCCGACGAGCCGGACGCGGACTTCGACAGCTACAAGCACCACCTGTGAGGAGCGCTCAGTGAGAGACGTTGCCGTCGTCGGGTTCGCCCAGCGACAGATGAAGGACTTCGACGGGTCGCCGAGCATGGCCGAGCTGCTCGTACCGATCCTGGCCGAGTGCTACGAGCAGACCGGATGGGCCAAGAAGGACATCGGTTTCTGGTGCTCGGGCTCGTCCGACTACCTGGCCGGCCGGTCGTTCTCGTTCGTGAGCGCGATCGACGCGATCGGGGTGCTGCCCCCGGTCAACGAGTCGCACGTCGAGATGGACGCCGCCTGGGCCCTGTACGAGGCCTGGCTGAAGATCCAGACCGGCGAGGTCGACACCGCGCTGGTCTTCGGCTTCGGCAAGGCGTCGGCCGGTGTGCTGCGCCGGACGCTGACGCTGCAGCTGGACCCCTACACGATGACGCCGCTGTGGCCCGACACCGTCTCCCTGGCCGCACTCCAGGCGCGCCTCGGGCTCGACGCCGGGCTCTGGGACGAGACCGCTCTGGCCGAGGTCGTCAACCGGTCGCTGACCGATGCGGAGAAGAACGAGTACGCCGTCCGTGCCGGCGGCTCCTCGGTGGGCGAGCTGCTCGCCCGGCCGATGTTCGCCGACCCGCTGCGCAAGCACGACTGCGCTCCGGTGACCGACGGCGCGGCCGCGATCGTGCTCGCCGCCGGCGACCGGGCCTATGACGCCAACCAGCGTCCGGCCTGGATCACCGGGATCGCGCACAGCTCCGACGGCCTCCACCTCGGCACCCGCGATCTGACGATCTCCGGATCGGCCGAGCGGGCGGCGGCTGCCGTGGGCGGCACCGCGGGCGTCCAGGTCGCCGAGCTGCACGCTCCGTTCAGCCACCAGGAGCTCGTCCTGCGCTCCGCGCTCGGCCTCGCGGACGACGTCGCGGTCAGTCCTTCGGGCGGGGCGCTCGCCGCCAACCCGATGTTCAGCGCCGGCGCGATCCGGATCGGCGAGGCCGCCAAGCGGATCTGGGACGGGTCGGCCGACAAGGTGCTCGGCCACGCGACCAGCGGGCCCGCACTGCAGCAGAACCTCGTGTGCGTGATGGAAGGACGAAACTGATGGGCAAGACCCCAGCCGCCGTGGTCGGGATCGGCCAGACCCACCACCGCGCGAAGCGCGAGGACGTCTCGATGGCCGGGCTGTGCCGCGAGGCGATGGACCGGGCGCTCGAGGACGCCGGGCTGACCTTCGACGAGATCGACGCCATCGTCATCGGCAAGGCACCGGACCTGTTCGAGGGCGTGATGATGCCCGAGCTCTACCTCGCCGAGGCGCTGGGCGCGGCCGGCAAGCCGCTGCTCCGGGTGCACACCGCCGGCTCGGTGGGCGGATCGACCGCCATCGTGGCCTCCTCGCTGGTGCAGGCCGGTGTGCACAAGCGCGTTCTCACGGTGGCCTTCGAGAAGCAGTCGGAGTCCAACGCGATGTGGGCGCTCTCGGTACCGGTGCCGTTCGTGATGCCGGTGCACGCGGGCGCGGGCGGCTACTTCGCCCCGCACGTACGCTCCTACATCCGCCGCGCCGAGGCGCCCTCGCACATCGGTGCGATCGTCGCGGCCAAGGACCGCAACAACGCCCTGAAGAACCCCTACGCGCACCTGCACAACGAGGGCACCACGGTCGAGTCCGTGCTGGCGAGCCAGATGCTCTGGGACCCGATCCACTACGACGAGACCTGCCCGTCCTCCGACGGTGCCTGCGCAATGGTGATCGCCGCCGAGGACGTCGCCAAGACGTACGAGGCGCCCGCCTGGATCCACGGCACCGTGATGCGCTCCGAGCCCACCTCGGCCGCCGAGCGCGACCAGGTCAACCCGCAGGCGGGCCGCGAGGCGGCGGCGGCGCTGTGGAAGGCGACCGGGATCACCGACCCGGCCCGCGAGATCGACTGCGCCGAGATCTACGTGCCGTTCGCGTGGTTCGAGCCGATGTGGCTCGAGAACCTCGGCTTCGCCGCCGAGGGCTCGGGCTGGAAGCTCACCGAGGCCGGCGAGACCGCTCTCGACGGTAGCCTCCCGGTCAACATGAGCGGCGGCGTACTCTCGTCCAACCCGATCGGCGCCTCCGGCATGCTCCGCTTCGCCGAAGCCGCCCTGCAGGTCAGGGGCCGCGCCGGCGAGCACCAGGTCGACGGCGCCCGCCGCGCACTCGGCCACGCCTACGGCGGCGGGTCGCAGTTCTTCTCGATGTGGGTCGTCGGTTCGCAGCCCCCGACCAACTGACCCCGCCGAGTCGGCTCGTCCTGACCAAGTGCCGCGTCGAGTCGGCTCGTCATGACGCGCCGACTCGGCGGGGATCGGCGTCAGGATGAGCCGGCTCGACATGTGCTGAAGGAGTTCTGAGATGACGTACGTCGAGGTGGAGCGACCGACCGAGGACGTCGCGGTGGTGCGGCTGAACCGGCCGGAGCGGATGAACTCGATGGCGTTCGACGTGATCGTGCCGCTGGTCGCCCGGCTCGAGGAGATCTCGGCCGACAACTCGGTGCGTGCGGTGATCCTCACCGGGGCCGGCCACGGCTTCTGCTCCGGTGCGGACCAGAGCGGCGAGAAGGGCCGGATGCCGGGGATCGAGGGGCTCACCGCGGTGTCGGTGGCGCTGCGTGCGATGGAGGTGCTCGAGGACCTGGTCCTCACCCTCCGCACCATGCATCAGCCGGTCATCGCGGCGGTCAACGGCGCCGCGATCGGCGGCGGGCTGTGCCTGGCGCTGGCCTGCGACATCCGGGTGGCCGCCTCCTCGGCGTACTTCCGCGCGGCCGGGATCAACAACGGCCTCACCGCCAGCGAGCTGGGGCTCTGCTACCTGCTCCCCCGCGCCGTCGGCTCCTCCCGCGCTGCGGAGTGGATGCTGACCGGACGCGACATCGGTGCCGAGGAGGCCGCGCTCACCGGCCTGGTCTCCCGCGTCGTACCCGAGGACGAGCTGATCGAGAGCTGCCTGGAGACCGCGAGCGCCATCACCCGATGGAGCCGCCCGGGCGTCGAGCTCACGAAACGTACGCTCATCGACGCGCAGAGCGCTGGGAGCTTCGAGCAGCACATGCACGGCGAGGGCCTCGGCCAGCTCCTAGTCCGCCTCCTCACCGGCAACTTCGAGGAGGCCGTCGCCGCGCGCAAGGAGAAGCGCTCACCGCACTTCCGCGACTGACCCCGGCGAAACCGGATGTCGGCCTCCGGCCGGAGCGCTAGCGTTGCCTCGCGAGACAGGAGGCAGCGATGCTGGCGCTGACCCAGAGGACGTACGGCGGGCTCGACGCGGTCGAGATGGCTGATCTCCCGGTGCCCGAGCCGACGGCCGACGAGGTGCTGGTCGAGGTCCATGCCTGCTCGCTGAACGGGTCCGACCGGGAGAACCTCGCCGGCTCGCCGTTCTACTCGCGCGTCGGCGGCCTGCGCAGACCCCGGCAGCCGGTGCCGGGATCCGACATCGCGGGCGTGGTCTCAGCGGTGGGGCATGAGGTGAGCGAGCTCTCCGTCGGCGACGAGGTCTTCGGGGAACTGGCCGGCTACCGCGGCGGGCTGGCCGAGTACGTCACCACGAAGCCGCGGCTGCTCGCACGCAAGCCGGCCGGGATGTCGTACGTCGAAGCCGCCTCCCTCCCGCAGGCTGGTTGCATCGCCTGGCGCGCCGTCGAAGGACGAGTGCATCCGGGCGACCAGGTGCTGGTCAACGGCGCAGGCGGTGCGGGCGGACCGCTCGTCGTCGGGCTGGCCAAGGCCCGGTGCGCCGAGGTCACCGCCGTCGACCGGGCCGACAAGGCCGACTTCATGCACCGGATCGGCGCGAGCACCACCGTCGACTTCGAGGCCGAGGACTGGGCCGATCACGCCGACCACCGCGAACGCTACGACCTGATCGTCGACCTGGTCGCTCACCGCTCCCCCTTCCGCGTCCACCGCGCCCTGCGCCCGGGCGGCACCTACCGGATCGTCGGCGGCTCGACCCGGATCCTCCTCGCCGCCCTGCCCGCCCGCCCGATCGTCAAGGCACGGACCGGCAAGGACGTCGGCGTACTCGTCGTGCCCCAGTCGCGCACACACCTCGAGGCGATCACCGCGCTGGTGACGAGCGACGTCGTCACGCCCGTCATCGACAGCACGTTCCCGCTGAGCGAGGCGGTGGCGGCGTACGCACGTCTCGCGAGCGGCGACAACCAGGGCAAGATCGTCGTGACGATGCGCTGACGCGAGCCACTCCCGTTCTGTCCACCTGAACCACGGCCTCCGATAGCGTGCTGTGCCATGAGCTACGCAGGACTGAGCAAGCTGCTCGTCGTCCCCGACGGGTTCGAGGCGCCGCGGGTGCTCACCCATGGCGACCTGACGGCGCGGCCGCTCTCGCGCGAGTGCCTGGCCGATGACGTACGTGCCATCAACGCCGACCGGGAGCTCATCAACGCGACCCGGGGCGGTGGGTGGCCGGAGGGGCCGACGTCGGAGGAGGACGACTACATCGACCTGGTCTGGCACGAGGGTGAGTGGAAGGAGAACAAGTCGTTCTCCTACGTCCTGGAGACGCCCGGCCTCGGCTACGTCGGGTGCGCCTATCTCTACCCGCTGGGCGTCCGGCAGGAGCTGAGCGAGGAGCTTGCCGCGTACGACGTCGACGTCAGCTGGTGGGTGACCACCGAGGCCTATCAGCAGGGGCTCTACGAGGTGGTCCACGAAGCGTTGGAGAAGTGGGTGCCGGCGCACTATCCGTTCCGCCGGCCCCACTTCTCCAATGTGAAGATTCCCGGTCAGGCGTAGCTGACGGGAAGCTCCTTGATCCCGTTGATCCACGCGTGACGCAGCCGGCGCGGTGAGCCGTTGGGCTTCAGGTCGGGCATCCGGTCGGCGATCACGTCGAACATGATCCGCACCTCCATCCGAGCCAGGTTGGCGCCGATGCAGTAGTGGGCGCCGTGGCCGCCGAAGGCGAGGTGGGGGTTGTGCTCGCGGGTGATGTCGAAGGTGTCGGGGTCGTCGAAGACGTCCTCGTCGTGGTTCCCCGAGGCGTAGTAGAGCCCGACGCGCTGCCCGGCCTTGACGAGCTGGCCGCCGACCTCCACGTCGTTGATCGCGGTGCGGTGGAAGACGGTCACCGGGGTCGCCCAGCGGATCACCTCGTCGACCATCGTGTCGGGCCGCTCCTTCTTCCACAGCTCCCACTGGTCGGGGTTCTCGAAGAAGGCCTGCATGCCGTGGGAGATCGCGTTGCGGGTGGTCTCGTTGCCGGCGACCGCGAGCAGGATGACGAAGAAGCCGAACTCGTCATCGCCCAGCGCGCCGCCCTCCATCTCGGCGTTGACGAGCTTGGAGATGATGTCGTCCTTGGGGTCGGCCTTGCGCTCGGCGGCCAGCATCATCGCGTACGTCAGGATCTCGATCGAGGCGGCCTCGGGGTCGGCGTCGTACTCCGGGTCGTCATAGGCGAGCATCTGGTTGGACCAGTCGAAGAGCTTGCGGCGGTCCTCCTGCGGGACGCCGAGCAGCTCGGCGATCGCCTGGAGCGGGAGCTCGGCGGCGACCTCGGAGACGAAGTCGCCCTCACCCTTGGCCAGCGCGTCGTCGACGATGCCGTTGGCGCGCTCGATCAGGCGCTCCTTGAGGGCGTTGATCGCGCGCGGGGTGAACCCGCGGCTGATGATCTGGCGCAGCTTGGTGTGGTCGGGCGCGTCGTGGTGGATCAGCATCGCGCGCTGCAGCTCGACCTGCTCGCGGGTCATGTCCGGCGCGAACCGGATGATGACGCCGTTCTCGTTGGTGCTGAAGTTCTCGCTGTCCTTGGAGACGGCGAGGATGTCCTCGTGCTTGCTGACCGCCCAGAAGCCGGTGTCGAGGAACCCGGCTCGCGCCTCGGGCTTCTGCTCGATCCAGAAGACCGGAGCCGTACGGCGCAGCTCCATGAACTCCTGGAGCGGGATGCGCTCCTCGTTGAGCACTGGATCAGTCGGATCGAAATCCACGGGGAGAGCGGTCACGGGTGTGCTCCTTCGAGGTCTTTTCTGTAACACGTTCTAGTTTATCGTCACACAGTGCCCAGGATCACACAAGGGTTGCGCTAAACGAGAACACGTTCTACTTTGGGACAATCGAGTGTAACCGGTGTCACGTCATCAGGCGTGGCGGTGCGCGGCCGCGCACCAGCGACTTGTCGATACCCCCGAAGAGCGAGGTTCCATGGGCACGCCCGTCATCGTCGAAGCCGTCCGTACCCCTATCGGCAAACGCAAGGGCTGGCTGGCGGGTCTGCACCCGGGCGTCCTGCTCGGTGCCGCCCAGGTCGAGGTGCTCAAGCGCGCCGGTCTCGACCCTGACCTGGTGGATCAGGTCATCGGCGGCTGCGTCTCCCAGGCCGGGGAGCAGTCCAACAACATGGTCCGCCGCGCCTGGCTCCACGCCGGGCTGCCGATCCACACCGGCTCCACGGTCATCGACGCGCAGTGCTCCTCGGCCCAGCAGGCCACGCACCTGATCAACGCGATGATCGCCTCCGACCAGATCAAGGTCGGCATCGCCTGCGGCATCGAGTCGATGTCACGCATCCCGCTGGGCGCCAACGTGCCCAAGGGAGCCGGCGATCCACGTCCCGCGGACTGGAACATCGATCTGCCCAACCAGTTCGAGGGCGCCGACCGGATCGTGAAGGACCGCGGGTTCTCCCGCAACGAGGTCGACGAGTTCGGGCTGTGGTCGCAGGTCAAGGCGCGCCAGGCGCGCGACGCCGGCCGCTTCAAGAGCCAGATCTTCGCCGTCGAGGCCCCCATGCTCGACGACGAGGGCAAGCCCACCGGCGAGGTACGCACCGTCACCGAGGACCAGGGCATCCGCGACACCTCGCTCGAGAAGCTCGCCGGGCTCAGCCCGGTGCTCGAGGGCGGCACCCACACCGCCGGCACCTCCTCGCAGATCTCCGACGGCGCCTCGGCCCTGCTGCTGATGGACTCCGACGTCGCCGCCTCCCTCGGGCTCACCCCGCGGGCCCGGATCGTCACCTCCAACCTCGTCGGCTCCGACCCCTACTACCACCTCGACGGCCCCGTCCAGGCGACCGAGAAGGCGCTGAAGGACACCGGGATGACGATCGGCGACATCGACATCGCCGAGGTCAACGAGGCCTTCGCCGGCGTGGTCATGTCCTGGGCCAAGGTGCACCAGGTCCCCGAGGAGAAGATCAACGTCAACGGCGGCGCGATCGCGCTCGGCCACCCGGTCGGCTCCACCGGCACCCGCCTGCTCACCGCCGCGCTGCACGAGCTCGAGCGCCGCGACGCCAGCACCGCCCTGGTCTCCATGTGCGCCGGTGGCGCGCAGGCCACCGCCACGATCATCGAGAGGATCTGACCTCATGGCGCGCGAGAAAGTCACCGAGGCCGAGTACGTCGTCGTCGGCGCCGGCTCGGCCGGCTGTGCCGTCGCCGGCCGCCTGGCCGCGGCCGGCAAGTCCGTCATCCTGCTCGAAGCCGGCAAGAACGACAAGCGAAACTACCTGGTCACCAAGCCGGGCATGATCGGCCCGATGCACGCCGAGCCGCGGCTGAAGAAGCTCGTCGACTGGGGCTACCACACGGTCCCCCAGCAGCACGCCCGTAACCGCGAGCTGCCCCAGCCGCGCGGCAAGGTGCTCGGCGGCTCCTCCTCCATCAACGGCCTGCTGTGGGTCCGGGGCAACCGGGCCAACTACGACGCCTGGGCAGCCGAGGGCAACACCGGCTGGGACGCGGACTCGGTCAACGAGGCGTACCGAAGGGTGGAGGACTACGAGGGCGGCGGCACCGACTACCGCGGCACGGGCGGGCCGATCAAGGTCATGAAGCACCCCCGGCCGACCGAGGCGTCGCTCTCCTTCCAGCGCGCCGCCGCCGAGACCCTCGACGTGAAGGTGCTCGACGACTACAACGGCGCCGAGCAGGAGGGCGTCTCGACCTTCCAGCAGAGCGCGATCGACGGGCTGCGCTACTCGGCCTCGCGGGGTTACCTCCACGACCAGGAGCTGCCCACCCTGACCACGCTGACCCGCGTGCACGTCTCGAGGATCGTGATCGAGAACGGGCGGGCGACGGGGGTCGAGATCGTCACCAAACAGGGTCCTCAGACGATCTCGGCCACCCAGGAGGTCATCGTCTCCGCCGGTGTCTTCGGCTCGGCCCAGCTGCTGATGCTCTCCGGAATCGGTCATTCCGCCCACCTCGCCGAGCACGGGATCCAGGCCCTCCACGAGCTGCCGGTCGGCGACAACCTGCACGACCACATGTTCGTACCGACCACGTGGGAGATGCCGACGGCCCTGCACCACGGCACCGCGGGCTACTTCGGCAAGGCGGTCCTCAAGGAGCAGACCGTCGGGAAGTCGATCCTCGGCCACACCGTCTTCGAGACCGTCGGGTTCGTACGCACCTCGCTGGCCACCGACGTACCGGACCTGCAGCTGCACGTCCTTCCCTGGGCCTACCCCTCCCCCAACCAGGACGCGCCGATCCGCCACGACGTCGACCCGCGGGCCGCGCTGACGGTGATGTCGTCGCTGATCTACCCGCGCTCGCGCGGGACGCTGCGGCTGCGCAGCGCCGACCCGACGGCCGAGCCGCTGATCGACTTCAACTACCTCGCCGAGCCCGACGACAAGCGCGTACTCCTCGAGGGCGTGGAGATGATCCGCGAGATCATGGCCTCGCCGGCCTTCGGCGACCAGGTCAAGTCGGAGATCCACCCCGGCAAGGCGATCGACGCCGAGGCGATGAAGGACGAGGTGACCAACCGGGCGACCTCGATCTACCACGGTGTCGGCACCTGCCGGATGGGCGTCGACGAGCGGGCCGTGGTCGACCCGCAGCTCCGCGTACGCGGCATCGACGGCCTCCGCGTCGCCGACGCGTCGATCATGCCGTCGATCATCGGCGGCAACACCAACGCCCCGGCGGTCATGATCGGTGACCGTTGCGCAACCTTCGTCCTCAACAGCTGATCGGAATCAGACATGAGCACTGACACCGCGAAGACCGCAGGCGTACGCCGCCCCGACTGGATCACCGAGGAGCTGCTGGGTGAGTTGGTCTCCCGGGTCCCGTCCTCGACGGGTGCGTCCTGGAAGCTGACCGAGGTCTACACCGGCGAGGTGCTGGTGGCGCTGCCGCAATCCTCGCCGGAAGACGTGGAGCGGGCCGCCGCGGCCGGCCGGGCGGCGCAGCGGGCGTGGGCGGCGACGCCGCTGCCGGAGCGGCTGGCCGTCTTCAAGCGGGCCCACGAGCTGATCCTGCGCAACCAGCACAAGATCGCCGACCTCATCCAGGCCGAGTCGGGCAAGGCACGCCGGATCGCGTTCGAGGAGGTCTGCGACCCGCCGATGGTGATCTCGCACTACCTCAAGCGGGCGCCGAAGCTGCTCAAGGACAAGAAGCGCCCGGGCGTGATGCCGGTGCTGTCGAGCTCGATCGAGCGCCACCCGCCGCGGGGTCTGGTCGGGATCATCGCGCCGTGGAACTTCCCGTTCGCGACCGGTCTCTCCGACGCGATCCCGGCGCTCATGGCCGGCAACGCGGTGCTCCTCAAGCCTGACAACAAGACCGCACTCTCGCCGCTGTTCGGGATCTCGCTGCTCGAGGAGGCCGGACTGCCCAAGGGGCTCTTCCAGGTCGTCTGCGGCGAAGGCCCGGACGTCGGGCCGACGATGCTGGACAACGTCGACTACGCGATGTTCACCGGCTCGACCGCCACCGGCCGGGTCATCGGCGAGCAGGCCGGGCGCAACCTGATCGGCGCCTGCCTCGAGCTCGGCGGCAAGAACCCGATGATCGTCCTCGACGACGCCGACATCGACGAGACCGTCGGCGGCTCGATGTTCGCCGTCTTCGGCAACACCGGCCAGATCTGCATGCACATCGAGCGGATCTACATCCCCGATGCGAGGTACGAGGAGTTCCGCGACAAGTTCGTGGCCGCCGTCGAGGGGATGCGGATCGAGGCGGCGTACGCCTTCGGGCCGGACCTCGGCGCGCTGGTCTCCCCCGACCACCTGGCGCGGGTGCAGTCGCACGTCGAGGACGCGGTCGCCAAGGGCGCCACCGTGCTGACCGGCGGGAAGGCGCGCCCCGACATCGGGCCGACGTTCTTCGAGCCGACCATCCTCGAGGGCACCACCAAGGAGATGCTCCACGGGGTCACCGAGACCTTCGGGCCGGTGGTCTCGCTGCACCGCTACTCCACCCTGGAGGAGGCGATCGAGCTGGCCAACGACACCGACTACGGGCTCAACGCCTCGGTGTGGACCACGAACTTCAAGCGCGCCCAGGCGATCGCGGCGCGGATCGAGTCGGGCAACGTCAACATCAACGACGGCCTGGCCACCGCGTACGCCTCGAAGTCGACCCCGTCCGGCGGCATGAAGCAGTCCGGCGTCGGCGCCCGCCACGGCGACCAGGGGCTGCTGAAGTACACCGAGACCCAGAACGTCGCGACCCTGAAGAAGCAGGTCATGGGGCCGCAGGGCAAGCAGACCTTCGACGACTACGCCAAGCAGATGCAGACGTCGTTGCGCTGGATGCGGAAGCTCCACATCCGTTGACCCGCTCCCGCTACGCCGACCTGACCAGGGAGGAGCTCGCCGAGGTCGTCCGCGAGCTCCTCCTGATCGGCCAGCTGATCGACCGCTCCGGGATGGCGTGGTGCATCTCCGCGTTCGGGCGTGAGGAGATGCTGCGGATCGCGATCGTGGAGTGGGCCGCCGCCTCGCCGATCTACACCCGTCGGATGCAGGCCGCGCTCGGCTACGCGCCGGCGGTGCCCGGACAGGGTGACGTACCGACCATCTTCAAGGGCCTCCAGCTCGACATCGGCGCGCCGCCGCAGTTCATGGACTTCCGCTACACCGTCCACGACGCCAACCACGGCGAGTTCCACCTCGACCACTGCGGGGCACTGATGGACGTGGAGCCGATGGGCGAGGAGTACGTCCGGGGCATGTGCCACGACATCGAGGACCCGACCTTCGACGCCACCGCGATCGCGACCCATCCCCGCGCCCAGGTGCGTCCGGTCCACCGGCCGCCGCGGATGCCGGCCGACCGGACGCCGCACTGTCGCTGGACCGTGGTCATCGACGACTCCCACCCCGAGGCGCAGGCCGTCCCGGAGCTGGCCGTCAACGAGCGTTCCCGGGCGGCTCTGCTCGAGCTGGCGCCGATCGATCGTGCTGATGACGGCGCGGCCGACTATGCCGGGCCGCTCCTCTCCGATCTCGACCTGGCCGGGTTCTCCCACTCGGCGCTGGTGCGCATCGCCGACGAGGTCTGCCTGCAGATGGCGCTGCTCGACCGTGGCTTCACGCTCGCGCTCGAGCCCCGCGCGACCTCACCCGAGCAGCTCGTCGACATCCGCCGCAAGCAGCTGGTCGGGGTCGCCGGCATCGCCGCCGCACGCCTCGCCCGGGCTCTCTCGCTGCCAGCTGACATCAAGGGAGCGGTGCGGCTGCTCGCGCTCCACCCGATGCTCAACCCCGCTGCGTACGTCTCGGTCGAGGCGGATGCCGACGCACTCGTCGTGCGGCCCTCGGCCGCCGACGAGGACGGTGCCTGGGTCTCGCTGATCAGGCCGGAATGGTCCGTTCCGCTCCAGGCCGCGGTGCAGGCCCTCGACCCTCACCTAGACGTCGAGGTGACCGCTCTCGAGGACGGCTGGCGGGCCGAGGTCGTACGCCGCCCCGAGCCCGCCCCCGAGGCCTCCGAGGTCGCGGTGGTGCGGTTCAGCACCGGCGCGGACTTCGCCTTCGAGCCGCGCCGGTCGCTGCCGATCACACCGGTCTGAGCTCAGCGCCGCCGCAGGGCGAGGATCGGGATGACCCGGTCGGTCTTCGCCTCGTACTCGCCGAACCCGGGGCTCATCTCCTTGAACCGCTCCCAGGCGGCGTCGCGCTCGGCGTCCTTCAGCTCGGTGACCTCGACCTCGACGACGCCCTCGTCGGGGGTCTCGATCTTGGTCTCCGGGTGGGCCAGCAGGTTGTGGTACCACGCCGGGTTCTCGGGCGCGCCGGCCTTGGAGGCGGCGATCAGCCAGGTGTCGGGGTCCGGGTGGAGGTTGGCCACCGGCGAGACCCTCTCGGTGCCGGTCTTCGCGCCGGTGTGGTGCACGAGCACGAGCCCGCGCCCGAACGGCACCGAGGTGACGTTGCCGTCGTTCGAGCGGAACTCGTCGATGATCGACTGGTTCCAGTCCTGGTAGCTGCCTGACATGGAGTGCCTTTCCCCCGAGGAATCGGTTTGCCCCCACTCTTGCAGACCTCCCCAACGCGCACCGGCCAAACCGACCGCCGAGTCGGCTCGTCCTGACCGAGATCCCTGCCGAGTCGGCTCGTCATAACGAGCCGACTCGGCGATATTTTCTGTCAGGATGCGCCGACTCGGCGTGGGGTGGGGGTCAGACGCGGGCGAGAGCCGCGATGCGGACCTGTTCCTCGCGGTCGGTCACCTTCACGCGGGGCCGACCGATCTCCTTGCCGGACTCGCGCTCGTGGGTGTCGAGGGTGTTCCAGCCGGTCTGGTCGACGACGATCACCCCGCGCTCTGCCAGGAGATCGTCGAGGGACTCGCCGGCGGGGTCGGCGAGCGAGCCGGCGGCGTGGTCGTCCAGGAGAGTGCGTACGGTCTCGGCGGCGCAGGCGCGGTTGGTGCCGATCACGCCGCTGGGGCCGCGCTTGGCCCAGCCCGCGGTGTAGGTGGCCCGGGAGCCGAGCACCCGGCCGGCCTCGTGCGTGAAGCGGCCGGTGCCCTCCTCGTGCGGGACGCCGTCGACCCCTGCGGAGCGGTAGCCGGTGGCGCGGACGACCAGTCCGGCCTCGATCTCCTCGCCGCCGTCGAACCTCACCCCGGCGACGGTGTCGGCACCGAGGATCTCGGTGGGGGTCAGGCCGAAGCGGAGGACCAGCCGCTTCGCGGCGTTCGTACGCGGCCGGGCGGCCAGGTCGCGGAGCAGGTCGGCCTTCTGGACCGCCGCGAAGGTGCTGGCGTTGCGCTCGCTCGCACCGTCCTGGGTCGGGAGTCCGGCGAGGTCGGCCTCCTCGACCACGACGTCGATGCCCGGGTCGTCGGCCAGCGCGCGCAGCTCGGGGCTGGTGAAGGCGGCGTGCTCGGCGCCACGACGGGCGGTGACGACGACCTCGCGGATGCCGCTGGCGGCCAGGGCCTCGAGCGCGGCCGGGGCCAGGTCGGAGGAGGTCAGCGCCTCCTCGTCGGCCAGCAGCAGCCGGGCCAGGTCGAGCGCGACGTTGCCGTTGCCGATGACGACGGCGCGCTCGTGGGCGAGCGGGAAGGTGAGTGCGGCCCGGTCGGGATGGCCGTTGTACCAACCGACGAGCTCCGCGGCCGAGGTCGAGCCCGGCAGCTCCTCCCCCGGCAGGCCGAGGCTGCGACCCTCGCCCGCGCCGGTCGTGTAGACGACCGCGTGGTGGGCGCCGAGCAGCTCCTCGTGGGTGACGTCTCGCCCGATCTCGACGTTGTAGCGCGTCCGCACCCGGCGGTGGCGGGCCGTCTTGGCGAAGTCCGCGGCCACCTCCTTGGTGTCCAGGTGGTCCGGTGCGACGCCGTAGCGGACCAGGCCGTACGGGGTCGCGAGCCGGTCGATGACGGTGATCTCGACGTCGCAGCGGCGGGTGGTGGCGAGCTCCTGGGCGACGTACCAGCCCGCGGGGCCGGCCCCGACCACTGCCACCTTGAGCGGGCCGCCGGGGATCTTGGTGCCGGAGGGCGGCAGCGGCATGGGCTCGTCCTGCTCGCCCGTGAACTCGAAGAAGGCGGCGTTGATGTCGACGTAGGGCGCGAAGGCGTCGGGGACCTCGTAGTCCGGGTAGATCGCGTTCACCGGGCAGGCGTCCTCGCAGGCGCCGCAGTCGATGCACTCGTCGGGGTGGATGTAGAGCATCTCGGCGGCGCCGAACCCCGGCTCGTCGGGGCCGGGGTGGATGCAGTCGACCGGGCAGACCTCGACGCAGGAGGCGTCGTTGCAGCAGGACTGGGTGATGACGTACGTCATGAGCGTTGAGCCTTCCTCCGGGCCTTGCCGATCGCCTCCTCGACGACCGTGTTCATCCTGGCACCGTTGGGCCATCCCGCGTAGTGGCTCAGGAAGACGACGATCTCGCGCAGCTCGTCCTCGGAGAGCTCGCCGTTGGCGTACGCCGCGGGGACCTGGATCCCGAGCACGTCCGCCGCACCCTGGCCGGCGAGCAGGCCGATCAGCAGGAGCCGGCGGTCGCGGGTGGTCAGGCCCGGGCGCTGCCAGATGTCTCCGAAGAGGTGGTCGGCGGTGTAGCGGAAGAAGTCGCCCTCGCCGTCGGCCATGTCGAAGCCGTAGACCTCCTCCATCTTGCGCAGCCCGCGGGCGCGGGCCTCGGGGAGGTCGGCGAACTTGTCCTCCACCGGTTCTGCCGGTCCGGATCCGGACATCCCCAGCCCCGGCGCCAGCCGCTCGAGCGCGAGCCGGGCGAGCGGCACCTCGACGCCGAGCTCGTCGGCGAGCGCGATCGCGAAGCCGAGGTCCTTCTCCCCCAGCGCGACCACGTGGCCGAAGACGCCGTGCCAGAAGTCGGTCTCCTCGATCGGCGCGGTGGTGTCGCGGTGCATGATCGCGCCAGGTCCGCCGGTGATCGCGTCGGTGTGGCGGACGACGTCGCCGAGCGCCACCAGGTCCAGCCCGGCAGCCTCGGCGAGGCGGTGGGCCTCGGTGGCGGCGGTGAAGGAGGCGAAGTGGAGCAAGTTGCGGGCAAGCTTGAACCTGGTCCCGGCGCCGACCGGGCCGGCATGGACGACCTTGGAGCCCATCGCCGCCAGGACCGGCCCGGCCGCCGCGTACGCCTCGGGGCTGCCGCCCACGAGGATCGCCAGGGTGCCCTCGGCGGCTCCCATCGGGCCGCCGGAGACGGGGGCGTCGAGCACGTGGACACCGTGCGGCTGGGCGGTCGCGGCCAGCTCGGCGGGGGTCTTGGGGGCGACCGTGGAGTGCACGAGGACCGTCAGCGGGGCACCCTCCGGCCGATCGCCGACGGCGGTGAGCACCTCGGCGAGCACCTGGCGCACCTGGTCGTCGTCGCGCACCATCACGCTGAGCACGTCGACCGCGGTCGCCAGCTCCGCGACCGAGGCGGTCGTCTTCGCGCCCGCGGCGCTCAGCTCCGCGACGGGCTCGGGTGCGATGTCGTGCACCCACAGCTCGATCCCGTCCGTACCAGCCAGCTGGAGCGCCATCGGCTTGCCGATGTTGCCGAGCCCGACGAAGCCGGCGCGTGTCCTCGGCACCGCGTTCACAGCCGGAACGTCCCGCCACCGTCGACGGCGATGATCTGGCCGGAGATCCACGAGGAGTCCTCGGAGAGGAGAAACTTCGCGGTCCCGACCATGTCCTCGGTGGTACCGAGGCGCTTGATCGCCATGCCCTTCGTCATCTCCTTGGCCGCGTCACCGGCCTGGACCCGGGTCGCCTCGGTGTCAGTCGGGCCCGGTGCGATCGCGTTGACCCGGATGTTCATCCCGCCCAGCTCGTGGGCGAGCTGCTGGGTCAGGCCGTTGATGCCGACCTTGGCCAGTCCGTAGAAGCCGGAGTAGAGGTAGGCGGCGGTGGAGGACTGGTTGACGATCGCCCCGCCGCCCCGCTTCTGCATCGCCGGGTAGACGGCTCGGGTCATCACCAGGGCTCCGTCGAGGTTCACGCTCATGAACTTCTCGTAGTAGTCCCAGTCGACGGTGATCAGCAGGTCGAAGGCCATGTCGCCGTAGATCGCGGCGTTGTTGACCAGCCCGTCGATCCCGCCGTACGCCTCGGTCGTCTCGGTCACCAGCGCGGCCGCCGAGGCGTGGTCGGAGACGTCGCAGCGGATGAATCTCGCGACACCGCCGGCCGCCTCGATCTCCTTGGCGACCTGCTGCCCCTTCTCCTCGTTCAGGTCGGCGACGACGACGGCAGCGCCCTCGGCGGCCAGCCCCCTTGCGTACGCCTCCCCGATCCCCTGCGCCGCCCCGGTCACGACGATGACCTTGTCGGTGAATCTCATTCCCTACTCCTTTCCCGCGCCCACTCGGCGCATCTGTCCCGATTCCCCATGCCCACTCGGGGCATCTGTCCCGGCTATACGGGCCCACTCGGCGCGTCTGTCCCGGGCTTGGCCGGGGCTGCGGGACAGACGCGCCGGCTCGACAGCCCAGACCGGGACAGACGCGCCGACTCGACCGGCCTGGCTGAGACAGACGCGCCGAGTGGGCGTCATGCGGGCTCCGCGATGAGCTTGGTCTCGAGGTACTCCTCGAAGCCTTCGACACCCATCTCCCGGCCGAGGCCGGACTGCTTGTAGCCGCCGAAGGGCGCGTCGGGGCCGAACCACTGGCCGCCGTTGACGCCGATCGTGCCGGTGCGGATCCGGGCGGCCACCGACTTCGCGCGCTCCAGCGACCCGGACTCCACGGAGCCGGAGAGGCCGTAGGGCGAGTCGTTGGCGATGCGTACGGCATCGTCGTCGCCGTCGTGCGGGATCACGGTGAGCACGGGGCCGAAGATCTCCTCGCGCGCGACGCGGGCGGAGTTGTCGAGGCCGGCGACGACGGTCGGCTGGATCCAGAAGCCACCGGCGAGCTCGCCGTCCTGGACCGCGACCGCGCCGCCGGTGGCGATGCGGCCGCCCTCCTCCTCGGCGAGCGCGAGGTAGCCGAGGATCCGGTCGCGTTGGACCGCGGAGATCACCGGGCCACAGATGGTGCCGGCATCGGCGGGGTCGCCCGCGCCGAGGGAGGCCATCGTGGCCGCGGCCGCCTCGACGGCCGCGTCGTAGGACGCGCGAGGCACCAGCAGCCGGGTGGTCAGAGCACAGCCCTGACCTGCGTGAACGGCCACCGAGAAGGCCGCCATCGAGGCGGCCGAGGAGACGTCGGCGTCGTCGAGGACGATCGCCGCGGACTTCCCGCCGAGCTCGAGGAAGACCTTCTTCAGGCTGGGCGCCGCGGCCGCCATGATCGCCCGGCCGGTGGCGGTCGATCCGGTGAAGGAGACCAGGTCGACCCGCGGGTCCTCGGCCAGCATCGCGGCCACCCGGTTGTCGCGCGGGGTGACGACGTTGAACACGCCCGGCGGGATGTCGGTGTGCTCGGCGACCAGACGGCCGAGCTCCGCGGCCAGCCACGGGGTGTCCGGGGCCGGCTTGAGGATCACCGTGTTGCCCGCGGCCAGAGCCGGGCCGATCTTGGCCAGGTTGATCTGGTTGGGGAAGTTCCACGGCGTGATCGCCGCGACGACCCCGACAGCCTCACGCCGCACGGTCCGTCGTGAGGAGATGCCCATCGTGACCCCGACACCGAGGTCTCGCGACCACTCGTAGGACTCGGCCAGGTCGATCGTCCAGGCCAGAGTCTCGACCGGGGTGTCGAACTGCGGCCCGGCCACCAGGAACGCGGGAGCGCCGACCTCGGCGGTCGTCAGCCCGCGCAGCGCCTCGGCGTTGTCGAGGATCGCCTGATGGAGCTGGCGCAGGCACCGGACCCGCAGCGCCACATCGGTCGACCAGTCGGTCTCGTCGAAGGCCTTGCGTGCCGCGGCGATCGCGGCGTCCATGTCCTGGGCCGTCGAGTCGGGCGCGCGCCCGATCTCGGCCCCCGTGGCCGGGTTGAGGATGGCGTACGTCTCGCCGGAGCTCGCCGCGCCGAGCTTGCCGTCGACGAGCTGCTGAGCGGGAGGGTTGGTGGGGATGCGCGTCATCTCGGCAGCTCCTGGGTCACGAAGCTCCCGGCCGCCACCGGCGGCGGCCAGACGGTCGAGGGCAGGTCGGCGAGGCGGTAGTGGCCGGGTTGCTCGATGCCGTTGAGCGACATCCGCTCCAGCAGCCCGGCGGTCGCCTTCTTCGCCTTGACGATGTCGAGGAAGGTGGTCGCGGTCGACCCGAGGTCGAACCAGTCCCGCTGCCAGGCGAACTCCAGCCCGTCGCCGTCGGGCCGCGGCGCGATCCCGAACCAGGACCCGCCGATCCCGAGGATCTCGTACTCCTCGCCGGTCGCGTCGTCGACGATCCCGGCGCGCTGCCGCCAGAAGCCGATCACCATGGCGTTGACGTCGTCGATGACCGTCGCCTGGTAGTCGTAGTGCCAGCCCTCGAGGCCGGCCATCTCGGTGCCGAGCGCCCACTCCCGGATCTGCTCGCGGCCCACGGCCATGAAGTGCTCGTCGGGGGTGTACATCCAGCCGTACGTCGCGTCCTCGGCATACACGTCGGCCAGCGGCGACCAGTTGCCGTCGGCCTCCGCCTTCCGGTTGAGGTCGAGCCAGTGGGCCCAGAAACCCTCGATCTCGGCGCGGTCCATTCAGTCCTCCAATGTGAGAGCGAAAGCAGGGCAGTACTTGACGGCCGCACGCGCGGCGTCGAGCTGGCCGCCGGACGGTTCGGTGATGCGTACGACGACCTGGTAGCTGTCGTCGTCGAAGCCGAAGAGCTCCGGCGCCTCGGCGAGGCACTCCTGGTGCCCTTGGCAAAGTCCCAGGTCAGCGGTCAGCTTCACGACGACCGCCGCCGGTAGCGGACGCGGCAGGGCTGCTGGAGCTGGATCACCATCTTGGTGAAGTCGTCGGCGTAGGACTCCAGGGGTTGTGCCGCCTCGAACGAGTAGTCGCGCAGGATGACCGAGAAGATGGCCTTCATCTGCATCATCGCGAACGCGTTGCCGACGCAGCGGTGCTTGCCGGCACCGAACGGGATCCAGGTCCAGCGGTTCTGCATGTCCTCCTGGCGCGGGTCGATGTAGCGGCTCGGGGAGAAGGAATCGGCCTTCGGGAAGTCGGCCTCGATCCGGTTGGAGACCCGCGGCGAGGCGGCCAGCAGGGTGCCGGCCGGGATGGTCTCGCCGAGCAGCTCGAAGTCCTCGCGCACCAGCCGCATCAGGATGATCAGCGGCGGGTGCAGCCGCAGCGTCTCCTTCAGGGCCGCCTCGAGCACCGGGATGGAGCGCAGCGCCTGGAATGACACCTCGCTGCCGTCGGCGTAGAGGTCGTCGAGCTCAGCCACCACGTCGGCCATCACCGACGGGTTGCGCAGCAGCTCGATCATCGCCCACGACGCGGTCCCCGAGGAGGTGTGGTGGCCGGCGAACATCATCGAGATGAAGACGCCGGTGATGGTGTCGGTGTCCATGTCGATCGAGATGAGCACGTCGAGGAGGTCGCGCTCCTCCCGAGCCACCTTGCCGCGCGCGACTCTCTTGTCGATGATCGCCTGGACCAGCGCGACGAGCTTCTCCCGGGCGGCATCGCGCATCCGGAAGCTCTCGATGTCGGCGTAGGCATCGACGTACGCGATCGCGTCCGTGCCGTGCTCCAGCTCGTGATAGTGCTGGGCGAAGGACGAGTCGAGCTCCTCGCGAAACGGCTTCCCGACCAGGCACGCCGAGGTCGTGTAGATGGTCAGCTCGGCGAAGAAGTCGAGCAGGTCGATCTCGCCCTCCTCGCCCCAGCCGGCGATCATCCGGCGGATCTCGGCCTCGATCGTCTGCGCGTGCCCGCGCATCATGTCGCCGCGCAGCGCCTGGTTCTTCAGCATCTGCTGCCGCTCCTCCGGCGAGGCGTCGAAGACGACGCCCTTGCCGAAGATCGGCGTCATGAACGGGTACGCCGCCGCCTGGTCGAGCACCTCGTCGGGCGCCCGGAAGAACGCCTCGTTGGCCTCGGCCCCGGTGACCAGGACGACGTCCTTGTCGGCGAGGCGGAAGCGTCCGAGGTCTCCGCACTCCTCGCGGACTCGGGTGAACAGCGAGATCGGGTCGACCCGCATCTCGGGCAGGTGCCCGGTGCCGCGGATGATCTCGGGGACGCTCGGGTCCTGGTCGTCCAGGACGGTGGAGACGGTGGGGATCGTCATCGTGCCTCCTGCACAGGGGCTTCGGGGTTGACGTCGATGGTGCTGATGTGGACTCCGCGCTTGGCGGTCACGACCGAGGTGATCGCATCGGCCAGCGCCTGAGTCTTGAGGAAGTGCGGATGGCGCGCGAGGCCCCACCTGACCCACTGCTCCAGCACGAACCCGCCGAGCTCGGCGGGCCACTCGTTGCCGATGTCGGAGTGGGTGGGACCGGGTCGCACGATCGAGGCCCGGACCCCGGTGCCCTCGAGCTCCATCTGGAGCGCGTTGACCATGCCTTCGAGGCCCCACTTGGAGGCTGCGTACGCCCCCATGAACGGTCGCGGCCTCAGCGCCACGTCGGAGGAGAGGAAGACCAGGTCGCCGCGTTGCCGTTCGATCATCCCGGGCCCGAAGGCACGCAGGACGCGGTGGGCGCCGAGCAGGTTGATGTCGACCTGTCCCGCGAAGGTCGCGGTGTCGACGTCGACCGTGGCACCCGGGTGGGTGACGCCGGCGTTGCTGACCAGGACCTCGACGTCGCCGAGGTCCGCGGCCACCTTCGCGGCGAACTCGGCCACCGAGTCCTCGGAGGTCACGTCCAGCGGGTGCGCGACCGCCTCTCCCCCGTCGGCCCGGATCGCCGCGGCGACCGCCTCGATCCGCTCGACCCTCCGGGCGCCCAGCGCGACCGGGAACCCTGCCATGGCCAACGCCTTCGCGGTCTCCGCGCCGATCCCCGAGGAGGCACCGGTGATCACCGCCGGGCGGCGGTCGGGCTGGTCGTACTTGCTCATGCGTCCTCCCTGGATGCTGACCGAGGTGACTCGGTGAATGCGCACTTCCTTCGCGGAACTCCCCGAAGGGAGTGACCACTGACCGAGTCATCTCGGCGAGCATTCGCACCGCTCACCGAGGTACCTCGGTGAACATCCCGGCCGCTCACCGCGACCTCCAGCCGAACCTGACCGGCAGCGCAGCGAACCCGCGCACACTGGTGGAGTGCACGCGGACCGCCCGGTCGGCGTGGACCTCGAACCCAGAGGCACGCCGCACCAGCTCCGCGAGCACGACCTTGGCCTCGAGCCGGGCAAGGTTGGCGCCGAGGCAGAAGTGACGCCCGACGCCGAAGCTCATGATCCGGCCGAGCTCGTCGGAGGGGCGGTGGACGTCGAAGGCGTCCGGTGCGGTGAAGACGCGTTCGTCGCGGTTGGCCGAGCCGAGCAGGACCAGCAGCTTCGACCCGGCGGGGACGACCTGGCCGTGCAGCTCGACGTCCGAGGCGACGTAGCGGGCCAGCATCTGGCTGGAGGTGTCGTGGCGCAGCGTCTCCTCGATCCACGGGCCCACCAGCGCGCTCTCGCCCGGGTCGGCGAACACCTCGGCGAGCTGATCGGGGTGGGCGCCGAGGTGATAGAGCGCGTTCCCGAGCAGCTTGGTGGTGGTCTCGTTGCCCGCCACGACCATCAGGAACAGGAACGCGATCACCTCGTGGTCGACCAGCCGGTCGCCGTCGACCTCGGCCTCGATGAGCGCCGAGGTGAGGTCCTCGCTGGGCTGCTTGCGCCGCTGCGCGACCATCTCGGCGTAGTAGCCGATCAGCTCCAGCGCGGCCGTCATCCCGGCCTCCGGCACGTCGCGTACGCCGTCCTCCCGGTGCACCACCAGGTCGGCCAGGCGGCGCACCTCGTCGCGGTCGGCGACGGGGACGCCCATCATCTCCGAGATCACGTCCATCGGGAGCTTGCCGGCGAGCCCGGCGATCCAGTCCACCTCGCCCTCCACCTCGGAGAGCGCGTCGAGGTAGTGGTCGGCGAGCTCCTGGATCTGCGGGGTCAGCTCACGTACGCGACGGGGTGTGAACCCGGCCGAGACCAGCTTCCGCAGCCGGGTCTGCTCCTTGCCGTCCAGGGCCAGGAAGGACATCACCCGATGGGCGTCGGCGTTCCAGGCGCTGGCGTCGAGCGAGACCCCCATCCGGTTGGAGAAGGTGACGTCGTCCTTGACCGCGACATGCACGTCGGCGTGCCGGGAGAGCGCCCAGAAGTCGTCGGAGGCGTTGTAGTAGAGCGGCGCCTCGTCCCGCAGCCGGGCGTAGACCGGGTAGGGGTCCTCGTGGAAGTCGTAGTCGTAGGGGTCGAAGATCTCGGTGGTGGTGCTGGTCATCTCACTCTCTCCCGACGATCACGGCGACCACCGGCGCGAGCCGGTCGGCCATCTCGTCGTAGGTCATCAGGCCCATGCCCGCCTGCAGCAGTGCGCCGGAGAAGGCGAGCAGCAGGGCTTCGCCGACCGCCCCGTCGGCACCGTCCCCGAGCGCCGCCTCGAACCGCGAGGCGAACTCGGCTCCGATCCGCAGTCGCAGCCGCTCGACGTCGGCGTCCGAGCCCAGCAGCGCCGGTGTCACCGCCGCCGCGAGCGCAGGCTCGTCGGCGATCCGGGTGGTCAGGCCGCGTACGGCCGCCTGCACCCGCTCCGCTCGCGACCCGGCCTCCTCGACCGCAGGTGCCACGGTGAGGTGGCGCCAGAAGAGCTCGACGAAGAGGTGGTTCTTGGAGGCGAGGTAGGTGTAGGCCGTCGCCGAGGAGACCCCGGCGCGCGCCGCCACCCCGCGCACGGTCAGGGCCTCGTGACCGACCGCGCGCAGCTCGTCGGATCCGGCGGCCAGGAGCCGCTCGAACGTACGCGCCTGACGGCCGTCGAGACCACGGCCGACGGCGTCGTGCACCTGACTGGACATGTGTCCAGATTAGAACGTGTTCTATCTCATCGCAAGGGAAATCTGAAACACGTTTCACACTCCCGGCGGGAGCTTGGTGAAGTCCGGCGCCCGCCCCTCGGCGAACGCGGCCAGCGCCTCGGCGTTGGCCGGGCCGCCCATCAGCTCGGCGAAGAGCGCGTTCTCCCGCTCCCGCGCGGCGGCCGCGCCCTCACGCAGAGGTGCGGTCATGGTCGCCTTCACCGCCCGGAGGCTGGAGATCGGCTGCCGGGCCAGCGTGGCCGCCACCTGGTGCGCCTCCGCGGCCAGAGCCTCCGGCTCGGCCAGCCGCCACACCAGACCCATCCGAAGGGCATCCTCAGCACTGACCCACTCCGAGGAGAGCAGGATCCAGGCCGCCTCCTGCCGTCCGACCAGACGCGGCAGCAGGTAGGAGGAGGCCGCCTCGGGCGCGACGCCGAGGCTCGTGAACGGAGTCTTGAGGCGGGCCGACGTCGACATCAGCACCAGATCGGCGTAACCGATGATGGTCAGCCCGATCCCCAGGCCGATCCCGTTGATCGCCAGGACCAAGGGCTTGTCGAGGGCCTCGAGCGCCTTGACCAGCTTGATGAAGCCGTAGTCCACGCCGAACAGGTCCGAGGACTCCCCCTGCGCCAGCTCGGCCATCTCCAGCAGGTCCTGGCCAGCGGAGAAGGCCCGGCCCGCCCCGGTGAGCACCACCACGGCAACTCCCGGGTCCTCGGCCGCCGCATACAGTGCCTCGGCGACCTCGGCGTAGAGCGCCGAGTTGAAGGCGTTGAGCTGGTCGGGGCGGTTGAGGGTCAGCGTACGGACGCGGTCACGGTCCTCGCGGAGCAGCAGGTCGGACATCAGGCCCCCAGGATCAGGTCGGCGGCGCGCTCGCCGATCATGATCGCGGGCGCGTTGGTGTTGCCTCCGGTGATCGAGGGCATCACGCTCGCGTCGGCGACGCGCAGGCCGTCGATGCCCTTCACCCGCAGCGACGGGTCGACGACCGCGCGCTCATCGGAGCCCATCCGGCAGGTGCCGACGCCGTGGTAGACGCTGTGCACGATGTTGGGCAGCAGCTGGCGGGTCGCCTGGGGGTCGGCGTAGTCCGGGCCCGGCGTGATCTCGCCCTGGTTGTCGCCGAGACCGACCATCATCTCGCGCACCTTCGCGATGCCGTCCAGGAGCACCTCGGTGTCCTTGCCGGACTTCAGGTAGGCCGGGTCGAGCAGCGGGTGCGCGGAGGGGTCGGCGCTGGCCAGACGTACGGTGCCGCGGCTCTCGGGGTAGATCAGGGTCGGCAGGATGCACAGGCCGGGCTTGTTCGTGGGCGGGCGGATCGCCTTGTCGCCGTCCTGGTTCGGGAACGGGTAGACCCAGTAGAGGACGTGCAGCTGCAGGTCCGGGACCTGATCGGCCAGGGCGCTGCGTACGAATCCGAAGGCCTCGAACTGCGATCCGGCCGCCCAGCCCTTGCGGGTGATCCGCGACTTGGCGAAGCCCGCGGCGAAGTAGGCCGGCGTCGGCCGCCGCAGCGCCGAGTCCATCCGGAAGGAGACCGGCACGAAGAGGTGGTCGTGGAAGTTGTCGCCGACCGGCAGGTCGGCGTGGACCTGGATGCCGTGCTCGCGGAGGTGGTCGGAATGACCGATTCCGGAGAGCATCAGCAGGTGCGGCGAGCCGTAGACGCCGGCCGCGACGACGACCTCACGGGTCGCCCTGATGGTCTGCGTGTCGCCGTCGGCGCCGACCACCTCGACGCCGGTCGCGCGCGAGCCCTCGATCCGCACCCGGGTGACCTGCGCCTTGGTCAGGATCAGCAGGTTGTCCAGAGGGTCCTCGCGCAGGTAGGCCTTGGACGCGGAGTAACGGCGTCCCTCGGACGCGGAGAGCTGGACGACACCGACGCCCTCCTGCTCCTTGCCGTTGTAGTCGTCGAGCGCACCGACACCGAGCCGCTTGGGCGCCTCCTCGAGCCAGGTCTGCGTCGCCGGGGTGAGGTCCTTCTGGTAGCGCACCTTGACCGGTCCGCCCTGGCCGCGGAACTCGTCGGCGCCGCCCTCGAAGTCCTCCATCCGCTTGAACACCGGCAGCACGTCGTCGTAGGACCATCCGGTCGCGCCCTCGGCCGCCCAGTCGTCGAAGTTCTGGCGGTTGCCGCGCACCCAGAGCATGCCGTTGATCGAGGACGACCCACCCAGCACCTTGCCGCGGGTCATCGGGATGACCCGCTCGAGGGCGGCGCTCTGCGGGACCGACTTGTAACCCCAGTCGACCAGCTTCTTCAGCTGCGGCGTGGAGAGCATCGCGGCGACCGCTCCAGGGAGCTCGAGCAGGTTCTTGATCCCGAAAGCGGTGTCCTTGGTGCCCGCCTCGATCACGATGACGCTGGCACCGCTCTCGGCCAGTCTGCGGGCGGTGGCGCAGCCCGCACTCCCGGCGCCTACGACGATGTAGTCGGCTTCCATGTTCACTTCTCTCTCCCGGTGATCCCTTCCGCAAAGACTAGAACACGTTCTACTGTTGTGTCATGCGCCACGGCATCGTCCTGTTCACCTCGGACCGCGGCATCGCGCCCGCCGAGCTCGCCACCGCCGCGGAAGAGCGTGGCTTCGACACGTTCTACGTGCCCGAGCACACCCACATCCCGGTGCGTCGCGACGCCCTGCACCCGACCGGCGGCGCCGAGCTCCCCGACGACCGCTACCTGCGTACGCTCGACCCCTGGGTCACACTCGGGACCTGTGCGGCAGTGACCTCACGGATCGGGCTCTCCACGGCGGTCGCACTGCCGGTCGAGTCCGACCCGATCACACTGGCCAAGACGATCGCCACCCTCGACCACCTCTCCGGCGGCCGGGTCTCGCTCGGGGTCGGGTTCGGTTGGAACACCGACGAGCTCGCCGACCACGGCATCCCGGGCGACCGCAAGCGCACCGCGCTGAAGGAGTATCTGGAGGCGATGCGCGCACTGTGGACCGAGGAGGAGGCCTCCTATCAGGGCGAATTCGTCTCCTTCGGCCCGTCCTGGGCCTACCCGAAGCCGCCGCAGGGCCGGATCCCGACGATCGTCGGCGCCGGCGGAGGCCCCAAGACGCTGCGCTGGATCGCCCGCAACGCCGAGGGCTGGATGTCGACCCCGACCGAGGCCGGCATCGGCGACAAGGTGAAGACGCTGCAGGACGAGTGGGAGTCGGCCGGCCGCGAGGGAAAGCCCGAGGTCCGCGTGCTCGTCGCGAAGCGGCCGACACCCGACGACCTCGCCGAGTGGTCGGTGGCCGACGAGCTGATCTGGGGCGTCCCCGACACCGAGCCGGCCGGCGTACTCACCTACCTCGACAAGCTCGCCGGCCGTCTCGACCTCAGCTGACCCGGCCGCCGAGTACGCCGTCGAGGAAGCTCACCACTCGGGCCAGACCCCCGCGCGAGGCCGGCGAGAGGCCGGGCAGGGTGAGGTAGGCGTGGGTCGCCAGGTCCGGACAGTGCACGGCGACCTCCACCCCAGCCGTACGCAGCACCTCGGCGTAGCGCTCGGCATGTGGGCGCAGCGGGTCGAAGCGCGCGGTGAGGACCAGAGCGGGCGGCAGACCCACATGGGACTCGGCTCGCAGCGGCGAGACCGACCACGCCTCGGCGCGCGACGCGTCGCCGCCCAGGTAGGTCTCCACGATGCCGCCCAGCCCCGGGCCACGCAGGCCGACGAGGTCGACGAGCGGGTAGATCAGCACCTGGCCGCGGATCCGGGGCCCGCCCTCGTCGCGGGCGCGCAGGGCGAGGACGGCCGCGAGCGTGCCGCCGGCACTGTCCCCCATCACCGCGATCCGGCCGGGATCGGCGCCGAGGTGGCCGGCGTTCACCACCAGCCACCGAAGAACCGCCCAGCAGTCCTCGACGGCCGCGGGATGGGGATGCTCCGGCGCGAGCCGGTAGGCCGGCGCGACCACGACGGCCCCGGTGCGGGCCGCGATCCGCCCGGCCATCCAGCGGGACTGCTCGGGCGAGCCCCAGCACCAGCCACCGCCATGCAGGACCAGCACGATCGGCCGCTGCGAGGTCGCTCCGGAGCGCGGGGTGCACACCCGCAACCGGATGCCACCGGCCCACTCCTCGCCCACCCGCACCCCCGGTCCGTCGGTCCCGAAGACCCAGGTCAGATGGCGGTTCGCCAACAGCGCCGCCCGCCGCTCGCGCAGCTCGACCATCGCGTCCACACCTTGATCCTGCACCTGGCGGACGGTCCTCGTCGTGACATCCGGCCGACCGGCGGTAGAACGACAGCCCACAGCCCCCATTTATAGAACACGTTCTACTATGCTTGGTCCATGAGTGACACCAGGGAGATCGAGCAGCTGAAGTACCGCTACGTACGCCTCCTCGACACCAAGCAGTGGGACGAGTTCGCCACCTGCTTCAGCGATGACGCAACCGCCGACTACGCCGGGCTCTCGTTCACCTCACCGGGCGAGCTCGTCGACTACATGCGCACCAATCTGCCCGACACGATCATCACGATGCACCACCTCCATCACCCCGAGATCGCCGTCGACGGCGACATCGCCACCGGCCGCTGGTACCTCCACGACAAGGTCTTCGCCGCCGCCTTCGGGTTCGCTCTCGAGGGCGCCGCCTTCTACGAGGACCGCTACACCCGCACGCCCCAGGGCTGGCGGATCTCCCACACCGGCTACCAGCGCACCTGGGAGCTCACCACCAGCCTCAAGGACCAGCCCAGCGCCAAGTTCACCGGCCCGGGCGGACCGGCCACCCACGCCTGAGTCAGGCGTCGTACGCCGTGCGGTGCCGCGGCTGGTAGATCTGGACGTCGTCGGCACCGGGGACGCGCACCATCGCGACCAGGCCGTAGCCGTGGTCGGCGACGTCTCCGTCGAAGACCGCGCCTCGGGCCTCCAGCTCGGCCTTCGTCGCCTCGATGTCGTCGCAGATGAAGCTGATCTGGTGGTGGCGGGGCGAGGAGTAGGTCTGCCCCTCGTGGGTGCCGCCGGTGGGGTGGACGCCCATCTCGCTGGGACCGGTGGCGAAGATCAGCCAGCCATCGCCCTCGTCGATGTGCGGGAGCTGGAGCACGTCACGGAAGAACGCCCGGGTGGCATCGGGATCGTCGGAGTAGACCAGGGTGTGACAGGCGAGGATCATGTCGCCGACGCTACCCCTGGGCGCGGCTGCCGACGATAGGTTGTGGACCATGCGGATCGTGTTCGGCGCCGATGACGAGAACGAGACCACGCGGGCGGTGCTCGGCCACCTGCGCGAGCGCGGTGACGTGGAGGTGCTCACCACCACCTCCTGGCCCGACCTCGGCGCCGGCATCGGCCGGGCGGTCGTCGAGGGCCGCGCCGACGTCGGTGTGGTGATGTGCTGGACCGGCACCGGCACGGCGATCGCGGCCAACAAGGTCCCCGGCGTCCGCGCCGCCCTCGCCTGGGAGCCCTGGATCGCCCGCGGCGCCCGGCTCTGGAACGACGCCAACGTGCTCGCGATGAGCCTCAAGCGCCTCGCCCCCGACGTCGCGGTCGAGGTCACCCGGGCCTTCCTCGACGAGCCCGAACCCGATCCTGACGAGGCCGACGCGATCCGTCGCCTCGATGAGCTCCCCTGACCAAAACCCGCGCCGAGTCGGCTCGTTCTGACCAAAACCCCCGCCGAGTCGGCTCGTTCTAACCGAAAGCACCGCCGAGTCGGCTCGTTCTAACCGAAAGCACCGCCGAGTCGGCTCGTCATGACGCGTCGACTCGGCGCCAAATCTGGTCAGTTCGAGCCGACTCGGCGCTGGATCTCGTCAGGATGAGCCGACTCGGCGGGCTCAGCTCAGCTCTCGGTAGTTGCTGCGGAAGAACAGCAGCGGCTCGGTGGCGGTGCCCTCCTCGAGATCCAGGACACGGCCGACGACGAGGTAGTGGTCACCCTCCTCGTGGACCGAGTGGACCGCGCAGTCGAGATAGCCGACGGCTCCTTCGAGGTGCGGGTCGCCATGGTGGGCCGACGGGGTCCAGGAGATGTCGGCGTACTTGTCCGCGGCACGCGAGGCGAACTGGTTCGAGACGGCTTCCTGGCCGGCGGCGAGGATGTTGACCGAGAAGTGCCCGGCGCGACGGATCCGGGCCCAGGCGCGCGAGGACTTGGTCGGCGCGAAGAGGATCAGCGGCGGCCGCAGCGAGACCGAGGAGAACGACTGGCAGGTCATCCCGACCGGGCCCTCCGCGGTCTGCGCGGCGATCACGGTGACCCCGGAGGCGAACCGGCCCAGCACCGTACGGAACCGGCCGTCCGCCTCCGCGTCGGCAGGGGTCTCCGGCGGAGACGGTGGCGCCTCGAAGTCGAAGCGACCGTGGAAGGACTCGATCAGCTCGGGATGCGGCCAGCTCTCGGCGGCATCGGGAGACATCCCATCAGGCACCTCTATACGCATACCCGATCACTGGCCTACGCCGAAGTCGTGACCCCAGTACGAGACGGCCGTGGACTCCCGGGCGACCCACCTGTGGTCGTCGACCTGCAGTCCCTCGGTGCCGAACTCGATGTCGAAACCACCCGGCGACTTCACGTAGAAGGAGACCATCTCGTCGTTCATGTGCCTCCCGAGCGTCGCCGACAGCTTCGCACCGTACTTCTTGACCCGCTCCAGCGCCCGGCCGACGTCGTCGAGCTTGTCGACCTCGAGCATGATGTGGACGCACTTGGAGTCGTTGGGGAACGGCAGGAACGCCAGCGAGTGGTGACGCGGGTTGATCCCGAGGAAGCGCAGCCAGATCTTCGTGCCCGGCTCCTTGCCGGCGAACTCGCCGGGCATGCTCATCGAGTCGCGCAGCCGGAACCCGAGGGTGTCGCGGTAGAACTCCAGCGCCTCGACGTCGTCGGAGACCGGGATCACCACGTGACCCATCCCCTGCTCACCGGTCACGAAGGTATGGCCGTAGGGCGAGACCGCAGGGCGGCGCTCATAGGTGATGCCGTGGAAGAGCTCGAAGACGTTGTCGAAGGGGTCACGGAACCGCAGCATCTCCTGCACCCGGCGCTCGGCGAGCTCCTCGGGGGTGCCCTCCTCCACCGCGACCCCGGACTTCTCCAGGTGCTCGCGGGCCCGCGCCAGCGCGGTGTGGTCGGCGACCTCCCAGCCGACGCAGGCGAGCTGGTCCACCTCGCCGGGCTCGATCACGAGCCGGGCCGAGACCTCGTCGATGCGGTAGTAGAGGTGCTCCGGGTTCGGCCCCTTGGCCGTCATCAGCCCGAGGACCTTCTCCGCGAACGTACGCCACGCCTCCAGATCCGTGCTGGTGACGCGTACGTAGCCCATGGACCTGATGTCGATCATGATGCGCGCTCCTTGTGCCTCTTCAAGAACGAAACTGCCACCTCGCGGAACTCGTCAGCGGCCTCGATCTGTGCCCAGTGCCCGCAGCGCGGGAAGACATGCAGCTGCGCCTTGGGGATCAGCTTCAGGGCGGGGAACGCACCGTCGAGCGGGTTGACCCGGTCCTCACGCCCCCAGGTGAGCAGGGTGTGGTGCTTGACCTGGTGGGCCTCACGCCACAGCATGCCGTCCTCGGCGGTCTCGGGGTTGTAGAACGACCACCCCATCGACGCCATCGCCTCGCGCGCGCCGGGCGCGGTCGCGTCCGCGAACCGCTCCTCGACCAGCTCGTCGGTGACCAGCTTCTGGTTCACGACCATCGTCGAGATGAACGCCCGAAGCGCCTCTCGGGTCGGGTCGCCGGAGAAGTCCATCAGGCGTTGTACGCCCTCGGTGGGGTCGGCGTGGAAGAGGTTGAGCGAGAGTCCGCCCGGCCCCATCAGCACCAGCCGGCCCACTCTGTCCGGATAGGTGAGTGCGATCCGCATCGCGGTGCCGCCGCCGAGCGAGTTGCCCAGCAGGTGCACCTTCTCCAGGCCCAGCTCATCGAGGAGCGCGATCACCGCGTCGCCGGCGAAGCGGTAGTAGTTGCCCACCACCTCCGGCTTGTCGGAGGCGCCGAAGCCCGGCTGGTCGACCAGGATCGTGCGGAAGTCGGCCGCGAAACCCTCCAGCGCCGTGCCGAAGTTGGACCACGACGAGGCCCCGGGACCCCCGCCGTGAAGCATCACCAGCGGCAGCCGGTCATCCCGATCCGATCCCAGGTCGTAGTAGCGCAGCGTGATCTCACCGGCGGCCTCGGTCTTGATCGCGACGTCGTGGGCGACGTCCTCCTTCACCAGCTTCATCGTCTCGGGCTCCGCTTCGACATCAGCCATCAGTACATCCCCGGGTCGACCTTGTGCCCGAACTCGGAGGCGCCGTACATCTGCAGCGCCCGCTCGGGGTCGTTGGCCGCGTGGACACGGCCGGCGTGGGCATCGCGCCAGGCGCGCTGCAGGGGCGTGCCCGAAGCCAGCGCCCGGCCGCCGGAGGCCTCGAAGAGCAGGTCGATCGCGTCGATCGCCCGCTGGGTGCCGAGGACCTGGTCGCGGCGAATCCGCAGCCGCTGGGTGATCGGGATCTTCTCGCCGCGGGCGACGTAGGCCTGCTGCTCGCGGATGTTGCCCATCAGCAGCGCCCAGGCGGCGTCGATGTCGGAGGAGGCGGTCGCCACGCGCACGGCGGCGAAGGGGTCCAGGGACGCCTTCTCACCGTAGGAGGCGCGGACCCGGTTCTGCTGCATGGTCACGTGCTCCTCGTAGGCGCCGCGGGCCATGCCGATGATCGGCGTGGTGATCGTGGTGGTGAACAGCGAGTGGAACTGCAGCTTGTAGAGGTCGCCGGTGTTGACCGCCTGACCGGGGCCCTTGCAGCGTCCGGTCTCCGCCATGGAGAGCGTGAAGGTCTCCGGGATGAAGACGTCCTCGACCACGATGTCGTTGGAGCCGGTGCCGGCCAGGCCGACGACGTTCCAGACGTCGACGATCTCGTAGCTGGCGCGCGGCACCAGGAACGTACGGAAGTCGACCACGTGGCCCTCGTCGTTGAAGACGAGGCCACCGAGCAGCACCCAGGTCGCGTGTGCGCAGCCGGAGGAGAACGACCAGCGCCCGGAGAGGTTGAATCCGCCCTCGGTGATCGCCGCCTTGCCGACCGGTGCGTACGAGGAGGACACCCGCGTGTCGGGGTCCTCACCCCAGACCGCCTGCTGAGCCTCGTCGTCGAAGAGCGCGATCTGCCAGGGGTGCACGCCCAGGACGCTGGAGACCCAGCCCGTCGATCCGCACGCCGAGGCGATGTCGCGCACACAGGTGTAGAAGTCGACCGGGTCCGCCTCGAGACCGCCGAACCGGGCCGGCTGCAGCAGCTTGAAGAAGCCGACCTCCTCCAGCTCCTTGACGCTCGACTCGGGCACGACCCGGAGACGCTCGGTCTCCTCTGCACGGTCCCTGATCGTGGGCAGCAGGTCCTGCACCCCGTCCCTGACGGTCTGTGCGTCCTTGTGGGGGCGCTGTGTCGGTTCGCTCACCGCTCTGCCTTCCTGCATGGTGTCCCAGATGTCCTCGGACGGCGCGGTTGGTGCGCTGCCGATGGATCAATACTAGAACACGTTTCAGTTTTGTCGAGTCCCTGGGCGTGTTTCGTCGACTGTCGTCTATGGTAGAACGTGTTTCAGTTCTTAGATAGCGCCGCCTGATGGCACGAGGTTGAGGAGCACCATGGGACAGTCCGACGAGGAGACCTACGACGTCGTGGTCGTGGGCGCCGGAGGCGCCGGCATGACCGCCGCACTGGCGGCCGCGCGCCGTCACGGGCTCGAGACCGTGGTCATCGAGAAGAGCGCGTACTTCGGTGGTTCGACGTCCCGCTCGGGTGGCGGTGTCTGGATCCCCCGCAACCACGCCCTCGAGGCGGCCCACCAGAAGGACTCCCCCGAGGCCGCCAGCCTCTATCTCGAGTCGATCGTCGGCGACGTCGTACCGAAGGATCGCCGCGAGACGTTCCTCGGCCGCGGCCCGGAGGTGCTCTCCTTCGTCTGCGAGAAGACCCCGGTGCGGTTCAACTGGGTCCCCGACTACGCCGACTACCACCCCGAGGCCCCCGGTGGCCGCGGCGCCGGGCGCTCCGTCGAGCCGGTCCCGCTCGACGCCCGAGTGATCGGCGAGGAGCTCGAGCGGCTGCACCCGCCCTACACGAAGTCGCCGGCCAACATGGTCGTCACCCAGGCCGACTTCCGCAAGATCAGCCTCGGCATGCGCACGATCCGCGGCCCGATCACGATGGTCAAGATCGCGGTTGCCCGCATCCTCGCGGGTCTGCGCGGCAAGAAGATGTACGCCATGGGCGCGGCGCTCGCGATCGGGCTGCGCAAAGGGCTGATCGACGCCGGCGTCCCGATCCGCTACGAGACCGAGCTGGTCGGCCTGGTCACCGAGGGCGGCCGCGTCGTCGGTGTCGAGGTACGCCGCGGCGAGGACGGCCCGACGACGGTGATCCGGGCGCGGCGCGGCGTGATCCTCGGCTCCGGCGGCTTCGAGCGGAACCTGGAGATGCGGGAGAAGTACCTGCCCGCCCCGACCTCGGTCGAGTGGACCACCGGTGCCCACAGCAACACCGGCGGCGGGATCCTGGCCGGGATCGCGGCCGGAGCCGACACCGACCTGATGGACGAATCCTGGTGGGGCCCGACGATCCCGTTCCCGGGGCGGCCGTGGTTCGCGCTCGCCGAGCGCAACCTGCCCGGCTCGATCATCGTCAACGGCGCCGGCAAGCGGTTCATGAACGAGGCGCTCCCCTACGTCGAGGCGGTCCACGAGATCTATCGCGGTCAAGAGACCGGCGTCTCCCACGTGCCCGCCTGGCTGGTCTTCGACCAGCGCTACCGCAACCGCTACATCTTCGCCGGGCTCGGGCCGAAGCAGCCCTTCCCGGGGCGCTGGCTCAAGGACGGCGTCGTCGTGAAGGCGTCGACCGTGGAGGGGCTGGCGGAGAAGATCGAGGTGCCCGCCGACGGCCTGCGCGAGACGCTGGCCCGGTTCAACGGCTTCGCCGAGTCGGGCGTCGACGAGGACTTCCACCGCGGCGAATCGACCTACGACAAGTACTACTCCGACCCCACCATCAAGCCGAACTGCTCGCTCAACGTGATCGACCAGGCGCCGTTCTACGCGGTGAAGATGGCCCCCGGCGACCTCGGCACCAAGGGCGGCCTGGTCACCGACAGGCGCGCCCGCGTGCTGCGCCCCGACGGCTCCGCCATCGAGGGCCTGTACGCCGCCGGCAACGTCTCCTCCGCCGTCATGGGACGCACCTACGCCGGCCCCGGCGCCACCATCGGCCCCGCCCTCGTCTTCGGCTATCTGGCCGCCGAGGACTGCGCCCTGAAGGAGACGAACTGATGCCCATCGACCCGACCAAGGCCATCGGCGCGTCGCTGCCGTCCCAGTCGTTCTCGTGGACCTCCTCCGACGTGCTGCTCTATCACCTCGGCATCGGCGCCGGCTCGCGTCCCGGTGACGCGACCGACCCGGCCGCGCTGCGCTACACCCTGGACTCCGACGCCCTCTCCGTGCTGCCCTCCTTCGGGGTCGTGGCACCGACCTTCCACGTCACCGAGCCGCCCTCGCTCGACCTGCCGGGCTGCGACATCGACCTGGCCTCGGTGCTCCACGGCTCCCAGTCGATCCAGGTGAACGGCCCCATCCCCACCTCGGGCGAGGCGGTCGTCTCGACCCGGATCGCCGAGGTCTGGGACAAGGGCAAGGCCGCCGTGATCGTCCAGGAGGGCACCGCCAAGACGCCGGCCGGAGATCCGCTGTGGACCGTCCGGAGCTCGATCTTCGTACGCGGCGAGGGCGGCTTCGGGGGCGAGCGCGGGCCGTCGACGGCACTGCCGGTTCCCGACCGTGCGCCCGATGCGGCGACTGCGTACGCCGTCACGGAGCAGCAGGCGCTGCTCTACCGGCTGTGCGGCGACCGCAACCCGCTGCACGCCGACCCCGCCTTCGCCGCGAAGGCAGGCTTCCCGAAGCCGATCCTGCACGGGCTGTGCTCCTACGGGATCGTGCTGCGCGAGGCGACCGGACTCCTGCTCGACGGCGACGCCACCCGGGTCGCCGGGTTCGGCGCCCGGTTCGCCGGGATCGTCTTCCCCGGCGAGACGATCTCGATCGAAGCCTGGGACGAAGAGCCGAAAATCCTGGTCAGAGCCACGATCTCGTCCGATGACCCCGCTCGCGACGGCGCCCCGGTCCTCGCCGACTGCTACTTGGAGAAGCGATGAGCGGCACAGCACTCCCCGACGTACTCTCCCCCGCCGATATCGAGGAGCGCTTCGGCGGCTGGTCGGAGGAGACCGACGTGATCGTGGTCGGCTTCGGCGTGGCCGGCGGAGCGGCGGCACTGGAGGCGGTCCGGGCGGGCGCCCGGACGATCCTTCTGGAGCGTGCCGCCGAGCCCGGCGGCACCTCGGCGATGGCCGGCGGCCACTTCTATCTCGGTGGCGGCACCGCGGTGCAGAAGGCCACCGGGATCGAGGACTCGGCCGAGGAGATGTTCAACTACATCCACGCGGTCTCCAAGGAGCCCGAGGACGACAAGATCCGGGCCTACTGCGACGACTCGGTCGAGCACTTCGACTGGCTCGAGGCGCTGGGGTTCGAGTTCGAGCGCACCTTCTGGCCCGGCAAGGCCGTCATCCAGCCCGGCACCGAGGGGCTGATGTACACCGGCAACGAGAAGGTCCACCCGTTCCGTGACCTCGCCGTCCCCGCACCGCGCGGCCACAAGGTGCCGGTCCCGGGCGACACCGGCGGCGCCAAGCTGGTCGTGGACCGGATGGCCGACCGCCTGGCCGAGACGAGCGCGGTGGTCCGCTACGAGACCGGTGCGACCAACCTGGTGGTCGAGGACGGCCGGGTCGTCGGCCTCGCCTGGCGACGCTTCGAGGAGCGCGGCGCGATCCGCGCCAAGGCGGTGATCCTCGCCGCCGGCGGCTTCGTCGGCAACGCCGACATGGTCGCCGAGCACACGCCCCGGCTCGGCGAGAAGCTCTTCCCGCTCGCCTCCACCTACGACGACGGTCTCGGGCTGCGCCTGGGCGCCTCGGCGGGCGGCCGCTGGCGGTTCATGGACGAGCCGTTCCAGACCGCCCCGTTCTACCCGCCCTCGATCCTGCTCACCGGGATCATCGTCAACAAGCACGGCGAGCGGTTCGTGGCCGAGGACTCCTACCACGCGCGTACGGCCGCCTTCGTCATGGAGCAGCCGGACTCGGCCGCGTTCCTGATCGTCGACTCGGCACACATCGAGCACCCGAAGATGCCGCTGTGCCCGTTCATCGACGGCTGGGAGACGGTCGAGGAGATGGCGGCCGGTCTGGGCGTACCCTTCGAGACCCTGAACGCCACCCTGACCTCCTACAACACCCATGCCGCCGACGGCGAGGACCCGGAGCTCCACAAGGCGCCGGAGTGGACCGAGCCGCAGGACACCGGTCCGTGGGGCGCCTACGACCTCTCGCTCGGCAAGGCGATGTACGCCGGGTTCACCATGGGCGGCCTGGCGACCACCGTCGAAGGAGAGGTACGCCGCGAGGACGGCTCCGCGATCGCCGGCCTCTACGCCGCCGGCGCCTGCGCCGCCAACCTCGCCCAGGATGCCAAGGGCTACGCCTCCGGCATGCAGCTCGGCGACGGGTCGTACTTCGGCCGACGGGCCGGACGGCACGCCGCCGGGTTGGGGTGACCGGCCTCACAGCTTCGGCGGGGTCAGAGATCCCCGGTCGAGGACCCTGCCGGCGGCCAGCTAGTCTTTACAGAAGTTCACCAGGCGGAATGTTGCCATATCACATATCCGTTCGGACGTGAAGAGCTTCGGTAAAAATTGGGACCTTCGACCCTACGCGCGTTGTCGTCTCGGCTGGTTATGTATACGCGACGCCACGGGCATCGCCGTATCCGGCTCTCCCGACGCGTCCGCAGGCCATCGATCCCCACTCGACGCCTGTCGCCGAACTAGCCGAAAGGAATCCCCATGTTCGACTTCCGGAGCCCGGCCGGCCTCATGGTCATCGCCGCCCTGGTCGTCATCGCGCTCGTCGTGGTCGGCGCCATCGCCGGCAACAGCCCCTCCTGATCTGACGCCGAGCTTCCTGACCAGGAAGCCGCAGGCCCCGGCTCGACGAGCCGGGGCCGCGACCGTTCTCGAGCGGGTCAGCGGGTGAAGACCGCCACCGTCCGGGCAGGCACCGTGAAGGTGCCCGAACCCGACTCGAACGTGGCCGCCTTCACGACGTCGTCCGAGCCTTCGGCCTGGGCCGGGTGCAGCCGGTAGCCCACGCCCGCGGCGCCCGTCACCTTCTGCTGCTGCCTGGTCGTGGTCGCGTTGAAGACGACCACGAGGTCACCGAGGCGCATGGTGATGACACCCGGCGTCTCGTCCTTGCCCGAGAGCGGGAACCCGAGCTTCTCCTGGACCTGCCCGGTGGTGGACAGGTGGAAGGCCGGCTCGTCCGTACGGATCCTGAGCAGGTCCTGGTAGGCGGCCGAGGCGCCCTCGATGTCCGCGCACTCCGGTGACGACGCCGAGGCCAGCAGCGGCTTGGCGTAGGGCCACTTGTCCTCGTTGTCGGCCGCCGGCGGCAGGCCTCGGCCGAACCCGTTGCCTTCCCGGCAGTCCCAGTGGATGGCGTTGAACCAGTCGCCGGAGTCGTAGGAGTTGCGGTCCAGCGACTTCGAGCGCAGCAGGTCGGTGCCGGACTGAGAGAGCGCCGGGCCCTGCGAGAGCGCGGCCGTCGCCATCGCGAGCACCTGCATCCGGGAGCGGTCCGCGGCGCTGGTCGAGGCGGGCAGCTTGAAGGTGAGGGCGTCGTAGAGCGACTCGTTGTCGTGCGCGTCGGCATAGGCGAGCGCGTCACCAGGCGCCGCCGCATAGCCGGCGGGCGCGCCGTTGTAGTCGACCTGCGACCCCAACACCTGGTTGCCCGCGGTGTCCGTGAACGAGTAGTCGGCGAGGTTGCCGGACAGCCCGACCTTGATCAGGTCCTGGTAGTGCAGCAGCCGAGCCTTCTGCTCGGCCTCCGTGCCGTTGGCCGTGGAGGAGTTGGGGTCGGTGTAGAGGCCGCTCGCGAAGCCCTGGACACCAGGATCGGCGTCGAACGGCCCGCCGCCGCGTACGGCATCTCGGGCACGGTCGCTGAAGGTGGCGATGCCGGTGCCGGCCATGTTCTTCTGGGTGGCCTGCACGAAGCGGGCGTCGTCGGCGATCTCACCGAAGTTCCAGCCCTCGCCGTAGAGGATGATCGACTTCCCGTCGACGCCGTCCTTCTCGAGGGTGAGCCCGTCGAGGGCCTTGCGGACGGCCAGGATGTTGGCCTTGGGGTGGTGCCCCATCAGGTCGAAGCGGAAGCCGTCGACCTTGTACTCCTTCGCCCAGGTCACGATCGAGTCGACGACGAGCTTGCCCATCATCGTGTTCTCGGGCGCGGTGTTGGCGCAGCAGGTCGAGTTGGCGACCGAACCGTCGGCGAGGAGCCGCTGGTAGTAGCCGGGCACGATCCTGTCGAGCACCGACGTCTTCGCCTGTCCGCTGCTGGTGGTGTGGTTGTAGACCACGTCCATCACGACCCGCAGGCCGTCCTCGTTGAGCGACTTCACCATCTGCCGGAACTCGACCGTCCGGTCGGTGCCGTCGGGATCGGTGGAGTAGGAGCCCTCCGGGACCGTGTAGTGGTAGGGGTCGTAGCCCCAGTTGTACGCATCCTTGGCGGCCGCCGCGGCGACGCACTCCTGCTGCTCGTCGCTGTCCTCGGCATAGGAGGCGAGGTCGCAGTCGGGCGTGGTCTGGTCGGCCTTCTTCTCCGGGATGGTGGCGATGTCGAAGGCCGGCAGCAGGTGGACGTACGAGGTGCCGGACCCGGCCAGCTTCCGCAGGTGCTTCGAGCCGTCGCTGTCCTTGTCGGCGAAGGCGAGGTAGCCGCCCGGATGGTCGCTGGTCTCGTCCTCGACCGAGAAGTCGCGGATGTGGAGCTCCTGGATCTGAGCGTCCTTCATGGACACGGCCTTCGGCTTCTTCAGCCTCGACCAGCCCTTCGGGGCGAGCGAGCTGTCGGCGAGATCGACGACGAGGCTGCGCTCGGAGTCGGCGGTCAGCGCGACCGAGTAGGGGTCGGTGACCTTGTTGGTGACGAGCTCCTGCACGCTCGGCGCCCACACCTTCACCGCGTAGCGGTACTCCTTGCCGCGCCAGGCTTCGGCGGAACCGGTCGCGGACCAGACCCCGCTGGCATCGTCGCGGCGCATCGAGACCGACTTCTTGCCGAGCTCGAGCCTCACCTCATGGGCGGTCGGTGCCCATACGGACAGGGTGACCTTGTTGCCCTTGAACACCGGGCCGAGCGCGGCCTTCGCGGCCTTGGCGCCGTAGAGGTCGTCGAGGATGCCCTGGGTCTGCACACCGGTGCCGGTGACCAGCGCGCCGTTGCCGATGCGCTGGGTGAGCACGACCTGGCCGGCGAGGGCGTCCCGGATCCGGTCGCGGTCGCGGGTGTCGACGGTGAAGGCGGTGTAGTCCTTCAGGTGCGGGAACTCCGCCTTCTGCGCGTCGGTCAGGGATGAGGTCTGGAGTCGCAGCCAGCGGCCCTCGCTGCTGAGCGCACCGCCTTCGACGGTGATGCCGCCGTCGCGGTCGTAGACCAGCTGCGTGGACAGCGCCGAGCCGCTCGCCATCTCCTTCGGGAGCACGACGGTGGTCTCGTCGATCCACTGCGCCTGCGCCTTGGCAAGGTCGAGCTCGGGCGCCGAACCGACCGACGGCAGCAGGTAGCCGGTGTCGCCGGAGTTGAGCCAGACCTCGTGCCCGTACGTCGCCAGGTCGAGCGAGCGGTCGTTGGGGATGTCCTTCTCGTCGCCCTTGTGGACGATGTAGTTGAGCGAGGTGGCGCCGTCGACCAACGGCACCTCGAAGGTGACGCCATAGGCGTCCTCGCCGCTGGGCTGCAGCGGCTTGGACCACTCGGTCGGACTCGCCGCGCCGGTCCAGGTGTGCAGGCCCCAGCCGTCGTAGTCGCCGTCGGCACGGTGCAGGTGGATGACCGCCTTGGACGTGTCGGGCTCCGGGTAGACGCCGTCGGGCCTGGTGGTCTGCTGGCCGTCGGTGCCGGCCTCGACCCAGACCTCGCCGGTCTCGGCGAGGTCGACCGTCCGCTCGGCACCGTCGGCGGTGCCGTCCTTCTCGATCCGGTAGGTCACCGAGGAGGCGCCGTCGGGGAGCTTCACCCAGGCGAAGGCGCCGTACGCGTCGCGGCCGCTGAACCCGCCGCTGAGCTCATTCCCGGGGTCCCCAGCCTGCAGGGTCCAACCGGTGTAGTCGCCGTCAGCGCGCCGGTAGTGGACGACTGCGTAGTCGCGGTCGACGGCGCTCGGGTTCTCGGCCTCCGGCGCCGCTCCGGCCGTCGTCTCGGCCAGATCGCTCGCCGTACGTCCGTCGCGGTCGACCACCACGGCCTTGTAGCGCAGGGCGGTTCCGGCGGCGACGGTCGCGGGGACGTACTGGGTGATCTTGTAGGGGGCGTGGTCGACGGAGCCGAGGGTGCGCCACTTGCCGTTGCCGACCTGGGCGGCGAAGACGACGCGGGCGTCGGCGGTCTCCACCGGGTCGGCACTGAGGGTGACCGTGCCGGTCGCGCCAGCGGCGGGAGCGGTCAACGAGACAGCCGGCTTCGCGGTGGCCGCCGGGAGCTCTGCCTCGGCGCGCAGGACGACCGAGGAGAGCGCCGGGACGGTCACCTCGATCGTGCCGTCCTTGGACTTCGCGGCCCCTTCGCCGCCGTAGATCGTCTCGAACGCGGCCGACTCCACCGGCAGGGTGACGGTCTTCGCCTCGGTGGCGTTGTTGACCGCGACCACGTACTCGCGGTCGTCCCCGGTGCGGGAGAACGCGTAGACGGAGTCCTCGGCGTGAAGCTCCTGCTGGGTGCCGTCGGTCAGCGCGGGGTTGTCCTTGCGGAGCTTCGCCAGCGCGGCGATGGCCGCATACAGCGGGTGAGTAGTGGCGTACGCGTCCTCGGCGTGGGTGCGGTCGGTGCCGATCTGGTCGTCGTCGAGGTAGTCGGCGACCTGGGAGCCGAACAGCGTCTGGCGGGCGTCCTTGTCGCCGCCGGCGCCGGTGAAGCCCTGCTCGTCGCCGTAGTAGACGACCGGGTTGCCGCGGGAGAGGAACATCAGCTCGTTGGCGAGCCGGGCACGCTGGACCAGCTCCGCGTCGGTCGCGTCGGGGTGGTCGGCGGCGAGGAAGGTGCCGATCCGGCCCATGTCGTGGTTGCCGAGGAAGGTGACCTGCTCGTAGGCGTTCGCCTTGTCGGAGGCGTACTTGTAGTCGTCGGCGAAGACCTTGGCGAGCCGGGCGGCGGGAGCGCCGAGCGAGGCGTAGGCGCGGGCCGCGTCCTGGAACGGGAAGTCCAGGGTGGCGTCGAGACGGCCGCGGGTGACGTACGGCGAGGTGACGTCGCTGTCGGCGGAGTAGACCTCGCCGAACATGAAGAAGTCCTCGCGACCCCGCTTGGCTGCGTACGTGTCCAGGGCGGTGGCCCACTCGGTCCAGAAGTCCAGGTCGACATGCTTGACGGTGTCGATGCGGAAGCCGTCGATGTCGAAGTCGCGGACCCATCGCTGGTAGATCTTCGTCATCCCCTCGACGACCTCGGGACGCTCGGTCCACAGGTCGTCCAGGCCGCTGAAGTCGCCGTACGTGGTCGACTCGCCTTCCCAGGTGGAGTCACCTCGGTTGTGGTAGAGCGTCGGGTCGTTGAGCCACGACGGCACCATCTCGCCGGTGTTGGCCGGGGTGTAGGGGAACGAGTCCTCATCCACCTTCACGCGGTCGGAGGCCGGGTCGGCGTCGTCGAAGGGGCGGCCCTCGGCGTCGATGTAGGGGAAGGCGCCCTTGGGGCGGTAGCCGTACTTCTTCTCGGCGTAGTCGACGGTGTCGGCGGTGTGGTTGGTGATGACGTCGAAGAAGACCTTCATACCCTTGGCGTGGGCCGCGTCGACGAGGGTCTCGAGGTCCTCGTTGGTGCCGAAGTGCGGGTCGACCTGGGTGAAGTCGGTGATCCAGTAGCCGTGGTAGCCGGCCGAGGCGTTCGCGCCCTCTCCCTGGACGGGCTTGTTCTTGAAGATCGGCGCCATCCAGATCGCGGTGGTGCCGAGGCCCTTGATGTAGTCGAGGCGGTCGGTGAGGCCCTGGAGGTCGCCGCCCTGGTAGAAGCCCTTGTCGGTGGGATCGAACCCGGTCTCGGTGCGGCTTCCGGTCAGGCCGCCTTTGTCGTTTCCGGTCTCGCCGTTGGCGAAGCGGTCCGGCAGCACGAAGTAGAACTGCTCCTTCGTCGCGTCGTGGCGGGCCGGCTCGGCGGCCAGCTTGGCGTCCGACGGCGGCTTCGGGGCTTCGGCTGCCGAAGCCGGCGTGGCCGTCTGCAGCGCCGTGGCGAGCAGTGCGGTCGCGAGCGCGGTCGCGGCCAAGCGGGGCGCGCCGTGTGCGCCACTTCTTCGAATCACTGTGAGGGGCCTCTCTGGATGGTGCAGGGTCGTGCGGTGGAGACCGACCGCCCGGCGCCCATGGGGGGCGACGCCGGACGGTCGGACGAAGGGGTCAGCTGCAGCTCATCGCGCCGACATGCAGCGCGAGGGCCGTGTTGGACCCGAGGGTGGCCGTGAACTGGCCGGAGCCGTTCACGGTGACGCTGTTGCCGCTCTGTACGTCGCAGTAGCTGCCCGCCGCCAGCGACGTCTGGAAAGTGCGGGTCAGCGAGCCGGACTCGTGGTTGATCGCGACGTACGCCTTGCTGCCTCGTCCGAAGGCGATGGCGTCGGCGCCGTTGTCCCACCAGTTGGTGACGGCCTGGCCGCGAGCGGTGTTGCGGAGGGCGACCATCTTCTTGATCTCCGGCCAGGCGTGCTGGCACTTCCAGCCGTCCTGCCAGCAGGCGTTGACCGTGCCGCCGTTGGGCGGACCGGCATCCTTGTCGCTCCACTCGTAGCCCGAGTTGATGTCGGGCGAGCCGTAGGGCCAGGCCAGCATGAAGACGTTGGCCAGGGTGTAGTTGGCGCCGTCCTTGTAGTTGAGCGTGTCGCCGCCGCGCTCGGTGTCGTGGTTGTCGACGAAGACGGCCGAGCTGCCCGAGGACATGTAGCCCCAGCCCTCGCCGAAGTTGGTCAGGTAGGCGAGGTTCTCGTTGTTGAAGACCCGCTTCAGGTCGCGGGCGTAGCGGAACTCCTGGACGTCGCCGTTGCCGAGGTACTCGCTGGGCGAGACCGCCTCGCCCGCGCCGTAGATGGCCTCCTGCTTCCAGTAGACGTTCGGATTGGTGAGGCGCGACTTGATGTTGGCGAGGTCCGATGCCGCCATGTGCTTGGCGGCGTCGATCCGGAAGCCGTCGACGCCGAGCGAGAGCAGGTCGTTGAGGTAGCCGGCGATCTTGCCGCGTACGTAGTCCTCGCCGGTGTCGAGGTCGGCGAGACCGACCAGCTCGCACTCCTGGACGTTCGTGCGGTCCTGGTAGTTGCTGATCTGGGCGGTGCAGTTGTCGAGGTCGAAGGAGGAGTAGAGGCCGGGGTAGTCGTACTTGCTGTAGGACGAGCCGCCGGTGCCGGTGCCGGAGCCCGCGGACATGTGGTTGATGACGGCGTCGGCGACGACCTTCACGCCGGCGGCGTGGCAGGTGTCGATCATGTTCTTGAAGGCGGTGCGGTCACCGAGCCGGCCGGCGATCTTGTAGCTCACCGGCTGGTACGACGTCCACCACTGCGACCCCTGGATGTGCTCCTGGGGCGGAGAGACCTGGACGTAGCCGTAGCCGGCCGGGCCGAGGGTGTTGGTGCATTCACTGGCCACCGAGGCGAACTTCCATTCGAACATCACCGCGGTGACGTCCTTGTCCCCCGGTGGCGCGGCCTGTGCCGGGCCCGAAGCCGGGATCGTGAGCGCGGCAGCGGCTCCCGCCGAGAAGGCAAGTGCGGCAGCCATGGCGGTTCTGGCGATGGATGGTCTGGCCATGGTTCCTCCTGTGTCGAAGGCTGAATCTTGCTGCAAGATCTTGCAGGGAGACCGTAGGGTGATCGCCGTCACACGTCAACCCGTTCGGCCGCGCCGTGTGCAAGACCTTGCGCAAAATTTCAGCGGGGTTACTTGAGGTACGGACCGTCCGCGCCGACCTTGCCGGGCGCGGCGTTGGCGCCACCGAGGTCGAGGACGTACGCCCGCAGGTTGCCCTTGCCGGGTGCGGCCACCGTGAGCGTGCCGTTGGTGACGGTCCTGACGTCGCCGGTGACGGCGTCCTTGTAGGTGCCGTTGGGGATGTTGTTGTAGGTGGCGCCGTCGGTGACGGTTACCAGGACGAAGCTGTCCACACCCGTGGCGGCGTCCGTGTAGCGCCGCTTGAAGGCCATGTTGCCGCTGATGCCGGCGGTCGAGTACTGGCCCATCTGGAGCGCGGGCACGGCTCGGCGGATCCGGTTGAGCCGCTGGACGTGCTTGACCAGGGCTGCGTCCAGCGTGGTGGCCACCGCTCCGGAGGCGCTGGAGACCACGCCGAAGTCGGAGGCGGTCACGGTGCCCTCGACCTTGTCGCCGTAGTAGGCGCGTCCCGTCGTCGCCAGCGGGCAGGTGGGCCCGCAGTCGATCTTCTGGCCCTTCTGAAACTCGATCTCCGAGCCGTAGTAGAGCGTCGGGATGCCCCGGAACGTCCACATCAGGGACATGTTCTCGGCCCAGGCGTCGGTGCCGCCGGCGTAGCGCTCGCTGCTCTTGTTCGGCCCGTAGTCGTGGCTGTCGACGTAGACGACGTTGTAGGTGGCGTCGTTGGTCGAGTCGTCGGAGTCCTTGCCGTTGTGGAAGGCGTTGGACGCGTCACCGAAGTTCATGTGCATGCGCATGTCGATGATGTTCATGCCGGAGAACCTGCTGTGGTCGGGCGTGTGGTAGCTGTTCCCCTCCAGGAACGCGTTGGTGGAGGTCGGCTGGTTGCCGGTACCCATGCCGTTCTCGTAGTCGAACTGCTCGATGGCGGCGACCTCGTCGTCGGCGGCGTACTCCCGGCGCTCCTTCCAGGTGAAGAACTGCGCGGAGTGGTTGACCGAACCGCGGTTCCACTTGTCGTTGACGAAGGCCGCGACCTCGCCGAAGACGAAGAAGTCCTCGGCCTTCTCGGCCCCGAAGCGCTGGGTGACGCGGTCCTGGATCGCGGGTAGGAAGCGTCGGTTCCAGGTGACCCGCGGGATGTGGACGGCGGTATCGACACGGAAGCCGTCGACGCCCATGTCGATGTACTTGTTGTACGCACCGATCAGGTAGTTCTGGACCTGCACGTTCTCGGTGTTGAAGTCGGCAAGATCCTCGTGCAGCCAGCAGGAGCGGGCGTCCTCGCCCTCCCAGTTGCCGATCCAGCACTGGTGGTAGAGGGCCTCGGGGAACATGCCCGAGGTCGGGCTCGGCCACTGGCAGTTGTAGATCGTGTAGCCCTCGGCGCTCTTCCCGCCGGTCGGCACGCCCCAGTTCAGGCAGGTGTTCCCGCTCGGCTCGGCCGTGGACCACAGGTCGCCGTTGTAGTAGGACTTGCCGGAGACCGGCTCCACGGTGAGGCCGTCGTACTCGAAGCCGTCCTGCAACTGGTCGTAGTACCAGCTCCACTGGCTGTCCCGGACGCCGTAGACGGTCGGGGTGAACAGGCCCTTGGCGCCCCAGCGCGAGGAGTGGTTGTAGACGACGTCCTGGTAGATCTTCATGCCCTTGGCGTGGGCCGCGTCGATCAGGTCCTGGTAGGAGGCGCCGGCGGACTCCAGGCGCGGGTCGACCTTGTAGAAGTCGTAGCCGTGATAGCCGTGGTAGTCGTAGTCGGAGCGGTTCAGGACGACCGGAGTGATCCAGACCGCGGACATGCCGAGGCCCTTGATGTAGTCGAGCTTCTGGACCAGGCCCTTGAAGTCACCGCGGAACATCGGGTCGTTGTTGGCCGCGTTGCCGGACTTCACGTGCTGGCTGCCGCCGCGGTTGTTGGCGCTGTCGCCGTCGTAGAAGCGGGCCGTGAGCACGAAGTAGATCGGGTCCTTGCGGGGGTCGCCGCCGAGCGGGGCGCCGGTCCCCTGGACGGGCTGCTCCCCCGTGGTGGCCCGCGCCTCGGCGCTCGCGGCCGAGACGTTCCCGGCCGCGTCGAGCGCCTTGACCGTGTAGGAGTACGCCGTGCTCTCCTCGAGCCCGGTGTCGGAGTAGACCGTCGAGCCCACCGAGATGACCGAGCTGCCCCCGGTCCCTCCGGTGCGGGTGATCCGATAGCCGCTCACCCCGGTGTCGTCGGTGGCGGCGTCCCAGGTGAGGACGATGGAGGTGCCGGTGGCCGCGGCCCGGACGTTGCCCGGCGCGGACGGCGCCGTCGTGTCGGGCTCGGCGGCCGCGCAGGGGTCCTCGGCGCTCTTCGTGGCCGCGCCGGCACTGACGGTGTTGATGCCGGCGCCGAGCTGGTAGTTGGCGCCGTTGTTGTTGTCCCAGGTTCCGTTGCCGTTGTTGAAGGTGGCCTGCCAGGTGGTGGCGGTGCCGAGGTCGACGGTGCGCTTCACCCAACCCGTGCAGGCGGCGTCCATGCCGATCCCGGGCACGGTGGTCCAGGGGCCGCCGGCCGGAGCCCAGTGCAGGTTGTAGGTGGACCAGCCGATCGTCGCGGTGTCGTAGAAGACGGTCGCCTCGGTGCCCTCGGCCTCCGTGGCGTCGGCGCACGGGTCGCTATGAGCGACGGCGCCGTCCTTGACGGTGATCGAGCCGGTGCCGAGCTGGTAGTTGGCACCGCCGTTGTTGTCCCAGGTGCCGTTGCCGTTGTTGAAGGTGGCCTGCCAGGTGGTGGCGGTGCCGAGGTCGACGGTGCGCTTCACCCAACCGGCGCAGGCCGCCTCCATCTCGATCCCGGGGACGGTGGTCCAGGAGCCGCCGGCCGGAGCCCAGTGCAGGTTGTAGGTGGACCAGCTCGAGCTGGTCGTGGAGTAGAAGACGGTCGCCGTGCTGGTGGTGGCGCTCTCCGCGGCGACGGCCGTGGTGCCGGGCAGCAGGGTGGCCAGGAGAGCGAGCAGGACGACGATCACTGATCCGGCCGGGGCCGGGCGCGCGGACAGATTCATACGAGCTCCTCGAGTGGGGTCGCAATGGGGGATGAATCTTGCTGCAAGATCTTGCAGTCTGACGGTAGAGTGATGCCCATCACACCGTCAACCCCGGTGTCCAGCGGCGCCCGGCCGCGTCAGGAGAGGGTCAGGAGGAGGTCAGGACCAGTCCGCTCGTGGGTACGCCGGTGCCTGCCGTGACGAGCACACGGGCAGCGTCGGCGACCTGGTTCACCGAGGTGCCGCGCACCTGACGTACGCCCTCGGCGATGCCGTTCATGCCGTGCAGGTAGGCCTCGCCGAGCTGGCCACCGTGGGTGTTGATCGGCAGTCGCCCGCCGAGCTCGATGGCCCCGTCGCGTACGAAGTCCTTGGCCTCTCCCCTGCCGCAGAAGCCGAGCTCCTCGAGCTGCATGAGCACGTAGGGGGTGAAGTGGTCGTAGAGGACCGCGGTGTCGATGTCCGCCGGGGCGAGGCCGGACTGGCGCCAGAGATCCTTGGCGACCACGCCCATCTCCGGGATGCCGATCTCGTCGCGGTAGTAGGAGGTCATCACGTACTGGTCGGCGGCGCTGCCCTGGGCGGCCGCGGCGATGTTGACCGGCGGGTTGGGCAGGTCGCGGGCCCGCTCAGGGCTGGTGACGACGATCGCGACGGCGCCGTCGGACTCCTGACAGCAGTCGAGCAGGTGCAGCGGGTCGGCGATCATCCGGGAGGCCTGGTGGTCCTCGAGCGTGATCGGCTTCTGGTAGAAGAACGCGGCGGGGTTGGTCGCCGCGTGGCGTCGGTCGGCGACGGCCACGGCACCGAAGTCCGCGCTGGTCACGCCGTAGTCGTGCATGTAGCGGCGCGCCTGCATGGCGACGGTCGCTGCCGGCGTCGAGAGTCCGAGGGGGTAGGTCCAGGAGTTGTCGATGCCGTTGGTGTTGACCTGCTGGGCCGCCCAGGGCTGAACCTGGCCGAACCGCTGGCCCGAACGCTCGTTGAAGCCGCGGTAGGCGACCACGACGTCCGCGACCCCGGTGGCGACCGCCATCGCGGCCTGCTGGACCGTCGCACAGGCCGCGCCGCCGCCGTAGTTGATCCGCGAGAAGAACCGTAGGTCCCCGAGGCCGAGCTCGCGAGCGAGGGCGATCTCGGAGCTGGTGTCCATGGTGAAGGTGGTCAGCCCGTCGACGTCAGACGGGGTCAGGCCGGCATCCTTCAGGGCGTTTCTGGTCGCCTCGACCGAGAGCTGGAGCTCGGAGCGCCCCGACTCCTTGGAGAACTCGGTCGCGCCGATGCCGACGATCGCGGCGCTGTTGCTGAGGGTCGTCATGCTCTCTCCAGAGGTCGCGATCGGGGTAGTCCGGTAGCGAACTGCCTATTACCGGCGAGTATTTGGGCAGTTCGCTCCCGGACTACCCCGCCGTCGGCCTTCATGCGGCGACCCTCACGGTCCCAGTCACATGGGCACCGAGGGAGACCGATCCGGTGACTTTGATGGTGGCGACGCCGTCGGCCACCTCGGTGACCTCGCCGGTGAACGACAGCGTGTCGTAGGGGTAGGCCGGGGCGCCGAGCCGGATCGAGACGCCCTTGATCTCGATCTCGGGACCCGCCCAGTCGGTGACGTAGCGCTCGCACAGCGCCGTCGAGGTCAGGATGTTCATGAAGATGTCCTTCGAGCCGGCCGCCTGGGCGCGGTCGCGGTCGTGGTGCACGTCCTGGAAGTCCCGGGTCGCGAGCGCCGTCGAGACCACCAGGGTCGGGGTGATCGGCAGCTCCCAGGCGGGGAGCTTCTCTCCGGTCCGCATGGTCATGGCCTCCTCCAGATCGGGAGCGTGAGCTCCTCATCGATGACGTTCCAGTCGACGACGAGCCGTTCGCCGATCTTCAGGGCGTCCTCACCCTCGGGTGGCACGCCGGTCACCTCGGCCACGATGCGTACGCCCTCGGGCAGATCCAGCAGCGCGACCACCAGCGGGAGCTCCTTGCCGGGCAGCTTCGGGGCGTGGACGACGGTGAACGAGTAGACCGTACCCACGCCGCTCGCGACGACGTGGCCGCGGTCGTAGGCGTCGCAGGCCAGGCATGCCGGGCCCGGCGGGTGCCGCAGCGTTCCGCAGGCGTTGCAGCTCTGGATCCGCAGCTCCTGCTTGGCGGTGCCCTCGAAGAAGTACGCGTTGTCGAGCCCGATCACCGGGCGCACGGGGCCGCTCATGCCGTCACCTTGGGGATGAACTTGAGGACACGGAACAGCATGGTCGCGACCCGCTCCTCGCCGACGTACCAGGTGCTTCTGGAGGTGACGAAGTAGCCGACACCCATCCCGGTCTGCTTCGGGCCGACTACCGAGTCGAGGGCCGTGGTGACGCGGGCCTGCTCGCCGACGCGGAGGTAACGGTCGTAGCTCTGCTCGGAGTTGGTCCCGAGGACGCCGTTGAAGCCGGCGTCGGTGAGGACGTTCATCATCGCGTGCAGCGGGTCGCGATCAGGATGGCGCCCACCCTGGCCGTACATCGTCCATACCTGCGCCATCGACGGCGGCGCCTCGCCCTGGTGGAACCGGTCGGACTCCAGGCCCATCGCCTCGAGCCAGTTGTTGATCGTGGGCTGGTTGACCAGGTCGCGGGCCTCGCGCTCGGCGGCCTCGCCCCAGGCCTTGACCTCCTCGGCGGCGGCCATGATCTTCTCGTGGACCGCCTCGTCCACAAGCGTCTGCTTGTCCGCGCTCATCGGGGCACCCTCGGCATCTGGAGACCGAACATCGCGATCAGCTCGCGCTGGACCTCCTGGACGCCGCCGCCGAAGGTGAGCACCAGGTTCCGCTTCGCTTGGGCGTCGAGATAGTCGAGCAGGCTCCTCGTGTCCGGGTCGCCGGGATCGCCGTGCCGGTGGACCAGTGCGATCAGGTCGGCGAGCAGGTGCTGGACCTGGTCGGCGGCGAAGACCTTCGACGAGGAGGCGTCGGCGACCTCGATCTCGCCGCTCTCGGCTGCCCGCGCGACCTCCCAGTTGAGCAGCTCGTTGATGCGGAAGACCGCGGTGGTCTTCCCGATCAGCGTGCGTACGTCCGGGCTGTCGGTGACACCCTGAGCGGTCGCCCAGCGCAGGACCCGGTCGCGCAGACCCTCGATGCGACCGGCCGGGCCGAGCATGACGCGCTCGTGGTTGAGCTGGGTCGTGATCAGCTTCCAGCCCTTGTTCTCCTCCCCCACCAGCATGTCGGCCGGGACGCGGACGTCGTTGAAGTAGGTCGCGTTGACGTGGTGGGAGCCGTCGGCGGTGATGATCGGGGTCCAGGAGAAGCCCGGGTCGGTCGTGTCGACGATCAGGATCGAGATGCCCTTGTGCTTGGGGGCGTCCGGGTCGGTACGACAGGCGAGCCAGATGTAGTCGGCGGCGTGGCCCCCGGTGGTCCACAGCTTCTGGCCGTTGACGACGTAGTGGTCGCCATCTCTCCTGGCTGTGGTGCGGAGGCTCGCCAGGTCCGTGCCGGCCTCGGGCTCGGAGTAGCCGATCGCGAAGTGCACCTCGCCGGCCAGGATCCGGTTGAGGAAGAGGTCCTTCTGCTTCGTCGAGCCGTAGCGGATCAGCGTCGGGCCGACCGTCTGCAGGGTCACCGAGGGCAGGTGGACGTCGGCGTACTGCGCCTCGTTGGCGAAGATCGTCTGCTCGACCTCGCCGAGGCCATGGCCGCCATACTCCTTCGGCCAGCCCACACCCATCCAACCGTCGTCGCCGAGCTGCTTGATGAGCTTCTGGTACGTCGGGCCGTGCCGGTCCCAGGAGCCCTCCGGACCCGGATCGGCCGGCTCTTCGTGGGCCAGACTTGCGAAGTACGCTCTGACCTCGGTCTTCAGGGATCGCTGGGCCTCGGTCAGCTCGAGGTTCTTGGTCCCCTCGGTCTCGACCGGGACGGCTTCGGCCGGGGTGTTCAGCAGGTGGGCGATGTCGGTGCCCCAGGTCGTGAAGCCGAGCAGCGGGTAGGTCACGTCCACCCCCATGCCGCCGTGGAGATGGTGGCAGGTGCGGAAGGCGTACGGCGCGACCTGGCTGGACCAGTAGGCGGCGACCTTCAGGTCGGCCGTGGCGGCTCGCTGACCCGCGACGGCGGCGACCGCGTTGTCGGCGGCGAGGTCGAGCGTGCGGGAGGTGACGTAGACGTCGGCCATCTGCAGCGCGACCGCCTGGAACTCCGCCAGCGCTCGGCCGAACTGCTGCCGGTTCTTCACGTAGGCGGCGGTGAGATCCCGCGCCCCGGCGAGCATGCCCGCGGCGCTCACCGCCAGCCCGGCGGCGGCACGGGCGGTCAGGGCTTCGAAGGCTCCCTCACCCAGCAACTCGGCCGGGGCGTCCTCGAGCACGACGGTGTGCTGCGGCACCTCGCCCGAGGTGCTCGCCGGGACCAGGGTGACGCCGGGTCCGTTCGGGTCGACGAGCGCCACGACCGGCGCACCGGTGTCGGCGGAGATCGCGGTGACCAGGAGGCGCGTGCTCTCAGCGGCGTACGTCACTCCGGTCTTGCGACCACTGACAGCGCCGTCCCGGTAGGCCGCCGCTGGCGTCTGCGGTCGTCCTGGCTCGAGCCACGCTGGGCTCAGCAGCGTCTCGCCGCTCGCCACGCCGGGCAGGATCGCGTCCTGCTGCCCCGGCGTCCCGTGACCGGCGAGCGTCAGCGCACCGACCGCGAGCGTCTCCCAGACCGGCACCCGCACCGCGTGGCTCCCGGCTTCGCGCAGCAGCACCGCGATCTCGGTCAACCCGAACCCCTCGCCACCCTGGGCTTCCGGCACAGGCAGCGCGGTCAGGCCGGCACTCGCCCAGGCCGACCAGTCACCCCGGTCGGACTCGCGGGCAAGGACCTCGGCCACCACGCTGCGTACGGCATCGAGCGTCTCGTCTCCCATGCCGAAACTGTAACGTGTTCTACTTCAGTGCGCGAGCGCCGGCTCGCAGAATTCAGATGATCAGGCTGCCCAGGTCGCGGACGATCTGCTGGCCGATCTCGGCGGCGCCCTGGTTCGCGCCGGTGGCCACACCGGCCGCGATCCCCGCCACCGCGCCCTTGAGATAGTTGATGCCTCGGCGTACGACCGTGCGGTCGGGCTCCTCCTTGGCCACCTCGGCCAGGACCGCCTTGCCTTCGACGACCGCGTCGTTCAGATCGTCCTCGGGGAGCCCGAGAGCGCCGAGCTTCTTCAACACCTCGGCGACGACCGTGGCGATGTCCGGCTCGCTCGCCTGGTTGACCTGATACTGGACGCTCTCCCGATTGCCCATCGACATCTGCCCGTTGAAGTCTCCGAAGAACATCGGCTCGTTGTAGACGTTCTCCCTGTCGTCACTGCCGCTCATCGACCTCTCCTCGCTCCTGGACCTGCTCCACGGACCCGTTGCCTATGGCCACCTGGCCGGTGACCTCCTTGAAGAACATCGGCGTGTTGTAGATGTTCGTGACGTGCGCGACGACCGCGTCCTTCGCGCTCACCGAGCTGGTCGTGATCGTCAGAAGCGCGGAGGTGAGCCCGATGACGCGTACGTAGTCGTTCTTGGTCACCGCGAGCCCGGCGGCTGCGGACACGGTGCACCCCTGGATCTGACCGCCGCACTTGTCGAGGACCCGGAACCCGATGTCTGCCGCGTCCGTCACCGTGGTGTCCCTGACGTCGACGAAGGCGTCATGGATCCCGATGACACCGATGGCACCGGGCCGCAGCAGGTCACTGTCCTCGACCACCAGCGTGCCGGTTCCCATCGCGATCAGGCCGAACGACTCCATGTCCCTCAGCTCGGAGCGCTTCATCACCAGGCTCGCCGTGCCCTGGACACCTACGCCACCGCCGGCGTCCGCGATGACGCTCTGCGAGACCATGATCCGGGCCTCGTCCACGGCCGAGAGCGCGAGCGCGCTGCACCCGATGACCTCCGCCCCGGTCAAGGTCCCGGTGGCCTTCCCGCGGGCGTCTAGGCCGACCGGCGTGTCGTTGAGGCTCAGCTCGTCGAAGGTCGCGGCCGCGCCGGCGAGAAGCCTGACCCCGGCGAAGCGGAGCCGGTTCAGTCGGACGTCGCGGAATCGGGCTTCGGCGCCCTCGACGACGATCCCCACCGCGGACCGCTCGATCGTGCAGCCGCTGATGTCGACCGCACCCCACTGGCCGACCTCGGCGCCATCACCTTTGACGAAGACACCGATCGCCTCCGCGTCCTGGATGACGCAGTCCCGGAAGGACCCGGCACCACGCTCGGAGATGTTGATGCCGGTCTCCACGCACTCCAGGAAGGCGCAGCCGCTCACGGTCGGGTTCGCCCCCGACCTGGAGGAGAAGGCATGCCGGGCCCGGCGCACCGTCACGTCGCGCACGGTTCCGGAAGCACGCTCGGCGAACCCGATCGCCGTGCCCGTGTCTTCGATGGTGGTGCCGGAGATCTCGGCCCGCGCCGCCTCGCCGATGACCGCGACCATGGTGTCGTGACACGAGGTGAAACGGCCGGACGCGATCGTCACGGACGAGCCCGCCTCCACCCTCACGGCGCTGAAGCGCGGACGCTCGATACGGGAGTCACGAACCTCCACCCGAGCCCCTTCGATCACGGCGAGGGCGTTGTCAGGACTGTCGAGGAGCTCGCAACTCTCGACGACTCCCGTAGCCCCGGCGAAGAGCACCCGCCCACCTCGGAAGGTGGAGCCGCTCGCCTCGACCCTCGTGCCCGGGGCTGCCCAGAGACTGATCCGGCCCCGGGTCTCGACATCGATCTGCCGGACCTCGAGCGAACCACCCCGGCAGACGACCGCCTCCCCCACCTCGGCGACGAACCGTAGGCCCGAGAGGCTGATCGTCCCGTCGCAGTCGAGCACCTGCCCGGCAGCCGAGCGGATCGTCACCGAACCGGGCTCCCTGGCGACCAGCGAGACGTTTCCGCGCACGATCAGCTGCTCGTCGTACGTCCCGGGCTCGATCAGGACCCTGACATCCCTGAGCGACCGAGAGGCCTCCTCGAGCGCCGCCTGGATGCTGGGATAGCCACGGCGCGCCTTGCCCGTCACACGCAACGTCCTGGCCGACAAGCGCCGCCTCCTTGGAAAGGTCCGACTCCCGAGGAAGCCTAGCGGCGATCGTCAGCCGAACACGTCGACTCGTGGGGCTCTAGCGTGGCAGGCCGAGGATCTGCTCGGCCGCGACGTTGCGCAGCACCTGGGTGGTGCCGCCGGCGATGGAGAGGCAGCGGGTGAGCTGAGACTGGTGCAGGTCCTCACGGACCTGCGGGTCGTCGGTGAGCGCCAGCGGACCGAGGAGGTCGACGACGAGCTCGGAGGCGTCCTGGCGGTTGCGTACGGCCAAGAGCTTGGCGACCGAGGACTCCGCGCCGGGCCCGCGCCCGGCGAGCGCCTTGAGCGTGGAGCGGACGCCGAGCAGCGCGCAGACCGTGGAGAGCGCGACGGCATGGCCGACCCGGGCGAGATCGGCCTCGCCACGACCCGCTGCGAGCTCCACCGCGCGCTCGACGCTGCCGCCGAGGTTGGTCGAGGCCATCGCGACCCGCTCGTTGGCCAGCGTCGTGCGGGCCAGGCGCCAACCACCGTCGACATCGCCGACGACGAGCTCGTCGGGCACGAAGACGCCGTCGAGGAAGACCTCGTTGAAGAGCGCCTCACCGGTCAGCTCGCGCAGCGGGCGGACGTCGATCCCCTCGCTGCGCATGTCCACCAGGAAGTAGGTGATGCCCTTGTGCTTGGGGACGTCGGGGTTCGTACGCGCCAGGCAGATCGCCCAGTCGGCTTCGGCCGCCAGCGAGGTCCACACCTTCTGGCCGGTCAGCCGCCAGCCGCCCTCGACGCGCTCGGCGCGAGTCGCCAGGGAGGCCAGGTCGGAGCCGGCACCGGGTTCGCTGAAGAGCTGGCACCAGACGATCCGACCGCGCAGCGAGGCGTCGACGAACCGCTCACGCTGGGCGTCGGTGCCGTGCTTGAGGATGGTCGGCACGGCCCAGCCCGCGATCTTGATGTCGGGACGGGACACCCCGGCCGCGGCGAGCTCCTCGTCGATCACGAGCTGTTCGACAGGACCGGCGCCGAGGCCGTACGGAGCGGGCCAGTGCGGAGCGAGAAGTGCGGCGTCCACGAGCGCGTCGCGGCGCTCCGCCTCGGGAAGCGCCGCGATCGTCGCGACGGTCTCCCGCACCTGGGGACGGACCGACTCGTCCTTGCCGTCGAGGTCGACACGGACCGAGCGGCGTACCCCGGCCACGGCGTGCTCGGCCAGGGCGACCGCGTGGGCGTCGCCGCCGCCGAGGAGGCTGCGCAGGGCGACCGCCCGGCGCAGGTAGAGGTGGGCGTCGTGCTCGAAGGTGAAGCCGATGCCACCGAGGACCTGGATGCAGTCCTGGGCGGCCCTGACGGCGCCGTCGATCGCCGTGACCCCCGCGACCTCTGCCGCGAAGGCCCACTGATCGGCGGCGTCGTCGTCGGCCGAGGCGGCGGCGTCCCAGGCGGTCGCGGCCACCGCCTCGGCCGTCTCCAGCATCTCGGCACAGAGGTGCTTGATCGCCTGGAACGACCCGATCGGCGCGCCGAACTGCTCGCGCACCTTGGCGTACTCCACGGCCGTCGTCAGGCACCACCGCGCGATCCCGGCGGCCTCGGCGGCAGCGAGGGTGAGTGCCGTACGCCGCACCGCCTCGCCCCGCAGGCCCGGGACCTCGACCGCCTCACCGGCATCGACGTCGACCCGCACCTCGGCGACCCGCCTGGTCAGATCAGGGCCCACCTGGGGACGTACGTCCACCTGCTCGGCCGCGACGAAGAACCAGCGCTCCGCGCCATCGGACCCACGGGCACCGAGCAGCAGATGGGCCGATCCCCCGCCGTCGTAGACGACGGGAACGGTTCCTCGCAGACGCTCGCCGAGCTCCAGGACCGGGTCGAGCGCGATCCCGCAGCCACCGGCGGTGACAGCACCGACCACATCGTCGAGCCCGGCCGCGCCGGCCTGGAAGGCGGCGACCGCGCTGCCGAGCAGCGGCCCCGGGAGCAGCTCGTGGGCGCAGGCCTCGAGCGCGACGGCCGCGTCCAGCAGCGTTCCGCCGCCACCGTTCGGCTCGGGTGCCGCGATGCCGGCGACGCCGTACTCCTCGACACCTCGCCACACCTCGTCGAAACCCGCGGAGGCGGTGCCCTCGGCAGCGCGGACGAGCGCGATGCCGCCCAGCCCTTTGGCCCAATCGCACAAGCTTTCGCTGAGGGCTTGGTGTTCGTCGGTGATGCCGATCGGCACAGGAACCTCCTACTATTTCCGCGGCCTCTGGAATAGAGCCTGATGTAGAACGTGTTACAAGTCTAGACTCACGGAAGAACGTGTTTCACTCTCGGGCGCCGATGCGGTTAGCCTGATATCCACAGATCGAGATCCGGTCATAGTCCTAGGGGGGACAACCAGTGACGTCCGTCAGCACGGAGCCACGAGACACCGACGGCCCGAGTCCGGCCACCGCACCCACCGGCGGTTCCGCGGCCCAGCGAGAGCGCCGCCGGCGCATCCTCGACGCCACGATCACGCTCGCCGCCGAGGGCGGCTTCGACGCCGTGCAGATGCGCGCGGTCGCCGAGAAGGCCGAGGTCGCGCTCGGCACCCTCTACCGCTACTTCCCCTCGAAGATCCATCTGCTGGTCTCCGCGCTGGCGCGTGAGTTCACCAAGGACGTCGACCGCTCCGCCATCCGCGCGACGCCGGGCGACACCGCCCACGAGCGGATCATGTACGTCCTCAACCGCCGCACCCGCGCCCTGCAGAAGCAGCCCAAGCTCACCGAGGCCCTGGTCCGCGCCTTCATGTTCGCCGACCAGTCGGTGACCGGCGAGATCCACGAGGTCGGCACCAGCCTGACCACGGTCATCGCCCGCGCCATGCACGGCACCCCCGATCACGGAGAGGTCACCGAGGAGGAGGCCGCCATCATCCGGATCATCTCCGACGTATGGCTCTCCGCCCTCATCTCCTGGGTCACCGGCCGCATGGACGCCGAGGACGTCGAGAAGTCGATCGACGTCGCCGTACGCCTCCTGCTCCGCTGAGCCTCAGCAACCAGGAAGCTCGTCGAAGTCGGCGGAAATCTCCTCTGGCTTCAGCGCGCGGTTGCAGCCAATGCCCCAGACGAGGTCGTAGGGGCGTTCCCTGATGAGGCCTGTGATCGCGAACGGACGGTCGCCAGGGGCCGTGATCGTCATCGTCTCGCGCTTGCCGTGGTCGACGTAGTCAGCCTCGAGCACCCACTCACAGGTCGGCCCCGCGCTGGTCGCCTCGATCGAGATCACCACCGTCTCGCCCTTGGCGAGCGTGACGGTCCCGGCGTCGAAGTAGGCTGAGCCGTCCTCCGCCGACGTCAGCTGCGGGACCTCGGCATCGATGGCGGTCTCGAGCTCGATCTTCTTGCCCTCGCCCTGGGGGATGTCGTCGACGAGGGTGCCGTCATCGAGCCGTTTCGTGCACGGTCCGGTCCGCTCGGGGCGCAGGTCGGTGATCACCACCGGGTCGCTGTGTCGCCCGACGAGCGTCACATCCCAGGTGATGTAGCCGGCGGCGTACCACTTGTGCTCCGCCTCCCACTCGGGGTCGTTGATCGAGCTCACCGCGTCGCTCCGATCGCTGAAGGCCGTCGCCGATTCCGACCGAGGGATCAGCACCGGTCCACTCACCGGCTTGCGGCGTACGTCCACGACCTTGATGCCGTTACCAGGCTCGCTCCAGCCATCAGGAAGGAGCCCCGCGAAGAGGCTCTGCAGGCCTGAGCTGAAGGTGGCGCCCAGAGCCACCAGGATCACGCCGACGACCCAGGTGGCCGGTCGAGTCACCAGCGATGCCAGCCGACTCCGCCCGTCCCTTGCAGGCGCCTCGGTCTCAGCCGGCCTCTGCTTCGACTGCTTCGACTGCTTCGACATCGGTCTGGATTCCTTTCGAGAATCGGTGGGCGAGCGCTACGGCCACCCCGGTGATCCAGCCGAAGCAGACCGCGAAGCGCACCCCGTCGGCGACCGTCTCGAGCGCCCAGTAGGACGCCGCCCCGGCGAACTCCTCCTGCCGCACGAGCGCGCCCTCGCACAGGCCGACGACCGCGGCGAGCACGGCCACCACACCCCAACACTGCAGGACGATGCCGAGCGCGGTCGGGCCGCCTGCACGGGACCAACGCGCTACCAGCAGGCGGATTGCCAGCCACACCAGCACCACCAGGGCGGCCGATGTCAACGTACGCGGCAGCCAGACCGAGGTGTCGAAGCTCCCGCTGAGCGAATGAGGGTTGTGCGGGGCCGTCAGGCTGGCGTGAGCGAACCAGATCAGGCGCACCCAGGCCTGCCGCGAGCTGATGTCCGCTCCGTACGGGTCCGCGTCCGGACCGTAGTCCCAGACGAACCCACCGACGAGGGCCACCACCAGCATCGGCAGTGCGCCCCAGGTCGCGACGTGCGCCGCCCCCGCCCACCTGTCCTCCGGCAGGGTGATGGGCTCGGTCGTTCCGTCACCGTCCCGCAGAGCGAGTGTGGCGAGAACGGCAAGCACCGCCGCCAGGTACGCCGCGAACGCTCCGAACACGCCCACGACCAGGCCGAGCCAGATCCCGTCGTCGGACAGCGCCCAGATGACCGACGGCAGCGCCTCCAGTCCGCCACGGATATCCAGGATGGTCTGGACCACGACGAACAGGTTCGTCAGTCCCCCGGCAAGGAGACAGGCGCACAGCACCCGCCCGGCGACCGCATAGGGACCGTCCGATCCGGTCCGCAAGATCGCGTAGACCAGGACGACGAGCAGGAGGACGAAGACGACCGTCGGCCAGGCAGATACGGGTGCGACCGGGTATCCCTCGTTCATCACCGCCGACCCCCACAGGAACGAGAACCCGTCCACGAGCCGACTCAGCACGTCGCCGAACCAGGCGTGCCCGCGCGCACTCCAGAGCGCCGAGACATCGTCGACGTAGACGGGGATCGCGAGGACGAAGCTGTAGAGGAACGCGAAGACACTGAGCACCGCGACAGTGGCGAACGCACTGCGTCGTCGAGACATGTTCAGATGGCCTTCGGTTCGTCCCCGCTGACTGAAACCTTCCCGCCGAAGTATGCCGGAGACCGACACCGCGTGTGGCCGACTCACTCATACCGAGGCGTCACTCCCGTCGGCCGAGTCGGCACGGTGGTGCCATCTCGACCGACGTACGTGACGTCTCGGCCGAATAGGCAGTTCTGGTGACCCGAGTCGGTCCTTGTGGCGTACCGAGTAGGCAGTGGTGGGCGACGAGTCTCTACTTTCGTTGCCCACAACTACATCCTCGGCACGCCACAACTACCTTCTCGACCGGACCGAGGCGTCACTCGCGTCGGCCGAGTGGGCACCACGGTGACGTCTCGGCCGACGTACGTGACGTCTCGGCCGACGGGGGTGACGCCTCGGCGGTGGTGGGTCAGCCGCCGTAGGCGTGGGTGGCGGTGGCGCCGCCGTCGATGGCGATCTCGGCGCCGGTGACGAAGCCGGACTCGTCGGAGGCGAGATAGACGTACAACGGGGCGATGTCCTCGGGGTGGCCGACGCGCTTGAGGGCGACCTTGGAGGCGCCGAACTCCATGGCGGCGTCGTCGGCGCCGACGCCGCGGGTCATGGGGGTGTCGATCATGCCGGGGTGTACGGAGTTGACCCGGATGCCGCTGGGGCCGAGCTCGAGGGCGGCGGCCTTGGTCATGCCACGGATGGCGAACTTGGTGGAGGTGTAGCCGGCCACGAACGCCATCCCCGCCAGACCCTCGATCGAGGAGGCGTTGATGATCGAGCCGCCGCCGTTCTCCTTCATCGTCGAGATCACCGAGCGCATCCCGAGGAAGCAGCCGAGGGTGTTGACCCGCCACAGCAGCTCGAACTCCTCGACCGGCTGGGTCAGGATCTCGCCGAAGCGCAGGATGCCGGCGTTGTTGGCGAGAACGTTGACCGGGCCGTACGTCTCGGCGGTCTGTGCCACGAGCGAGGTCCAGGAGTCCTCCGAGCTGACGTCGTGGTGGACGAAGAGCGCGGACTCCCCCAGGGAGTCGGCGAGCAACTTGCCGGGCTCGTCGGCCACGTCGGCGATGACCACCTTCGCGCCCTCGGCCACGAAGGCGCGCGCGATGGCGGCCCCCTGGCCCTGCGCGCCACCTGTGACGATCGCGATCTTCCCGTCGAGGCGGAGCCCTCGACATCCAGCATCGTCGAGACGTGCCATTCTCAGTTCTCCTTGAGCTTCAGCTGCATGATCGAGTCGGCCGAGAAGCCGGCCGCGGGGTCGCGGTCGGCGAACCAGCCGCCGACCTGCTTGTCGAGCGAGTCCATGTCCCAGGCCGCGTTGTCGAAGCGCTCGGCCACCGTGGGCGGCGCCAGGACGGCGATCATCCCGCCGTAGACGACGAAGACCTGCCCGGTGATCGCGGCGGCCGCCGGCGAGGCGAGGTAGGTGACCAGCGGCGCGACGTGCTCAGCCCCGTAGGAGTCGCCCGTGAGCACACCCTCGGTCATCGCGGTCGCGGCCCGCGGGCAGATCGCGTTGGCACGTACGCCCGAACGGGCCATCGAGCGCGCCGTCGACATCGTCAGCGCGGTGATCCCGGCCTTCGCGGCGCCGTAGTTGGCCTGTCCCGGAGGCCCGGCCAAGAACGCCTCCGAGGAGGTGTTCACCACCGCGGCGTCCACCGGTGCGCCGGTCGACTTCGCCACCGAGCGCCAGTGCGCCGAGGCGTTGCGGGTCAGCAGGAAGTGGCCACGCAGGTGGATGCGTACGACGAGGTCGAACTCCTCGTCGGACATGTTGAAGAGCATCTTGTCGCGGGTGATGCCCGCGTTGTTGACCACGATGTCGAGTCCGCCGAAGCCGTCGAGGGCCGCGGCGAGCATCGCGTCGGCGGTGGAACGCTCGCCCACGTCGCCGGCCGCGATCACCGCCTCGCCGCCGAAGCCGCGGATCTCCTCGGCCGCCTCCTCCGCCGCGCCGGGCAGGTCGTTGAGCACCACCCGGGCGCCCGCCCGGGCCAGGGCGACGGCCTCGGCACGCCCGAGACCCGCTCCGGCGCCCGTGACGATCGCCCGCTTGCCATCCAGATCAACGCTCACGTGGTGCTACTCCTCGATCCTCAGGGCCGCCTTGGGGCAGCCGGCCACGGCCTGCTCGACCCGGTCGCGGTTCTCGTCGGTCACCGTCGGGTCCTCGATCTGCAGGTAGTCGTCGTCATCGATCTCGAACACGTCGGGCGCGAACGACTCGCACATCCCGTGGGACTCGCACAGGTCGAAGTCCGCGATCACCTTTGCCATGTCGGCCTCCTTGTTCCTCGTCGTCCTGGTCAGCCTTGGCCGGGCAGCGCGCCCAGCTTGCGGTGGTCCCAGCTGGCGACCTTGTCGGGCTCGATGACGATGCCGACGCGCTTGTGCGCCTGCTTCGAGACCAGGTCCTCGCCGAGCTCACCCAGGTCGGCACCACCGGCCATCCGGGTCATCACCCGCGACCCGATGCCCTTGATCTCGTCGTAGTCCTCGACGAGCCTGGCCCGCCCGGTGATGCTCACCCCACGCAGCTCGAAGTAGTCCACGCCGTCCTCCACCAGGCAGGTGACCCGCGGGTCGCGCCGCAGGTTGCGGACCTTCTGGGAGGACCCGTAGGTCCAGAAGGCGATCTTGCCCTCGTCGAGCACGTAGAACAGCGTCGTCAGGTGCGGAGCGCCGTCGGCACCGACGGTCGCGACCTGCACCTTCATCTGCGAGCCGAGGAAGTCCTCGATCTCGACCTCGGTCAGCTGTACGGACTGGCGGGAGCCGGCCATGTGCCCTCCTCGAGCAGTGAAACTAGAACACGTTCTACCATAGCAGGGACAGGTGTCCCTCGGAACAACCTCATCATGAGAACCGGGTCGCGGACTAGGAGGCGGCCGTCATCTCGGAGATCAGCCAGCCGCCGTCGTCCTTGACCAGCGTCAGCACCTCCCATGTCGGGCTGACCACGGTGTTCTTCGTCTTGGGCGCGGTCGCGCTCTGGTTGACGAAGAGCAGCACCTTCGCGGAGTCCTCGGTCGCCGAGATGATGGAGGCGGCACAGTCCTCGTCGACGCAGGCCTTGCCCTCCTCGGCGGCCTTCGCGCCCTCCTCGGAGAGCGGCGCCACCTCGGCCGCGACCTTGATGCCGAGGTCGGCCTGCTCCTTGCGCTTGTCCTCGCCGGGCAGCGTCTTCTCGTAGTCCTTCTGCATCGCCGGCGTCATCAGCTTCTTCGCCGCCGCGATGTCCTTCTCCGCGCTGGCGGCCTGATAGGACATCACCGTCTGGGTCAGTCCGATCGAGTGCTCCATGATCGCCGCCCGGGACCCGGCCGCGGTCAGCTCACCGCTCGGTGCGACGTCGTCGTTCGAGGCCAGGTCGACGGCCAGCCAGAGCAGGCCGCCGGCCACCAGGACGAGTACGCCGAGAACGGCCGTCAGCACCCGGCTGCCGTCACCCAGCCACCGCTCGGCGAACCCGGCACGCGCCTCGTCCTCAGCCTCGTTCCCAGCGTCGTCCTCAGCCTCACCCTCATCCTCAGCTTGAGACTCTTCGTCGGCCTCAGCGGCCTCCGGAGCAGCCGCCTCGTCACGTACGTCCTCGTCCTGCTCCTCGGCCGGAGGCAGCAGGTCGGAGCCGCAGTAACGGCACTTGATCGCAGCGGCCTTGATCGTCTCCGCGCAGAAGGGGCACTCCTTCTGGCCGGTGGAGACCGATCCGTTCGCTCGTACGCCTGTCATCAGTTGACTCCTGCCAGGTCGGACATGCGCCATCCGTCCTTCGTCTTGTCCAGCGACACCTTGAACCGGTACTTCGAGCAGCGCGCGCCGTCGTAGGGGCAGGTGTCGCTCTTCTTCAGCTCAGCGGTCTGGCTGCTGGTGACGACCGAGTCCACGGCGACCAGCACGACCGCCTTCTTCGACCCGATCGCACGGATGCCGACCTGCTTGACCTTGCCCTTGGAGACGGTCTGGGCGGGGATCGCGGCCTGCCGGATCTGCTCGGCGATGGCGGTGTACTCCTTGCCGAAGGTGCCGGTCGAGATCTCCTTGACCGCCTGGATCCGTGGGTCCATGTCGCGGTAGTCGACGTCGAGGAAGGCGATCACGCCGTCCTCGGCGACCGCCTTCACCTCGTCGTAGTCGGCGGCGGCGGCCTCGGCGGGCGTCGTCCAGGGAAGCACCCGGGCGCCACCGATGAAGACAGCGGCCGCGAGCACGACCAGGACCACCACCACCGCCGCGAGGACGGTGTTGACCCGCCCCAGTCTGGCCAGGGAGAGCTTGACGTCGAGGGAGTTGTCGGATGGCATCTGGCTCACTCCTCTCCCAGGATCATCGATCGCCAGGAGTCGTCGGACAGGGCGGAGACGAGGCCTCCGTCATCGGTCGGGGTGGACATCGTGACCGTCTTTCCATCGGGAAGCTTGGTGCGCCCGGTCTTCGGGTCGTAGGTCGTGACGTACTTCCCCACGCCCTCGGGCTCGGGCACCATGTTGACACCCCGCTGCATGATCGGGTTGTTGCCCTCGTAGTCAGGCTGGGCACGTTCGTCGGTGCACTTCGCCGGGTAGAGCGGCTGGTCCTCCATCACGGTCCCGGGGATCCACTGGTCGGCGGGCTTGTAGCCCTTCTGGCACGGCGGAGTGGTGTAGACGAAGCCCATCGACAGGTGACCGTAGCCGTCACCGGGCGAGCCGGTCCACCCGGTCGCCACGACCCGCGGGAAGGTCACCAGGGTCTGCTCGATCGCCGGCAGCCGGGCCGTCAGCACCTCGTTGACCGTGCTGAGGTTGGCCAGGAAGACGGGCAGCAGCGGCTGCAGCCCGTCGAGCAGCGACTGCACCTGCACCGCGGTCGCCTCGCCGCCCTGCAGGATCTCGCGCAGCTCCGGGTCACGCTTGTCGAGGGTGGCGGTGACCTCCTCGAGCCCCTTGGCGAAGTCGCGGATGTCTCCGCTGTGCTCCTTCTGCGTCTGGAGCACGGTCTGGCTGGTGTTGAGGAGACGGATCGTCTCCTTCTGGTGCGCCGAGGCCTCGTCGACCAGCGTCGAACCCGAGTCGAGCAACGTACGCAGGTTCTCGGCGTTGCCGCGGAACAGCGTGCCGAGCTCGGCGACGACGGTGCTCAGGTCCTCCCCGTTGATCGAGGTGGTGAAGCTGTTGAGCTCGGTGAGCAGCTCGTCGGTGGTGCCGGGCATCGACTCCGGACCGGCGGTCACGACATCACCCTCGGCGAGGTAGGGGCCGGAGGCGGAGTCGGGGATGAAGTTGATGTACTGCTCCCCCACCGCCGAGAGGTTGTGGACCTCCACCTCGGCGTCGCGCGGCACCTCGGTGCCCGGATCGAGCTCCAGCTCGGCGCGTACGCCCTCGTCGGTGACGGTCATCGAGGCGACCCGGCCGATGCCGATGCCCCGGTAGTTCACCTCGCTGCCCTCGTAGAGGCCACCCGAGGCCGGCAGGTCGACCGACACGTCCACGTGGCGACCCAGGACCCGGTCGACGACGCCGAGGTAGGCCGCCGAGACGTAGAAGATCCCGACCGCGGCGAGGATGAGGAAGATGACCAGCTTGTTGCGGACGCTCCGTGTCATCAGCTGCCGCCTCCCAGCAGTCCGAGGAGGCCGAGCAGGCCTCCGGTCGTCGGCTCGGCCGTGGGCGACTCGGTGTCCGGAGGCTCCGAGAGTCCTTCGGCGATCTCCGGGACCAGGTCGTTGAGCCCCGGCGTCTTGGTCGAGGTCTCGCTCTTGGGCAGCAGGTCGGAGACGTCCGGGATCTTGGGCATCTTCTCGCCCTTCTTCAGCGGCGTGTCCTCCTTGCCTACCACCGAGCACACCAGATTCAGGTTGGTGAGGTCGCACAGCGCCTTGGCCAGGGGCTGGATCGCGGCGCACCCCTTCGAGTAGGAGAGACAGATCTGGAGGACCTGCGGCAGGATGCCGGTCGACTCGCCGTTGGTGAGGCTGCCGACCAGCTTGTTGAGGTCGAGGTCCATGTGGAACAGGGCGTTGGAGTAGTCACCCATCGCCAGCCCCGAGGCGTTCTCAGGGAACGGGAAGCTCGCCGCCATCATCAGGCCGCGGGGCAGCGAGTCGCCCGCGTCGGCGAGCTCGCGCAGCGTCGGCGCCAGCTCGTCGAGCGCCGTGGTCAGGTTGGCGCCGCTCTGGTTGATCACCCGGGTCGCAACGACGCCGAGCCGGTCGAGCGCCTTCATCATCTTCAACAGGTCGGCGTGCTGCTGGCGCAGCACCTCGAGGGCCGGTCCGAAGGAGTCGATCGCCGCCTCGATCTTCGCGGACTCCTTGTTGAGGGTGCGGGTCAGCCGGTCGACCTGCTCCATCGCCTTGATGATGGAGCCCTTCTGCTGGTTGAGCGAGGCGACCGTGGTCTCCAGGTTGCCCAGCAGTGCCCGCATGTCGCCGGTGCGCCCGTCCATCATGGTGTTGAGCTCGTCGCTGATCGTCTTCAGCTGCCCGACTCCGCCGCCTGCCAGCAGGAAGGAGAGCGCGCCGAGCACCTCCTCGACCTCGGGGTTGCGGTTGGTGCGCTCGAGCCCGATGGTGGCGCCGTCGCCCAGCTTCCCCGCACTCGCGATCGTGGACCCCTCGGGTGCCACCAGGGCGATGTACTTCTCCCCGAGCAGGCTGGTCTGGCGTACGTTGGCCAGCGCGTCGGCCGGAAGCTCGATGTTCTTGCGCAGGGTCATGGTGACCTTCGCGTGCCAGCCCTCGCGCTCGACCTTGTCGACCTGGCCGACCGGGACGTCGTTGGCCATCACCTTGGTGCGCGGCACCACGTCGACGACGTCGTTGAACTCCGCGACGACCACGTAGCCCTCGCCCTCGCCGACCTCCTTGCCGGGAAGCGGCAGGTCATAGGCCTGTACGCCGCACCCGCTCGCCACGGCGACGATGCCGAGCATCGCCAGGGCCGCTGCCCATGCGCGCCTCATTTCCTGCCTCCTGACATCAGGTCCTGGAGCGAGCCCGAGAGTGCTCCGATCCCGCCTTCGGTGACCACCTCGGGCTCGACCTCGGGCTTCTTGGTCTTGTCGCCGGGGATCCCCGTCGGGGTGTCGATCGGCAGCCCGGTGGCGGTGTCGCGGTCGGTGGGAGCGGCGGCGTCGGTGAGCGCACCGCCGACCGCCGAGGTGACCCCGCTGGGGAGCAGCGCCTTGAACAGTGCGCAGATCTCCTTGGCCCCGGGGATCTGGTCGTTCTCGACGACCATGCAGAGGATGTTGGAGAGGTCCGAGCCGATCGGACCGACCTGCAGCCGGAAGCCGACCGATCCGGACGCCGGGTCGAAGGACTCGGCCAGGTTGCCGATCCCGAGCGGCGCCAGGTCGATGACGGTGCCGAGCGTCTCCTTCTCCTTGGCCAGGATGTTGAGCGTCTTGTTGAGCTGCTTGACGTCGCCGACCAGGGCGTCGCGGTTGTTCTCGACGAAGGACTTGGTCACCTTGACCGCCTGCGCGATCGCGACCAGCGCCTGGTCGAGCTCGTCGCTCTCCCCGGCCAGCTGGGTGGAGACGTCCGAGAGGTCGGTGAGGAACTTCTCGGTCGTGTCGTCGTTGCGAGCCAGGGTCCTGGTGACCTCGGAGAGCTGGGAGAGGGTGCTGAAGAGCTGCTCGGAGTTGCCGCCGAGCACCTGGGCCGCCTCGGACATGTCGGCGATCGCCTGGTTGCCGATCTTGCCGTTGCCCTCCAGTGCGTCGGCGCCCTCACGCAGGACGTCGCTCAGCGCACCGTTCTTGTTGGCACCGTTGGGCCCGAGCGCCGTGGTCAGCTCGGAGAGGCTGGCATAGATCCGGTCGAGCTCGACCGGCACCGCGGTGCGCTCGATCGGGATCTCGCCGCCGTCGGCCGTCGTCGGTCCACCGGTGTAGGCCGGCGTCAGCTGCACGAACCGGTCCGCGACCAGGGTCGGTGTGACGATGGCCGCCTTCACGTCCTTGGGCAGTTTGTAGTCGCTCTCGTACTCGATCACCGCGTCGACGTGGTCGCCCTTCGGCTCCAGCGAGGCGACCTTGCCGACCTTGACACCCATGATGACCACGTCGGAGCCCTCGTAGATGCTCACCGCCTGCGGGAAGCTGGCGGTGACCAGCTTGGTGTCGGGCGCGGCCACCTCGGAGACGAGCAGCAGCCCGCACATCAGCACCAGCGCGATGGGCAGCGCGGCCCACTTTCGGCCCCAGAAGTTCTTTGTCATTCCACGATCCCTGGTCGTCGTCCGGGCACGAACTCGCCGCTCACGATGCCGGTCAGGTTGGCGAGGTAGGCGTCGAACCAGGGGCCGGTGCCGATGATGTTGATCAGGATCGACGCGTACGGCCCGTAGTTCTGGATGGTCTTGGTCAGGTCCTCGTCGCGGGCGTTGAGGAACTTCAGCGCCTGCTGGAGCGCGTCCAGCGCGGGACCGATCTGCTTCTGGTTCTCCTTCACCAGGGCCTGCAGCTGCTCGGCCAGGGCGGTGGCGTTGACCAGCAGCTGGTGGATGGCCTGGCGGCGTTGGATCAGCTCGGCGAAGACCTGGTCGCCGTTCTCCATCACGCTGATGATGTCCTGCTTGCGCTCGTTGACGAGCTGGACGACCTGCTCGGCGTCCTGCAGCAGCGACTCCAGCTCGTCACCGCGGGCGGCGATCGTCTGGGAGAGCGCGGCGATGCCCTGGAAAGCGCCCTGCACCTCGGGTCCGGCCTTGTCGAGGGTGCCCGACATCGTGGTCAGCGCCTTGGCCAGCTGCTGGGTGTCGATCGCCTCGGTCGTCTCGGCGAGGTCGCCGAAGGTGCCGACGATGTCGCTGCCGGCGCTGGTGCGCGCGAGCGGGATCGTATCGCCGGCGTCGAGCGTCCGACCGCCCTGCGGGGTGACGTCGAGGTACTTCTCCCCCAGCAGGTTGAGCACCCCGATCTTCGCCTCGCTGCGGTGGCCGATCTCGGTGCCGTCGACCGAGAAGGAGACGACCACCTTGGCTCCCTCGATCTCGATGTCGCTGACCCGGCCGACCCGGATGCCGGCGATCTCGACCCGGTTGCCCACGTGCAGGCCGCTGGTGTCGGAGAACTCGGCCTGGTAGGTGGTGCCGGCGAACCACGGCAGCTTGCGCAGGTTGAACGCAGCGGTGAGCGCCAGCGCGATCACGACGATCGTGATCACGCCGGTTCGCTTGAGCTGAGTGTCGCTGTGATGAGCCATCAGAGCTTGCACCTCTCGGCCCGGCTGTAGAACGCCACGTTGTCGAGCTGCTTCTGGATCGCCTTGACGGCCGGTGAGTTGTCGAGCAGCTCACCGAGCGAGGGCAGCTTGATCGAGAAGTCGAGGTCGCAGAGGTAGTAGTTGTACCAGGAGCCGTAGCTGCCGATCCGCGCCTGCGACTCGAGGGTCTCCGGGAGCCGCTCGAGCGTCTTGTCGAGCAGCTTCTGGTTGCCCGGCTTGTTGAGGATGTCCACCACGCGCTTGAGCTGCTTGATGTCCTCCTTGAGGAACGGGCGTACGTCGGTGAGCAGCCCGGCCAGCTCGTCGGTGAGGTCGCCGATCGAGGAGATCGAGTCGCCGATCGCCTCCTTGTCGCGAGCCAGGTCCTTCATCCAGCCGCTGAGCTGCTGGATCAGGTCGGCCAGCTCGGTGTGGTGCTCGTTGACCGTGTTGAGCGTCTTGGACAGGTTGGTGATCACGTCGCCGATCAGCTGGTCGCGTTCGGCCAGGGCGCTGGTCAGCTCCGCCGTCTCCGAGAGGAGGCTCGCGACCGTGCCGCCCTCCCCCTGCAGCACCCGGATCAGGTTGAGGGAGAGCTTGTTGACGTCCTTGGGCTGCAACGCCTGGAAGAGGGGCTGGAAGCCGTTGAAGAGCTCGGTCAGGTCGAGCGCCGGCGTGGTGTTGGCCATCGCGATGGCCTGCCCCTGCCGCAAGGGGGTGCCCTCCGATCCCGACTGCTGTCCGGCGTCCTGGGTGAGCGCCAGGTAGCGGTCGCCGACGAGGTTCAGGTAGCGCACCTGGGCGCCGCTGGCGGTGGTCAGCGGCACCGTCTCGTCGACGCGGAAGGTGACCATCGCGTGGTCACCGCCCTCGATCTCGACGGAGAGCACCTCGCCCACGGTGATGCCGGCGACGCGTACGTCGTCTCCCTCGCTCAGGCCCGAGGCGGTGGTGAACTCGGCCCGGTAGGGCACCCGGTCGCCGAAGCCGACGTTGCCCATGATCGAGGCCAGGGTGCCGGTGACCAGGATCGAGAGGACGGTGAAGATGACCAGCTTGGTGCCGGCGACCGTGGTCTTCAGATCTCGCTTGTTCACTGCAGACCCCCGTTCCCAGGAGCCCACGGGACGTCCTCGGTGCCGTTCTCGAGCTCGTTCGGGCCGGCAGGCACCTTCGGGTTCGGCAGGCCGTCGCACCACGGACCGTGGCCGATCTCGCCCCACTCGGGGCGGTCGTCGCGGCCGTACGCCGGCTTCTGGGTGCCGTCGAGGACCATCGTCTGGCGCACGCGGTTCTGCTGGAAGACGGTCGCCAGCAGCTCGGTGTAGTCGTCGAGGCCCCGCAGCAGGCAGGTGTACTCCGGCGAGTAGTCGGAGAGCAGCTTGAGCAGCGGGACCGCCAGCTCGGTCTCGTACCTGATCGCCTTCTCGTTCTCGGCGAGCAGGTTCTTGGAGGTGTCGGCGACTCCGGTCACGGAGGTGAGCAGGCCGCCGAGGCGGGCACGCTGCTCGGTGACGGTGTTGGCGGTGGTCGTGGTGTTCTCGAGGACCTTGACGAGGTCGGGCGCGGCCATGGAGTAGGTCTCGGCGACGTCGGCCATGTCTTCGAGATCGCGTTCGAGTGTGGGGAGGTGGACGTTCATCTCTTCGAGGTAGTCGTTGAGCTGGACCATGGTCTCGCCGAGCTTCTCCCCGTTGCCGGAGAGTGCGGTGGCGAGGGCGTGCAGGGTGCTGTTGAGGTCCTGGGGACGGATCGACTTCAGCAGCGGGAAGAGCCGGGCCAGGATCACGTCGAGCTCGACGCTGGTGCGGACCCGGTCGGCGGGGATCACGGTGCCGTCGCTCAGTGCGCCGGTCCGCTCCCCCTCGGGGTCGATGAACTCGACGTACTTCTGCCCGAACAGCGTCGTCGGCTTGATCGCGACGCTGACGTTGGCGGGGATCTGCTCGGCCTGCTCCGGCTCCAGACCGAGCTCGATGACGGCCTTCTTGCCGTCCTGGTCGATCTTGCGGACCTGGCCGACGATGACGCCGTGCATGCGGACGTCGCCGTAGCGCGGCAGCTGCAGGCCGGCTCTGTCTGCCTCGACGCTCACAGTGGTGAACTGCACGAACGCCTTCTGGTAGATCGCCACGCAGAGCGTGATCAGCAGGGCGAGGGTCACCGTGAAGACGATCCCGGAGACGAAGAGCTTGGCGTGCTCGGCGCGGGTGTCGCGCTGGATGCCCATCAACATCTGGCGCTCACCCCGTGATCCGGACCGTGGTCGTCGATCCCCAGATCGCGAAGCTCAGGAAGAAGTCCGCGACGACGACGGTGACGATGGACGTACGGATCGCCTTGCCGACCGCGATGCCGACCCCGGCCGGGCCGCCGGAGGCGGTGTAGCCGTAGTAGCAGTGGATCAGGATGATCGCGACCGCGAGGATGATCAGCTTCAGGAAGCTGTAGAGGATGTCGATCGGCGGCAGGAACGCCAGGAAGTAGTGGTCGTACGTCCCGCCCGACTGCCCGTACATCAGCGTCGTGATCAGCCGCGGGCTGAGGTAGGAGGCGCACAGGGCGACGATGTAGAGCGGGATGACGGCGAGGAACCCGGCGATCATCCGGGTGGTCACCAGGTAGGGAAGGCTCGGCACTCCCATCGCCTCGAGCGCGTCGATCTCCTCGCTGATGCGCATCGCGCCCAGGCGGGCCGTGTAGCCGCAGCCGACGGTCGCGGCCAGCGCGATCGAGGAGATCAGCGGGGCGACCTCGCGGGTGTTGAAGAAGGCCGAGATGAACGCGGAGAACTTCGCGACCCCGATCTGGCTCAGGCTGGCGTAGCCCTGGATGCCGACCTCGGAGCCGGCGAAGAAGGCCATGAAGGCGATCACGCCGACGGTGCCGGCGATCATCGTCAGGCCACCGGCACCGAAGGCGACCTCGGCGAGGATGTTGAGCACCTCCCGCTTGTAGCGGCGGATGGTGCGTGGCGCCCAGGCCAGGGCCTTGACGTAGAAGAGCAACTGGTCGCCATAGCCTTCGACGGCCTGGCGCTGCTCCTTGACGATCTGGTTGCCCACCTGGGCGAGCGTGTTGGACACCGGGGGATCACAACCCGTCCTGAGGAACGATCTGGAAGTAGACAGCGGTCATGATGGAGTTGAGGACGAACAGCATCATGAACGCGATGATCACGGCCTCGTTGACCGCTCGGCCGACGCCACTGGGACCACCCTGGGCGTTGAGGCCGTTGTAGGCGCCGATGATGGCCGCCAGGAAACCGAACAGGGCCGACTTGACCATCGAGATGTAGAGGTCGGGAAGGCTCGCCAGCGCGGTGAAGCTCGACAGGAACGCACCGGCCGAGCCGCCCTGGACGATCACGGTGAAGAAGTAGCCGCCACCGATGCCGGTCGCGATCACGATCCCGTTGATCATCACCGAGACGAACAGGCACGCGAGGACCCGTGGGATGACCAGCCGGATCACCGGGTCGATGCCCAGCACCTCCATCGCGTCGATCTCCTCACGGATCTTGCGCGATCCCATGTCCGAGCAGATCGCCGACCCGGCGGCACCGGCGATGATCAGCGCGGCCGCCATCGGCGCCGCCTCCCTGACCACCGCGAGCACCGCTGTCGCCCCCGCGAACGACTGCGCCCCGAGCTGGCCGGCGAGGTTGCCGACCTGCAGCGAGATGACCGCCCCGAAAGGGATCGAGACCAGCACGGCGGGCAGCAGCGTGACGCTGGTGATGAACCAAGCCTGCTCGAGGAACTCCCTCATCTGGAACTTGGTCGTGAAGGTGCCCTTCACGACCTCTCCGGTCATCAGACCCATCCCGCCGACACCTCGGACCAGCGAGGCGAACTGCACTGCCATCCTTGACCTTTCGCGAGGGCTTGTGACTCGGCTCACGTTTCGAGCCTGTAGTAGAACATGTTTCAGTTCTGAGGGCAACGACCCGCCGCGACATGCCCGGGAACAGGGTGGGAGGTATTTCGTTTCAACGACTTACCCGGCGGTAGGTGACGCGGGTCACAGGATCCTCCACCCTTGCTCCACGACTGGAGAAGGTCGGCTCTCGCATGCTGGTCCCGAGCGCGATCACCCGCGCCGGAGCCGCCGATGGGGTAAGAAGTCCGCGCCGGTGTGTCTCGCCGCGCCGGGCCGGTTAGATTGGGGACCGTGATGAGACTGTCGCCGGGGGGCGTCATGAGGTTCCTACGCCGCCTGCTCCTCGTTGTCTTCGGCGTGCCGGTGGCGCTCGCCGTCGTGATGAGCCTCGTCGACGGCTACCGCAGCCGCGGCCAGCGCGGGCGAAGGGGCAAGCCGTTCCCGGTGACGCCACCGTTGACCAACAGCGTCGGCGACGGCACGGTCACCGCCTATACGTTCGGCAACGACCTCTACGAGGACATGATCGCCGCCATCGATGGCGCCAAGAAGCAGATCTTCCTCGAGACCTACATCTGGAAGGGCGACGAGGTCGGCCAGCGGTTCAAGCAGGCGCTGGCCTCGGCGACCGAACGCGGCGTCGACGTCTACTGCATCTACGACGAGCTCGCCAACCTCGTGGTCCCCTCCCGGTTCAAGCGCTTCCCCGAGGGAATGCACGTCCTGCGCTACCCCGCCTACGCGGCGGGGTGGCGCTTCTTCGACCTCTCCCGCTACGGCCGCGACCACCGCAAGATCCTGGTCGTCGACGACACCGTCGGGTTCGTCGGCGGCTACAACATCGGGACCGCGTACGCCACGGAGTGGCGTGACACGCACGTGCGCATCACCGGCCCCGGCGTCTGGGACCTGCGTCGCGCGTTCGCCGACTTCTGGAACCTCAACCGGCGGCGGCCGCACCCGCTGAACCACCGCGACGGCGCCGAGGGACCGCTGCTCATCGAGACCGCCCCGTCGTGGGAGCCCGATCTCCGGTTCCACCGCAACGTGCCCCGGCTGTGGATGTTCCCGATCCGGTCGATGTACCTCGAGGCGATCAACCGGGCCTCCCGCAACATCTACCTGACCACCGCCTACTTCGTCCCCGACGAGGACTTCGTGGACGCGCTCAAGGCGGCAGCCCGGCGCGGGGTCGACGTACGCATCCTGCTGCCGCTGAAGTCCAACCACATCGTCGTCGACTGGATCTCGCGCGGCTACTTCTCCCAGCTGCTCGGCTCGGGTGTGCGGATCCTGCGGTTCAAGGACGCGATGATCCACGCCAAGACCGCCACCGTCGACGGCTTCTGGTCGACCGTCGGCACCGCCAACATCGACCGGCTCTCGCTGACCGGCAACTACGAGATCAACCTGGAGATCTTCGACCGCGACGTCGCCAAGCAGATGGAGGAGATCTTCTCCCGCGACGAGTCCAACGCGCTCGAGCTGACCGCCGACGAGTGGGCCGCCCGCGACATCCACCGCAAGTTCACCGAGCTGGTCCTCACTCCCCTGCGCCCCCTGCTCTGAAGGCCCGTAGCCGGCACGCTGCCCCGAGGCCTGCCGAGTCGGCGGATCTGCCCCCGTGCCTCGCGAAGCGAAGCGAGCGAGAGGGGGCGGATGCGCCGACTCGGCAGTAAATCAGGCAGTCAAGAAGGCAGATGCGTCCGAGGCGACATCTTCGGCCCCCGCCGAGGCCGCTGCCCGGCACCCCGATAGATCAGCGCCACGACACGGGCACGGTGGGGGCGAAAGCCCTCCAGGTAGTCGCGGAGCCGGTCGTCGTCCCAGGCCTGGTTCGTCAGCGCCCACCCGACGTCCTTGGCGAGGTGGTAGTCACCGAAGCTGACCGCGTCAGGGTCGCCGAGCGCCCGCTGGCGCACCTCGGCGACGGTCCACTCCCCGATGCCCGGGATGGTGGTGAGCCGCCGCTCGACCTCCTCACCGGGGAGACCAGCGGTCCGCTCGACCGCGGTCGCGACCCGGGCGGCCTGGAGGACGGCCTTGGACCGGGCCGGATCGACCGGCAGGCGCAGCCAGTCCCAGCTGGGGATCGTCCGGAGCGTCTCGGGTGTCGGCTGCAGGCGCAGCCCGTGATCGGCCCCCGGCCCGGGGGCGACCTCACCGAAGCGCCGGACGAGGTTGCCGAAGCCGCGGAACGCCTCGTTGTTGGTCACCTTCTGCTCGATGATCGAGGGCACCAGCGCCTCCATCACCAGGCCGGTGCGCCCGAAGCGTGGTGTCTCGAATCGCTCCAGCAGGCCCGCGAGCAGCGGGTCGTCGGTGCAAAACTCCTCGGGGCGGTCACCCGCACCCAGCAGCCCGGGCACGTGCTCCAGGGCCCACTCCGCACCCTCGCCCCACGCCTCGGACTCGACCTCGGCGTCGCGCTGGCGCAGCCTGAGCGTGGCGGAGCCCTGTGGCGTACGGACGGCTCTCCAGTGGTCCTCGCCGAGGATCTTGTACGTCGGGTCGCCCAGCCCGCGCCGCAGTGGGCGCAGCATGGAGGCGAGGCCCACGGTATAGCCCGGGCGCACGGTCCGCTGCTGGCTCATGCGGCCACCGTTGACCGAGGCACCTCGGCGACCCGTCGCTTCCTTCGCGGAACTCCCCGAAGTAGGCGGGGCGCCACCGAGCTACCTCGGTGAGCATTCACGGCGCTCATGTCTCGAGGTTAGCCCGCGGGGAGACCTGGCTGGTGATCAGACGGGTCGCGTCGCCGGCTCGGTCGCGGCGAGAGCCGTGAGAGCGCGCTCGAACGCGGCCCGGTCGGCCGGGTCGAGATCGGCCAGCAGCTCGGACTCCATGGCCCCGATCGCCTCGCGACAGCCCCGGAGGGTCCGAGAGCCGGCGGGCGTCAGGGAGACGATCCGGTTGCGACGGTCGTCCGGGTCCGGTTGGCGCTCGACCATGCCCTGGGCCATGAGCCGGTCCAGGTTGCCGATCAGGCGGGTCTTGTCACGGCCCGTGGTCGCGGCGAGCTGGGCCTGTGTGGGCGCATCCGACTCGGCCAGGGCGGTCAGCACCGCGTAGTCCCACATCTCCAGCCCCGCGGAGTCGAGGATGGGCTTCTCGCGGGCCATCACCTCGCGCATCAGACGGGACAGCAGGAAGCCGAGCTCAGGTCGATCCACGGCAGGATCCTAATCGTTCGACATATCATCTACCGCTGCTTACGATCAACGAATGCTTACTTTCGAAGACCTGCTCGCGGAGCATCGCCACGCCCTCGACGACACCACCGCACTCGCCGCCTCGGCCGGCGATCTGACCGTCCCCACCCCGTGCGCCGGATGGGACCTCGCCGACCTGTTCGGGCACATGGTCGGCCAGAACCTCGGCTTCGCCGCCGCGGTGGCCGACGGCGACGCGCCGGTCGCTGCGTACTCGTCCGTGCCGGTGACCGTCGACGACGTCGCCCGGAGATGGCAGGAGTCGGCCGGGCGGGTGCGAGGCGCGTTCGGCGCCGCCGACCCGGAGGCGACGATCCACCTCGCCGAGTTCAACTTCCGGCCGACCGTCACGGTCGCACTGGGCATGCAGCTGCTCGACGCCGCGGTGCACGCCTGGGACGTCTCGACCGCCCTAGGACGCGACTATCGGCCCTCGGCGGCCACCATCGGCTTCGTCCTCGACATGGCGCGGCAGATCGCCGCGCGGCCGGGCGGGACGCCGGTCTTCGCCGCGCCGCTCGTCGAGCGTGGCGAGGATCCGTGGGGCGACGCGCTCCGTCTCCTCGGGCGCGACCCGGACCGAGATCGCCCGGAAGTCGGGTGAGGTTGTCGGTGGCGTGAGGTTCACTGGAGACATGCTGCTCGCCGACATCGTCTCCACCTCGAACGCCGTCGCCGCGACCCGGTCGCGGAAGGCGAAGGTCGCCGCGTTGGCGGAGTGTCTCGGCAGGGCCACGCGCGAGGAGCTGCCGGTGGTGACCGCCTATCTCGCCGGCACGCTGCTGCAGCGGCGTACAGGGCTGGGGTGGCGCTCTCTCACCACACTCCCCTCGCCCGCGGCCGATGCGTCGCTCACGGTGAGCGAGGTGCACGAGGCGTTCGAGCGGATGTCGCTCCTGGCGGGCTCGGGCTCACAGGTCGCCCGGGCAGCCGAGGCGGAGACGCTCTTCGGCGCGGCGACCACGGCCGAGCAGGTGTGGCTGCGGGGCGTCGTCACCGGAGAGGTACGTCAAGGGGCGCTCGACTCGCTGGTGCAGGAGGCGCTCGCCGTGGCTGCCGAGGTGCCGTTGCCCGCCGTGCGCCGCGCCGCGATGCTGGCCGGCTCGACCGTGGTGGTCGCCGGACTGGCCTTCGACGGCGAGGAGGCACTCGCCGAGGTCGGGCTCGTGGTCGGCCGACCGGTGATGCCGATGCTGGCCTCCTCGGCCGGGTCGGTCGAGGAGGCGCTGGCGAAGATCGGTGGGCCGGCGGTGGTCGACACGAAGCTGGACGGCATCCGGATCCAGGTGCACCGGCGAGGCGAGGAGGTCGTGATCGCCACCCGCACCCTCGACGACATCACCGCCCGGCTGCCCGAGGTCGTCGAGATCGTACGCAGCCTCCCGGTGTCCTCGGTCGTGCTCGACGGCGAGGCCATGCTGGTCGGACCGGACGGACGGCCGCGGCCGTTCCAGGAGACCGCCTCCCGCACGGCGACCCGAGGAGAGGCCACCGCCGTCGTGGCGCCGTTCTTCTTCGACGTACTCCATCTCGACGGGGCCGACCTGTTGGGCAGCCCACTCTCCGAGCGGCTCGCCCTGCTCGACTCCGTGGTTCCCGCCGAGCACCGCATCGCACGGGTGGTCACCGACGACCCGGCAGCGGGCGAGGCGTTCGCTGCCGGCGCGCTGGCCGGCGGACAGGAGGGCGTCGTGGTCAAGGGCCTCGAGGTCCCGTGGGAGGCCGGGCGGCGCGGATCGGGCTGGATCAAGGTCAAGCCGGTCCACACCCTCGACCTGGTCGTGCTCGGCGTCGAGTGGGGGTCGGGACGCCGCAAGGGCTGGCTCTCCAACATCCACCTCGGCGCTCGCGGACCCGACGGGTTCGTGATGATCGGCAAGACGTTCAAGGGCATGACCGACCAGATGCTGGCCTGGCAGACCGAGCGGTTCTCCGAGCTCGCGCTCGCGGACCCGCACAGCGACTGGGTGGTCGAGGTCAGACCCGAGCAGGTGGTCGAGATCGCCTTCGACGGCGTGCAGCGCTCGACCCGCTACCCGGGCGGCGTCGCGCTGCGTTTCGCCCGCGTGGTGCGCTACCGCGACGACAAGACCGCGGCGGAGGCGGACACGATCGCGACGGTTCAAGGCTTTCTTGATTAACACTATCGGGATACCGGTCAAAGCCGCGATCGAGCCATCCCCTAACCTCACTGCGCATGCCCCCATACGCCCGGTTCGCCACGCCGCTCGCGGCGCTGGTGATGGTTCTCGGCCTGGCCGCCTCCGCTCCCGCTCCTGACTCCCCTGCCGGGCCCATCGACGTTGCGGCCCCGGTCTCGAGCGTCGCCCGGCCGATCCCGCACGAGGCCTTCACGCTGAGCGGCTCGATGGGCGCGAGCGTGGAACGGGTGGTGCGCCTGCAGAGCTATCACCAGGGCGCCTGGAAGGTCGTCCAGAAGCAGACCGTCGCGAGGTCGGGCGAGTACGCGTTCTCGGTGACCCAGCCGTCGTCGGTACGGACGCGATGGCGCGTCCTCGCCTACGGCATCAAGCGCGAGGGCCGCGGCTGGCGTGAGCGGGTCACGGCGCCGCGTACGCTCTTCGGGCAGCCGCAGGCCGTCACCACCAGCGTGGCGCGGTCGGTGCGTGCCGGGAGCGCGGTGCGGCTCACCCTCTTCGCCGCGCCGGCTCGCCCCGGCCGGGTGCTCACCCTCCAGCGCGAGGTCGGCAGCGGCTGGCGCAAGGTCGCCGACCTCACCACCGACGCGACCGGCCATGCGACGTACGTCTTCCGGACCCGGGCCGTCACGAAGACCCGGTTCCGGACGATCGCCCGGGCACATCGCGGCGCGCCGGCGTTCGTGGGCCCCTCGGCGGCCGTGTACGCACTCGGAAGCAGGCCGGTCGGGGTGATGGCCTGGCGCGGCGACTCGCTCAACTATCCGGAGAACACCCTGGACGCGTTCCGCAGCGCGGTGCGGCAGCGGGCCGACTTCATCGAGATGGACTTCCAGCCCACGGCCGACGGCGAGTGGGTGCTGCTGCACGACGGCGACTTCCGGCGTACGACCGATGTCGAGGCCCGCTTCCCCGAGCGCCGGACGGCGAGTCCACGGGCGTTCACCCTCACCGAGGTGCAGTCGCTCGACGCGGGCTCGTGGATGGGCCCGCAGTTCCGGGGTGTCCGGGTGCCGACGATCGAGGAGACCTTCGACGCCATCGAAGCGGCCGAGAGGCTCGAGGGGCACCAGGTACGCCTCGTGGTCGAACTCAAGGGTGAGAGCGCCGCCGAGATGCGTGCGCTCTACCGCAAGGTCGTCTCGCTGCGTCCCGGCTGGGTCTCACGGAAGGACCATCGCGACAAGGCGATCTTCATGAGCTTCGAGGCCGGCCACTTCGACTTCCCCGGTGTCGAGAGGACCGGGATGGAGAGGGTCGCCGTCAAGGACGAGCCCGACCCCGCCGACGCCTACGGCCGCGGCTTCGCCCAGGTGCACCTCCACACTCGGCTGCTCGATGCCGCCCTCGTGGACCATTACCGTCGCCAGGGAGCCGAGGTCGGCACCTGGCCGGCGGTCGGCACCGCATCGGTGCTCCGCGCCGCGGTGGCGGGGGTCGACTACGTCACCACCGACGACATCGCGGGTGCCCGGAGGGCCTTGCTCCACTAGGCAGATGTGAGGACCGACACTCGGAGTGCAACTCCGAGTTGCACACCGCGTACAGTGTGCCTGTGAGCACTCGACCATCCGGACCCGAGTCCGACGGCCGCCGCTCGGCCGCCGCGGCCCGGCGCCGCGCCCGCGAGGCAGACATCGTCGCCGCCACCCGCAAGATCTTCGACGAGCGCTGCGTCAGCGACGCCCAGATCGAGGACATCGCCAAGGCTGTCGGGATCAACCGCGCGATCGTCTACCGGCACTTCACCGGCAAGGACGAGATCTTCGCACTCACCCTCGTCGGCTACCTCGACGAGCTCCGCGAGCGGATGCTGACCGCGACCGAGGGCGACAGCGCACCCACCGACGTGGTCCGCGACGTCGTCGGCACCTTCGTCGACTACGGCATCGAGCACCCCGCCTTCGTCGACTGTGCCCAGACGCTGATGCGCCGCAGCGGCTCCGACCTGCTCGACGAGCTCTCCGAGAGCGCCCTGTTCCGCCTCGGCCGGGCGATGAACGGCTGCCTCACCATCCTCACCACCGTCTTCGAGGACGGCGCCGCCTCCGGCGAGCTCCACGTCAAGGACGCCAACCTCCTCGCCAACACCCTCTACGCCTCCGGCCTCGGCGCCCTCCAGCTCGCCCGCGTCGGCATCCTGGTCTCCGAGTCCGCCCCCGGCGTACCCACCGTCGGCTCCGTCTCCCCCGACCAGGTCCGCGACTTCCTCGTCACCTCCGCCCTGGCCCTCACCGCCAAATAACCCCGAGCCGTCACGTACGTCGGCCGAGACGTCAGTTCCGTCGGCCGAGACGTCAGAACTGGGCGAGAATGTAGTTGTGGGGGGGGGGGGGGGGGGGGGGGGCCCCCCCCCCCCGGGCCCGCCCCCCCCCCCCCCCCCCCCCGCCGCCCCCCCCCCCCCCCCCCCCCCCCCCCCCCCCCCCCGGAGTGACGACTCGGCCGACGGGAGCGACGCCTCGGCCGACGCGGGTGACGCTTCGGCTACTTCTCCAGGATCGCGACGACGCCCTGGCCGCCGGCGGCGCAGACCGAGATCAGGCCGCGGCCGGAGCCCTTCTCGTCGAGCAGCTTGGCGAGGTTGTTGATGATCCGGCCGCCGGTGGCGGCGAAGGGGTGGCCGGCGGCGAGGCTGGAGCCCTTGACGTTCAGCTTCTCGCGCGGGATCGAGCCGAGCGGGGCGTCGAGGCCGAGCTTGTCCTTGCAGAAGTCCGGGGACTCCCAGGCGGCCAGGGTCGAGAGGACCTGGGAGGCGAAGGCCTCGTGGATCTCGAAGAAGTCGAAGTCGTCGAAGGTGAGGCCGTTGCGGGCGAGGAGGCGCGGGACGGCGTAGGCGGGAGCCATCAGCAGGCCCTCGCCACCGGCGATGTAGTCGACCGCGGCGACCTCGGCGTCGACGAAGTAGGCCAGGACCGGCAGGTTCTTGGCGGCGGCCCACTCCTCGCTCGCGAAGAGCACGGCCGAGGCGCCGTCGGTCAGCGGCGTGGAGTTGCCGGCCGTCATGGTCGGGTTCTCGCCCTTGACCCCGAAGACGGGCTTGAGGGTCGAGAGCTTCTCCACGGTCGAGCCCGGGCGGAGGTTGTTGTCCTTCTCCAGGCCGCGAAACGGGGTGATCTGGTCCTCGAACCAGCCGGCCTCGTACGCAGCGCCCAGCTTCTGGTGCGACGCGGCGGCCAGCTCGTCCTGGGCCTCGCGAGTGATGCCCCACTCCTGCGCGGTCAGCGCGGCGTGCTCCCCCATGGAGAGCTTGGTGCGCGGCTCGACGTTGGCCGGGATGTTGGGGATGACGTCGGCGGGGCGGAGCTTGGCGAAGGCCTTGACGCGGTCGATGTTGGTCTTGGCCCGGTTGGCCTCGAGCAGGACCTTGCGGAGCTTCTCGCCCAGCGCGATCGGCGCGTCGGAGGTGGTGTCGGTGCCGCCGGCGATACCGGAGTCGAGCTGGCCGAGCGCGATCTTGTTGGCGATGTAGGTCGCCGCCTGGAGGCCGGTGCCGCAGGCCTGCTGCAGGTCGACGGCGGCCGTCTCGGGGGCCAGCTTCGAGCCGAGCACGGACTCGCGGGTCAGGTTGAAGTCGCGCGAGTGCTTGAGCACCGCACCGGAGGCGACCTCACCGATGCGCTCACCCTCGAGGCCGAAGCGCGCGGCGAGACCGTCGAGGACGGCGGTGAACATCTCCTGGTTGGACGCGGTCGCATACGCGCCGTTGGAACGGGCGAAAGGAATGCGGTTGCCGCCCACGATGGCGACACGACGGGTGGTGGTCATGAGTTCATCCTTGTCTGATGAAGCGCTTTGGAGAAGGGTATGTCAGGGAGATCACGAAAAGTGGACACCGAGTTACACATGTAGTTACAACTGGCCGGTAACATACCAACGTACGCCTCAGAGACCACGTTCAGAAGGATCAGAGAGACCATGAGCGACAAGTACCAGAGCTTCACCCAGTCAGCGATCGGCAAGGTCCTCGTCAAGAACCTCGGGCTGCCGAGCCCCGCCAAGCTCGAGCGGTACGCAGCCGGTGCCCCCCTCGTGAAGGGCACCGTCCTCGTCGGCGGACGTGGTCGTCTGGCCGAGTCGCTGAGCGGGCTCCTGGGCGAGCTGGACATCACCTCGACCGACGCCGCGACCCCGGGCACCAAGCTCAAGGGACTCGTCTTCGACGCCACCGGCCTGACCTCGACCGCCGACCTGGTCGCGCTCCAGGAGTTCTTCACCCCGGTGCTGCGCAGCCTGGAGAACAACCCGCGCGTGGTCGTCATCGGCACCCCGCCCGAGCAGCTCAAGGGTGGCGAGCGGGTCGCCCAGCGCGCGCTGGAGGGCTTCACCCGCAGCCTCGGCAAGGAGATCGGCAAGGGCGGCACCGTCCAGCTCGTCTACGTCGCCGAGGGCTTCGAGGGTTCGCTGCTCTCCACCCTCGCCTTCCTGCTCTCCCCCAAGAGCGCCTACGTCTCCGGCCAGGTCGTGCGGATCGGCACCAAGAACGCCTCCCCCGCCGCCGAGCAGGTCGACCCGAAGAAGCCGCTGACCGGCAAGGTCGCCCTCGTCACCGGCGCCGCGCGCGGCATCGGCGAGGAGATCGCCAAGGTGCTGCAGCGCGACGGTGCGACCGTCGTCGGCCTGGACATCCCGCCGGCCGAGGACGACCTGAAGAAGGTCACCCCCGACTACATCACCGCCGACATCACCGCCGAGGACGCGCCCGCCAAGATCGCGGAATACCTCCAGGAGAAGTTCGGCGGCATCGACATCGTCGTCCACAACGCCGGCGTCACCCTCGACAAGAAGCTGGCCAACCAGAAGCCCGACCGCTTCGGCAAGGTCCTCGACATCAACATCACCGCCCCGGAACGGATCACCGCCGAGCTGCTCGAGCAGAAGCTGGTCCGCCCCAACGGCCGCATCATCGGAGTCTCCTCGATCGCCGGCATCGCCGGCAACCTCGGCCAGACCTCCTACGGCGCCTCGAAGGCCGCCGTCATCGGCTTCGTCGACTCGCTGGCCGAGGAGCTTCCCGACGGCATCACGATCAACGCGGTCGCGCCGGGCTTCATCATCACCCAGATGACCGCGGCGGTCCCGTTCGCGACGCGCGAGGTCGGCCAGCGGCTCAACGCGATGGCCCAGGGTGGCCTGCCGGTCGACGTCGCCGAGACCATCGCCTGGTACGCCTCGCCGGCATCGACCGGCGTCAACGGCAACGTCGTGCGGGTGTGCGGCCAGATGATGCTGGGGGCCTGATGAGCGCCCCCAAGATCGAGCCCAGCTTCACCGGTAGGTCCGGTCCCGGCCTGCTCGTCCGGGCGGCGCTGCCCGCCATCCCGGGCATCAACGCGCTCCCGGGGGTCAAGAAGACCGGAGTCGCCTACGAGGAGCTCAGCCTCACCCGCGAACCGGTCGTCCTCGAGCGGAGCGCGGTCGACGCCTACGCCGAGCTGTGCGGCTTCCCGATCAAGGACACCGTGCCGCTCCCCTACCCGCACATGCTGGCCTTCCCGCTGCACATGGCGCTGATGTCCTCGCCCGACTTCCCCTCGCCCGCGATGGGGATGGTCCACATCGAGAACTCGATCAGCGGCTACCGCCCGATCTCGGTCGGCGAGGCGGTCTCGGTGACCGCCACCGTGGGGCAGCCCGAGCCGCACCCGGTCGGCAAGGCGTACCGGTTCCTGACAGTCGCGACCGTCGAGGGTGAGGTCGTGTGGGAGTCCACCTCGACGTACCTCGTCCGCGGGAAGCGCAACCCCGACGTGTCGTGGCTGGGTCCAACTCCGGGCCGAGATCTGATCGAGGTCGACCCGTCCGGGCCGGTCTTCCCGCTCAGGGCCGACCTGGGCCGGCGCTACGCGAAGGTCGCCGGCGACTACAACCCGATCCACCTCTACCCGCTGACCGCGAAGGCGCTCGGCTTCAAGCGGCAGATCGCGCACGGGATGTGGACCAAGGCCCGCTGCATCGCGGCGCTGGAGAACCGGCTGCCCGATTCCGTACGCGTCGACGTGGCGTTCAAGAAGCCGGTCTTCCTGCCCTCCTCGGTCGCGTTCGGGTCGCTCAAGCACCTGGACGGCTACGACTTCTCGCTCCACAAGCGCGGCTCGGACACGCTGCACCTGGTGGGACGTACGACTGCACTCTGAGCCCGCACCCGATGAGCCGCCCTCGGCCCCTGACCGAGGGCGGCTTTCTCGTGCTCGTTCGTGCCGTCGGTTCAGCGGCGAACGGCGGTGACCCAGTAGGGCGTGTCGGGCTCCGGCGGGGTGGTGAACCGGGCGTTGGGCAGGTAGAGCCGGTCGCGGTAGGCGGCGACGGTCGTCGGCACGTCGAAGTCGTCGCTCGTCAGGGTGTCGACCTGGACGCCGCGGGAGCCGGACTTGTCCAGGTGGATGACGGCGATCTCGTTGTCGCGGTTGCGGACGACGTACAACGTCCTGCCGAGCAGCAGCATGCCGTCGCCGTTGGTGAGGCTGGCCCCACCGAGGTCGACGACGGTCGTCGCGCCGGTGCGCGGGTCGACACGGTGGAGGAGGCCCGTGGTCGAGTTGACCACCAGCAGGCCGCGGCCGTCCGGAGTGGCGGTGATGCCGTTGGCGTTGAAGCCCGCCACCTGCTCCCAGTCCCCGGTGAGCGGGAGGGTGCGGACCGGGCCTCCGCGCAGCGGCACGGCGTAGAGCTGGGCCTGCTGGGAGTCGGTGAACCACGCGTTGTGACGAGTGAGGACGACGTCGTTGACGAAGCTGGTCGCCGTGGTGAGCTGGTGGTCGGCGAGAAGACGGCCGGTGCGGGTGTCGATCACCCTGGCGGTGCCGCTGGGGCCGCCGGCGGCGAAGAGGCGACCATGGCGATCGACCTTGACGCCGACGGTGGCGGTGCCGGGGCCTTGGGAGACCACCTTGCCGCGGCCGGTGCGCAGGTCGACGCGGTAGATGTCGCCGTCCACGCGCGACCCGAACCAGGCCGTCGGCCCGCCTCCGATCGCGATGCCCTCGGGCTGGAAGCCGGGCGGGAGGTCGAATCTCTTCGGGAAGACCGTGTGCGCGTCGGCCGTGGCTGGGACGAGGGCCGCGACCAGTGCCGCGGCGAGCAGGGCGATACGGATCCGGAACATCGTTGCTCCTGATGGGGAGGCGCCTCCGAGCCGGCGCGAAGGACGGCTGCTATCGCCTACCGTACGCCGCGGGCCCGATAACCCGTGGCGACCCGGGGTGAGCAGGTGGGACCGTGGGCCTCATGACCACCGCCATGATCCTTCCCACCGGCTACACCGAGCGGCCGTTGGCGCTGGCCGATGCTGCCGCCGTCACCCGGGTGATGGCGGCCGACGAGCTGGCCACCGTCGGCGAGGTCGTCATCGAGCTGGCCGACATCGTCTCGGAGTGGCAGCGGCCGTCCTTCGACATCTCCGCCAGCACGATCGGTGTCGTCGACACCGCCGGCGACCTGGTCGGCTACGCGGAGTGCTCCGGTGGCTCCCGAGCCGATGCAGCGGTGCATCCGGACCACTGGGGCCGCGGCCTCGGCACCGCCCTGGCGGGCTGGATCGCCACGAAGGCCGGTGAGCTCGGGGAGCCGGTCATCGGCATGCCGGTCCCCCAGGGCTCGCCCGGCGACCGGCTGCTGGCGTCCCTGGACTGGTTCCCGCGCTGGGAGTCCTGGGTGCTGGCTTTGCCGCAGGACGCGGCGATCCCGGTGCGAGAACTGCCCGAGGCGTACGCCATCAGGGCGGCCACACCGCAGGACCACGAGCAGGTGTGGACCGTGATCGAGGACGCCTTCCTGGAATGGTCCGAGCGCGAGCGGGAGCCCTACGCGGACTGGGTCGCCACGACCATCGAGCGACCCGGAGCCGAGCCGTGGAACATCCGCGTGGTCACCGGCCCTGAGGGCGCCGTGGTCGCCGCGGCGGTGCTGGTGATGACCGAGGACGGCCGGGAGGGGTACGTCAGCAGGCTGGCCACCCGCAAGGGCCAGCGCAACCGTGGCCTGGCCCAGGCGCTCCTCGCCGACGCGTTCGGCACTGCCCGCGCCCACGGAGCGACGCGCGCGACCCTGTCGACCGACTCCCGCACCGGCGCCCTGGACCTCTACCTGCACGTCGGCATGGAGGTCGAGTCCACCTGGGTCCACCGCGCGACCCGGCCCTGATCCCACCGCGACGGCCTGCACTCGGCTACCATCTCCCGTTCAGGAGGTGGACAGACATGTCCGACGTACTGATCCGAGGTCTCTCGGATGACGAGCTCACGCGCATCGACACCGAGGCGACGCGGCTCGGGCTCACCCGCAACGAGTATCTCCGCCGATGGTTCACGCCCGACGCACTGCGTCCGCTGCCACCGGCGCGACCCGTGGCCGGCGGCGACTTCGCGAAGTTCGCCCCGCTCGCCGACCGGGGTCTGATGCGTGACGCATGGTCGTAGCTCGACCCTGGCTGATGCACCGCTCGGCGCTCGCCCGGATGTCCACCAGCCCCGACGCTGAGAAGTGGTCCCGCCTGATCGAGCTGGGACAAGTACGCATCACCACCACGACACTGCTCGAGATCGGCCACCTGGCCCGCTCCGAGCGGGAGTGGTCCGACCTCGTCGAGGACGTGCCGATCATCCACATGCCGCTCGCGACCCTCACGCCGCGTACGGAGGCACGGGCGCTGGAGATCCAGCGCATCGTGCTGCGCGAGGGCCGCCACCGGGCGCCGTCGGTCCCGGACCTGCTCGTCGCAGCGGTCGCGGAGGAGGCCGACCTCACGGTCCTCCACGCCGACAACGACGTCGATCTCATCACCCGCACCACCGGCCAGTCCGTGGAGCGCCTGCGCCTCTGACCAAGCCCGGGGGGGGGGGGGGGGGGGGGGGCGGGGCGCCCCCCCGGGGGGGGGGGGGGGGGGGGGGGGGCGGGCCGGCCGGGTTGTTTGTTGCGCGCGCGGCGGGGGGGCGGGGGGGGGGGGGGTGGG
>NZ_JBIWNX010000005.1:198272-352217 GCF_044767415.1 Nocardioides sp. NPDC101246
GCCTCTCCCCCCAACACACCACCCCCCCCCCCCCCCCCCCCCGACCCCCCCCCCCCCCCCCCCCCCCCCCCCCCGCCCCGCCCGCCCCCCCCCCCCCCCCCCCCCCCCCCCACGGGTGCTTTGGGCTGGTGTCGGGGTGCGCTACCGCGAGCGTCGACCAGGGTGTGCGATAGCGCGCCGCGCTGGCGATGGACGGGGGCCGGCTGCCCGTCGCACTCGGGGCCGATAGAACATCCGCATGCACGCTGACCCCCACCAGTCTGCAGGCGACCGGACGACCCTCCTGACCACGCTCGGCGAGCTCGATGTCACCGGCCCGATGGAGCCGGTGCTCGGCGGCCTCCCGGGCTCGTTGACGGCACAGGCGACGCTGTGGCTCTCGACCCGGCTGGCCGCCGCGGTCGGTTCCTATGTCGACGGGCTGGCCGACCTCGGCGCGCCCGTCTCGGAGGAGTCCGAGATCGGCCCGCGCCTGACCGAGAACGACTACCTCCCACCGACGGGTCCACCGGGCCTCGCCGAGGTCGGCGGCTGGTCGACCGCGGCCCTGACGCAGGCAGCCCGTCGCGTACGCGATGCCGCCGACACCGTCGAGTCACGCCTGCACGAGGTCCCGGATCTGCTCACCGCCGCCACGCCGGAGCAGAGAGATGCCGAGGTACGCAGCGGCGAGCTGCTCCTCAAGGCACTGCGCCATGCCCGCTGGGCGATGCACGACGGGGCCGCGAACCTGGATGCCGCGCTGGCCGAGCTCACCGAGGCGACCGCGCTCGCGGTGGCCGCCGGCCACCCGCTGCTCGACGACCCTGAGACCCACCCGGCGAGCATCGCCGCAGCCCTCGCCCGGGTCGCCCGGGCCGATGCCGCGACCGCCGCGGCGCTCCACGGCATCGAGTTCGCCGAGAGTCTGACCTCGCGGATCGCCGCCTACCTGGCCCGGGTCATGGCGACCCGCCAGGTCGTCGCCTCGCTCGGCGAGGAGGGCGCGGGGGCGCTCGCCGTCGGCAAGGTCGCCAAGAGCGCCGGCGGCGTGGTCGGCAAGGGCAGCGCGTACGTCCGCTTCCTGCGTACGACCCTGCTCGGGCTGACCCGGTCACGCTCGCTCGGCGCGCTGCGGCAGTTCGCCCGCGGGAGCGCCAACGGCGGGTTCCTACGGTTTCTCATCGGCGCCCGGCTGGCTCGCGGGGTCGGCTGGATCTTCCTGCCGCTGACGATCATCACCGGAGCGATCGATGCGGTGACCGGCGGCGGCGAGAGCGGCGTACGCGGCTGGGCCAACCGCCTCTTCGGACTCGCCGGCGCGGCCGGAGCGGCGGTGCTGCTGGTGACCCAGCTGCGCTGGACCGCGGCAGGCCCCGCGGCGCTCAGCCTCGCCGGCGCTGCGGTGCTCGCCTTCAGCCTCTGGTCGCTGGGCACGATGGCCTGGGACCACCGTGCCCGGATCGGGACCTTCCTGGGCGCCGTCGGGAGCCGGCTCAGAACAGCTCGCGGACCTTCTCGATCGGCCGGGCGAGCACACCGCGGTCGCCCTTGATCACGATCGGGCGCTGCAGCAGCGCGGGGTGCTTCACCATCAGCTCGACCAGCTCGTCCTCGGAGAGGTCGCGGTCGCCCAGGTCGAGCTCCTTGTAGACCGGCTCGCGCTTCCGCAGCACGTCGCGAGCGCTCAGGCCGGTCTTCGCCAGAATGTCCCTGACCTCCTCGGCCCGCAGGCCGAGCACGTGGTAGTCGACCTTCTCGAAGTCGATCCCCTCCTCCTTGAGGAGGACGAACAGGTTCCGACACGTCGTGCAGGTCGGCTTCTCGTACACGGTGATCTGATCCACGCCCGTCACCCTAGCCCGCCGGTCGGGTGCGCTATCGCGGCGGGCAACCAAGGTGTGCGATAGCGCGCTGCCCTACCACGGGCGCCACGGCGAGACAGATGCGCCGACTCGGCGCCGGAATCCGGGACAGACGCGCCGAGTCGGCGAGGGTCAGGCGCGCGGCGGGCGGATGAGGCCTTCCTGGGCGACGGTCGCCGCCAGCACCCCGTCGGCGGTGAAGACGCGGCCGATGGAGAGGCCACGGCCACCGAACGCCGAAGGGCTCTCCTGGTCGTAGAGCCACCACTCGTCGGCGCGGAAGGGGCGGTGGAACCAGATGGTGTGGTCCAAGGAGGCCATCTGGATGCCCTTGTGGTCCAGCGAGTGGGCGGCCAGGGAGGCACCCAGGAGGGAGATGTCGGAGGCCCAGGTGAAGGCGCCGCGCTGGGTGTCGGGGTCGTCGGGGAGCGAGGCGCCCAGGCGGATCCAGAGGCGCTGCTGCGAGGGGCGTGTCGGGTCGGGCTCGAGGCCGAGCAGCGAGTTGCCGACGGCGCGGATCTCGACCGCCTCCCACTCGCGCGCCAGCGAGACCGCCTCGGGACTGCCGGAATCGGCCATCATCTTGAGGAAGTCGATGCACTTCTCCGGCGGCGGCACCGACGGCATCGCGTCCTGGTGCTCGAAGCCGGTCTCCTCGCGCTGGAAGTTGGCGGTGAGGTAGTAGATGTCGCGCCCCTTCTGGCGCGCGCTCACCCGCCTGGTCTCGAAGGAGCGCCCGTCACGGATCCGCTCGACGTCGTAGACGATCGGGTAGGACGGGTCGCCCGGCAGCAGGAAGTAGGAGTGCATCGAGTGCACCGTGAACGCGGGGTCGGCCGACCGCACCGCGGCCATCAGCGCCTGGGCTGCCACCTGGCCGCCGTAGGCGCGGCCCCGCGAGTTGCGGGTCGTGGTGGCACCGTGGAAGAGGTCCTTGTCGATCTCGACCAGGTCGAGCACGCCTACCAGCTCGGCCACTGCCTGATCCGCCGCTACGGCGTCGGTCGTCATGTGAGTGAGTGTCTCTCAATCCTTCTCAGAGCTGTCATCGGGGTCGGGGCCGTTCAGCCCGGCCAGGAACTGCTCGAACTGCTCGCCGAGCTCGTCGCCGGTCGGCAGCGGCTCGTCGGGCGCCAGGAGCGAGCGTCCGGACTCCTCGCCGCGCTGGAAGGTGTCGTACTGCTGCTCGAGAGCGGCCACGACCTCCCGCACCTCGGCATTGTCCTCGATGTAGGAGGCGATCTCCTCCTCGCGGAGCTGGGCCTCAGCCTCCAGGTCGGAGACCGGGATCGTCAGCTTGGCCGCGCGCTCGAGCGCCTCGACGAGCACGACCGCCGCTGCCGGGTAGTCGCTCTGCGCCAGGTAGTGCGGCATGTGCACCACGAAGCCGCCGGCCGGGTGGCCCCACTCCCCCAGGCGTACCTCCACCAGGGCCTGGGCCGAGGCCGGGATCCGGATCTCGCCCTTCCAGGGGCTCTCCCAGACCTGGCCGGTGAGCTCCTGCGCCGGGTCGTTGGCGTGCCTGGTCGTGGTCAGCGGCCGGGTGTGCGGCACCGCCATCGGCACCGAGGCCAGCGCGATCACCTCGGTCACACCGAGGCGCTCGACGACCTCGCGTACGGCGCCGGCGAAGGCCTCCCAGCGGTTGTCCGGCTCAGGGCCGTGCAGCAGGAGGTAGGGGGTCTCGCCGGTGTCCTTGAGCAGCCGGACGACCAGCCGCGGCGCGTCGAAGGACTCGTAGTGGTCACTGACGAACGAGATCGCCGGGCGTCGGGCCCGGTAGTCGTGGAGCTCGTCGACGTCGAAGGTCGCCACCACCGGCGCTCGCCTCGAGGTCTGGATCAGATGGGCCGCGGCCCGCTCGGCGGCCTTGCCCGCGTCGAGGAAACCGTCCAGGACGACCACCAGCGGCAGCTGGTCCCCACCAGCAAGAATGATCTCCTCGGGCAGGTCGTCCACGATGTGCACCAGTCGTGATCCGGCCATCGGTGTCTCCTCCCGTTGCGTCAGGCCCTCGCGGACCTTGTCGTCGCCTGCCTCGCCAGGGATCTCGACCCTGGGGCTCAACCTTCTCAATACACGCTTCCACATGACGACAGCGCAGCATCCTGGACGCCCAGGTTATTCCCAAGCCGACGCGCGGAGACCAGCGGCCTCCGCTGCGAGAGGCGGTGTGACCTCCCCCTCGGTGCGGCCGTTGTTACTAGCGGGTAATGTAGGCGACGGGCACCACCCGTGCCCGCACCAACAGCGCCGCCCGGCGGCAACGACCGGCAACCCACATGGAGTGACACGGTGACCCGACAGCTGCGAGAAGTCGTCTTCGTCGACGGCGTACGCACACCTTTCGGCAAGGCCAAGGGCCAGTACGCCGAGACCCGCGCAGACGACCTGGTCGTCAAGCTCATCCGTGAGCTCACGCGCCGCAACCCCGAGCTTCCCCCCGAGCGGATCGACGAGGTCGCCATCGCCGCGACCACGCAGATCGGCGACCAGGGCCTCACGATCGGCCGCACCGCCGGCCTGCTCGCCGGGCTCCCGCAGTCCGTCCCGGGCTACGCGATCGACCGCATGTGCGCCGGCGCGATGACCGCCGTCACCACGACCGCCGGCGGCATCGCCTTCGGCGCCTACGACGTCGTCATCGCCGGCGGTGTCGAGCACATGGGCCGCCACCCGATGGGTGAGGGCGTCGACCCCAACCCGCGGATCATCTCCGAGAAGCTCGTCGACCCCTCCGCGCTCGTCATGGGCAACACCGCCGAGAACGTCCACGACCGCTACCCGGCGATCACCAAGGAGCGCACCGACGCGTTCGCCGTCCGCTCCCAGGAGCTGGCGGCCAAGGCGTACGCCGACGGCAAGATCCAGCCCGACCTGGTCCCCGTCGCCACCCGCTCGGCCGAGAACGGCTGGGGCCTGGCCACCACCGACGAGCCGATGCGTCCCGGCACCACCACCGAGGACCTGGCCAAGCTGAAGACCCCGTTCCGCCCGCACGGCCGCGTCACCGCGGGCAACGCGGCGGGCATCAACGACGGCGCGACCGCCTCGCTGCTGGCCTCCGAGGACGTCGCCCGCGAGCTCGGCCTGCCGATCAAGATGCGGCTGGTGTCGTACGCCTTCGCCGGCGTCGCCCCCGAGGTCATGGCCGTCGGCCCGATCCCCTCGACCGAGAAGGCGCTGGCCAAGGCCGGGCTCACCATCGACGACATCGAGGCCTTCGAGGTCAACGAGGCGTTCGCGATCCAGGTGCTCGCGTTCCTGGACCACTTCGGCATCGCCGAGGACGACGAGCGCGTGAACCCCTACGGAGGCGCGATCGCGTTCGGTCACCCGCTGGCCTCCTCCGGTGTGCGGCTGATGATCCAGCTCGCCCGCCAGTTCGAGGAGCGCCCCGAGGTCCGCTACGGCCTCACCACCATGTGCATCGGCCTGGGTATGGGCGGCACGGTCATCTGGGAGAACCCTCACTGGAACGGAGACGCCAAGTGACTGGCATCAACACCCTGCTCGCTGATGTCGAGAAGCTCTTCTCCGACGACGAGGTCGTGACCGCGGCCAAGCTGGCCAAGGTCACCCTGCCCTCCGGCAAGGTCCTCGGCCTGGTCACCCTCGACAACGGCCACGACCACACCCGTCCGAACACCTTCGGGCCCAAGTCGCTGGTCGAGCTCAACACGGCGTACGACACCGCTCTGGCCGACGACGAGATCGACGCGATCGCGGTGACCGGCAAGCCGTTCATCCTCGCCGCCGGCGCCGACCTGACCTCTCTGCAGGCCGGCGGCCCCGACGGGATCCGGACGATCGCCGAGCTCGGTCACGCGGTCTTCCGCAAGCTGGGCGACGGCGCCGACGGGGTCAAGAAGCCGTCGTTCGGCTTCATCAACGGGCTCGCGCTCGGTGGCGGCCTCGAGGTCGCGCTGCACGCCGACTACCGCACGATCCAGGACTCGGTGCCGGCCGTCGGCCTGCCCGAGGTCATGCTCGGCCTGATCCCGGGCTGGGGCGGTGGCTACCTGCTGCCGAACCTGATCGGGCCGGCCAGGGCTGCCAAGGTCTTCATCGAGAACCCGCTCAACAACGGCAAGGTGCTCAAGGGCACCGAGGCGTACGAGCTGGGCATCGCGGACGCGATGTTCGGCGGCGCCGACTACCTCGAGCAGTCGCTGCTGTGGGCCGACAAGGTGCTGACCGGTGACGTCACCGTCACCCGCGAGGAGATCGACCGGGGCGAGGGCTGGGACGAGGCGGCCAAGAACGCCGGCTTCTTCGCCTGGGCCAAGACCGGCGACGCCTCCCCTGCCGCCAAGAAGGCCGTCGAGCTGCTCACCCTGGCCAAGACGGCGACCCGCGAGGAGGGCTTCGCGGCCGAGGACGACGCCCTCGTGGCGATGTCGAAGACCCCGCAGCTGCTCGCCTCGCTCTACTCCTTCGACCTGGTGCAGAAGCGCGCCAAGCGTCCCGCCGGCGCCCCCGACAAGGCGCTCGCGCAGAAGGTCACCAAGGTCGGCATCATCGGTGCCGGGCTGATGGCCTCGCAGTTCGCTCTGCTCTTCGTCCAGCGCCTCAAGGTGCCGGTCGTCATGGTCGACCTCGACCAGGAGCGTGCCGACAAGGGTGTGGCGTACGTCCACGCCGAGCTCGACAAGAAGCTGGCCAAGGGCCGGGCGAGCCAGGACGCGACCAACCGCCTCAAGGCGCTCGTGACGGCCTCCGTCGACTACGCGGAGTCCTTCTCCGACGCCGACTTCATCATCGAGGCCGTCTTCGAGGAGATGGGCGTCAAGAAGACCGTCTTCGCCAACGCCGAGGCCGTCGCGCCGGAGACCGCGGTCTTCGCCACGAACACCTCGAGCCTCTCGATCACGGAGATGGCGGCCGACCTGAAGAACCCCGAGCGGGTCGTGGGCTTCCACTTCTTCAACCCGGTCGCGGTGATGCCGCTGCTCGAGATCATCCGCGGTGAGAAGACTTCCGACGCGGCCCTGGCCACGGCGTTCTCGGTCTCGAAGTCGCTGAAGAAGACCTCGATCCTGGTCAAGGACAGCCCGTCCTTCATCGTGAACCGGCTCCTGGGCCGCTTCATGGGCGAGGTCTCCAAGGTCGCCGACGAGGGCACCCCGGTCGACGTCGTCGAGTCCGCCTTCGCCGGGGTCGCGCCGATGGGCCCGTTCGCGCTGATCGGTCTGGTCGGTCCGGCGATCGCGTACCACAACAACGAGACCCTCGCGAAGGCCTTCCCGGACCGGTTCTACCTCTCCGAGAACCTCCACCGGGTCGTCGAGGCCAAGAAGAGCTCCTTCTTCGGTCCCGACGGGCGCACCCTCGATCCCGAGGTCGAGGCCCTGCTGGTCTCCGGCGACGTGGTCAAGACCGCCGAGGAGGCCCGCCAGCAGTCCCTGGAGGCGATCGCCGACGAGATCGGTCGGATGCTCGCGGAGGGCGTCGCCCAGGCCGCCGAGGACATCGACCTCGCGATGATCACCGGTGCCGGCTTCCAGTTCTGGAACGGCGGCATCACCCAGCTCCTCGACCGCGAGGGCATCTCCGAGAAGGTCACCGGCAAGAAGTTCCACTGACCGACGCAAGTCCGCCCCCGACCGATCTGATCGGTCGGGGGCGGTCCCATGCTGGGGCCGGGTCGGGCCCGGACGTACGTCAGCAGCGACTCAGGCCTTGTCGGTGGTCACCTTGCCGCCGCCGATCGCCGTCTCCGGCGTGCCCACGTTCTGCCGCGCGCGGGGCCGCTGCTGGCGTCCCGAGGCCTGCGCCGATCCGCGCCGGCCCTCGATCCTCTTGCGGATCTGTTCATCCGCCGCCCTGAGATCGAACGGCGCCGACATCTGCTCAGGTGACCAACGGAATTCGGCCACGAGGTCGTCATAGAGCATTGGATCCCCCGAGTGCTGTGTGGTGACATTACCGAGAGCCCTCGTCGCCCCCGACAGACCCCACTCTAAGCCCACATCAGCCGAACTTCGCCAGGGGCTCGACCAGAGAGACCGACTCCCCGAGTCAAAATTCGACGTCTCGGGGTCAGATACTGACGTCTCGGGGCAGGGGCGCGGGGGCCAGGGAGCCGAGGCGCTCGATGGTGTCGAGCGCGACCGCTTGGGGGGTCAGGCCGATGCCCTCCAGGATCTTGGGGCGCTTGGCGTGGTCGAGGAACTCCTGCGGGATGCCGTGGATCTTCACCGGCGTGCGTACCTCGGCAGCGGTCAGCGCCTGCAGGAAGGAGGCGCCCACGCCGCCCGCGACGCCGTTGTCCTCGATGGTGACGACCAGGCTGTGGTCGGCGGCCGCCTCGATGAGCGCCGGGTCGATCGGCTTGACCCAGCGCGGGTCGACGACGGTCACGCCGATGCCCTGGGCGGTGAGCCGCTCGGCGACGCCCACGGCGACCTCCGCCATGGAGCCGACCCCGAGGACCAGGACGTCCTTGGTGCCGTTGCGCACGAGTACGTCGGCCTCACCGAGCTTGGCGACGGTGGGGATGTCCTCGGGCGGCGGGCCCTTCGGGAAGCGTACGACGGTGGGCGCGTCGTCGACCCCGACGGCCTCGTCGAGGAGCTCGTTGAGGCGAGCGATGTCGCGCGGCGCGGCCAGGCGGAGACCCGGGACGACCTGGAGGAGCGACATGTCCCACATCCCGTTGTGGGAGGCGCCGTCGTCGCCGGTGACCCCGGAGCGGTCGAGGACGAACGTCACCCCTGCCCGGTGCAGGGCGCAGTCCATCAGCACCTGGTCGAAGGCGCGGTTGAGGAAGGTCGCGTAGACCGCGAAGACCGGGTGCAGGCCACCCATCGCCAGGCCGGCCGCCGAGGTGGCGGCATGCTGCTCGGCGATCCCGACGTCGAAGGTGCGCTCGGGGAACCTGGCCTGGAACGCGTCGAGTCCGACCGGGTGCATCATCGCCGCGGTGATCGCGACGATGTCCTGGCGGCTCTCCCCCAGCCGGATCATCGCGTCGGAGAAGTGGTCGGTCCAGATCCGGCCCTTGGGCTTCTCGGCTCCGGTCTGGACGTCGAAGGGACCCGGCGAGTGGAACTGGTCGGCCTCGTGGCGCTCGGCCGGGTCGTAGCCGTAGCCCTTGCGGGTGATCGCGTGCACGATCACCGGACCGCCGAAGCGCTTGGCCGAGGCCAGCGCCTGCTCGACGGCGTGCCGGTCGTGGCCGTCGACGGGGCCGACGTACTTCAGGCCGAGGTCCTCGAACAGGCCCTGGGGCGCGACCGCGTCCTTGAGCCCCTTCTTGACCGCGTGCAGCGCGTCGTAGGCCATCGAGCCGATCCCGGGCACCGCGTTGAGGCGGCGCTTGACCATGTCGAGGAGCACCTCGTAGCGGGGATTCGTACGCAGCGAGGTCAGCGCCGTCGCGAGGCCACCGATGGTCGGGGTGTAGGAGCGGCCGTTGTCGTTGACCACGATGACCAGCTTGGAGTCGTGCTGGATCGCGATGTTGTTGAGCGCCTCCCAGGCCATCCCACCGGTCAGCGCGCCGTCGCCGATCACGGCGACCACGTGGCGGTCCTCGCCGCGGATCGTGAAGGCCTTGGCCAGCCCGTCGGCGTAGGAGAGGGCGGTGGAGGCATGCGAGTTCTCGACCACGTCGTGGTCGGACTCGGCCTGGCTGGGGTAGCCGCTCATCCCGCCCTCGCGGCGCAGCGTGCCGAAGTCGCCGGCCCGTCCGGTGACGAGCTTGTGGACGTAGGACTGGTGGCCGGTGTCGAAGACGATCTTGTCGCGCGGGCTGTCGAAGACCCGGTGCATGGCCAGCGTCAGCTCGACCACGCCGAGGTTCGGCCCCAGGTGGCCGGTGTTGGTGGCCACGGTCCGGATCATCAGGTCCCGGATCTCGCTCGCGAGGAGCTCGAGCTGGTCGTCGGAGAGATCACGAAGATCCTGCGGCGCGGCGATGCGTTCGAGGAGACCCATAGGAGGGGATTCTACGTCTCCACCCTGAGCGCCCTCGACCCGGATAGGGCCGCGTGCCGGGGTGATCCGAGGAAGGGCGTCAGCCCGATCCGGGCCGAGTCGCTGAGGTCCAGGTCAGGCACTGTCGCGGGGTCGACGAAGACGATCTGTCGGCCCTCGTGGCAGACGATGTCGGCGTCGGTGAGGTCGATGCCCGCTGCGTACAGGTGGAGCTTGTCGTCGGTCCCGGTCTCGGGGTGGTGGACGTCGTGGACGCCGAGCAGCTGCAGGTCCTCAGGGCTGATCCGGACCTCGGTCTCCTCCTCGAGCTCGCGCACCGCGCCGGTCAGCGGGTCCTCCCCCGCCTCCAGGTGGCCGCCGCAGAAGGCCCACTTCTCCGGCGCGATCACGGGGCGCTCGTCACGTTCCTGGAGCAGCACCCAGCCACGACGGTCGACAAGGATCACAGCGGCGAACTCGGTCATGGGGTGCGAGCCTAGTACTCCGGCCCGGTCGATCAGCTGGCCGGACCGACCACGCCACCGAGACGGAGGGCGTCGTCGATCTCGTCGAGCTTCGCAGAGGTCAGGACACCTGCTCGTTCGATCAGGTCGTCCCGGGACAGGGTCGTCAGCCAGGTGCACGGCGTCGCGCCCGGGCGCGGCAGCGCGACCCGGAGCACACCTTCGAAGGGCAGTCCTTCGCTCGCGCCTACCGCCACCTCGACGCCCAGACCGGTGATGTCGACACCCGCCGGAGCGACGACCTGCATCACCTGGATCCCGGAGGCGTCCTCTCCCGAGAGCAGCACGACCGGCCGCCGCTCGTCGAACTCCACCCACCAGACTTCGCCACGTTGCACATGTCCTCCAGACCCACGTCGCAGCCTAGACCCTGCCGGTAGAACCGCGATTCACGGCTGGGGCACTAGTCGCTGCGCGGACGCACCGCTGCCCGCGGTCCCCTCCACCGCCGACCTGCCGACACTCTTGTGAAACGCAGGTTCCTTGACTGGACACAAGCCAAGGCAAAGACTGGCTCCATGGCACTGACCAAGAAGCAGAAGGCGATCCTGACCACCAGCGCGCTCGTGGCCCAGGCGGCAGTCGCTCCGGTGATCCTGCGTGACCTGCAGACGCGCTCCGACGACGAGATCCGCGGGCCGCGGACCCTGTGGCGGCTCTGGGGAAGCACCAATCTGCTCGGCGCGGCCGTCTACTGGTTCTACGGCCGCAAGCCGGCCTCCGCGTAGGGCCTGTCCCTCACGACACCCCGCGAGGCTTGGTGAGGAGCCGGATCGCGAAGATCAGCTCCTCCACGTCGGCGAACCGGCGCAGGTCGCAGCCGGTGCGCTCGGCGATCCGCTCGAGCCGGTAGTAGGCGGTGTTGACGTGCATGTGCAGCCGCTCGGCGGCGAGCTTGGCGTTGAGGTCGCTGGCGACGTAGGCGAGCATCGTCTCGATCATCGCCCCGTCGCGCGCGAGGTCGTCGGCGACGAACTGACGCAGCTCGGGGCGGATCAGCCGACGCACCGTCGGGTCCTCGCGCAGCACCAGGTAGTCGACCGTCGAGAGCATGGGCAGGGCCACCACACCCGGCTCCCCCGCCAGGGAGTCCCGGGCGATCCCCGCCTCGGCGTACGCCGCCGGGGCCGACGCCCACCCCGGGTGGACCGTGCTGACACCGACCGCCAGGTCGATGCCCTGACGGGCGAGCTGGCGGTGCACCCGGCGCAGGTCGGGCACCAGCGCCTGCACGTCGTCGGTGGCCACCGGCAGGATCCCGATCATCTGCTCCTGCTGGATCACCGCGACGCCCTCCTGGGCCGGGCCGAGCTCGGTGCGGATGATCCGGAGCGCCTCGCGCAGACTCTGGCCGACACGTAGCGGGCGCACCGGGACCGCGATGATCACGGCCACCCGTCCGTCGCGCTCGAGCCCGCACGAGCGGGCGACCTCGAGCCGGGGCCCCGCAGGGACCTCGCGTCCGGCCAGGAGATCCTCGACGAGGTCCCGCCGGATCCGGTCGCCTTCGGCGAGCTCGAGCTGCTGGGTGTTCAGGTAGGCCTCGGCGGCGACCGTGCTGCCCACCTCGATCACCTGCATCACGTGCGCGGCCGCGGCCAGCGCCGCCTGACTGGTCTCCGGGTCGGGGGCGGCGATCTCGACGATGCGCTCCCACAACGCGACCTGACCGAGACGGAACGCCTGCAGGAAGTCAGCCAGCGCGACGCCCTGGCGCACCCGGTTGGCCGCCTGGTCAGCGCTCAGGTGGAAGTCCTCACGGACCGCGTCGCGCCCCTCCTCGAGGGTGATGAGCACCGCCCGGAAGACCGCCTCGGCATGGCTGGCGACATCGCTGCGCAGGTTGGGGTCGGGGCTGGCCGCGTAGGCCGGCACCTGCTCCCAGGTGCGCGTCAGGAAGACCTCGACGGTCCCCGGCAGGCCGTCTCGGACACCGGAGACGATGCGCCTGATCGAATCGGTGCTCACCTGGATCCCCTCGTCCGAGGTTGTGGGCCGACCACAACGAGGTCTGTGGCTCGTTCTCGTGGCGTCGAGGCCGGTCGCGGCCGCACAGTGATGCCTGTCACACCCGACATCCTGCCGCACCAGGGCAGGACGGACGCAGAGGCAGGCATATGAGCACAACGACCCAGACCCCGTCGATGTCACGGATCGCGATGGCATCGCTGGTCGGCACGACCATCGAGTTCTACGACTTCCTGATCTACGGCTACGCCGCCGCGCTGGTCTTCGCACCACTCTTCTTCCCCTCGCTCGGCACCTCCGCCGGCACCTGGGCATCCGTCGCGACCTTCGGTGTCGCCTTCGTCTTCCGCCCGCTGGGCGCCGTGGTGTTCGGGCACTTCGGCGACCGGCTGGGCCGCAAGCGCACCCTGGTGACGACGCTGCTCATGATGGGCGGAGCGACCTTCGCGATCGGCCTGATCCCGACGGCCGCCGCGATCGGCGCGGCGGCACCGCTGCTGCTGGTGCTCCTGCGGGCGACGCAGGGCACCGCCCTCGGCGGTGAGTGGGCAGGCGCGGCGCTGCTCACCTCCGAGTACGCGGCGGAGGGCAAGCGCGGGCGCTACAGCCTGTTCCCGCAACTCGGCCCCGGCCTCGGTGTGATCCTCGCCAGCGGGACCTTCCTGCTCACGATCCAGGTGATCGGCCTGGCGGCCTTCCAGCAGTGGGCCTGGCGGGTGCCGTTCCTGGTCAGCATCGTGCTCATCGCGCTCGGCCTCTGGGTCCGGCTCAACATCGCCGAGACGCCGTCGTTCTCGAAGGTCACCGCCGCCCGGACCAAGGTGTCCTTCCCGTTCGCCGCCGCGCTGCGCGACCAGTGGAGGCAGATCCTGCTCGGCGGCGGAATGCTGGCGATGACGTTCGGCGCCTTCTACCTCGCCGTGGTCTTCCTCGGCGGCATCGCCACCAGGCCGCCCGAGGAGAACGGGCTCGGTCTCACCCTCAACCAGATGCTGAGGGCCAACATGGTGGCGGGCCTCGTCCTCTGCCTCGCGGTGATCGGGTCCGCACTGCTCTCCGACCGGGTCGGGCGACGAGCCGTGCTGATGAGCGGGACGGTCTTCGGCCTGGTCGCCGGCCCGGTGGCGTTCGCGATCCTGACGCCCGGTGACGCCGGCTCCTTCACCCTGGCGATGGCGGTCCTGATGATCGCGATCGGCATCCCCTACGGGCCGGCCGCGGCGTACCTTCCTGAGCTCTTCCGGGCGGAGTACCGCTACACCGGGGCCGGGATGGCCTACAACCTGGCCGGGATCATCGGCGGCGCGCTGCCGCTCGTGATCGGCGGTGCGCTGCTGGAGCGCTGGGGCACCAGCGGCCTCGCCGGCTTCGTGACGGTCCTGGCCGTGCTCAGCACCGCGTGCCTCCTCGCCCTGCGCGAGACCCGCGGCCAGGTCCTCGACGCCGAACCCGCAGGAGTCCTCCGGTGAACCTCGCCCACCACCTGATCGAGGCGGCACAGCGGCATCCGGACCGTCCGGCCGTACGCCTCGACGACGACGTCCTCGACTACACCGCCCTCCTGGCGCAGGCCTCGGCGGTCGCCCGATGGCTGCGCGCCGAAGGCCTGGAGCCAGGCGACCGGGTCGGCCTGGTCCTGCCCAACGTCCCGGCCTGGCCGGTGCACTTCTACGGGGCGCTCCTCGCCGGCGGCGTCGTGGTGCCGATGAACCCGCTGCTCAAGGCAAGGGAGATCGAGTTCTACCTCGAGGACTCCGGCGCCCGCTTCCTGTTCGTCGGCGAAGAGCTGAAGGACGAGGCGTACGCCGCGGCGGCTTCCCACGGGGTGAGGGCCGTCACCGTCGCCCCCGGGACCACCCACCTCCCGGCAGCGGAGACGACGAGCCGGCCCGTGCCACGTCATCCCTCCGACACGGCGGTGATCCTCTACACCTCCGGCACCACCGGCCGCCCGAAGGGCGCCGAGCTGACCCACGACAACCTCGGCGGCAACGCCGCACTCACCCGCGACACGCTCGTCGAGATCGGGCCCGAGGACGTGGTGATGGGGTGTCTGCCGCTCTTCCACGTCTTCGGCCTCACCTGCGGCCTGAACGCCGCCGTCCAGGCGGGCGCCTGCCTGACCCTCATCCCCCGCTTCGACGCCGCCGCCGCGCTCGAGGTGATCGGCCGGGACAGGGTCACCGTCTTCGAGGGCGTCCCGACGATGTACGCCGGCATGCTCCACGCCGCCGACGGCGGTTCCTACGACGTGTCCAGCCTGCGCACCTGCATCTGCGGCGGGGCACCGCTGCCGGTCGAGCTGCTCCACGAGTTCGAAGAGACCTTCGGCTGCACGATCCTCGAGGGCTACGGCCTCTCCGAGAGCTCGCCGGTGGCCTGCTTCAACCACCCGCACATCGAGCGCAAGGCGGGATCGATCGGGGTCCCGGTGCGCGAGGTGCAGCTCAGGCTGGTCGCCGACGACGGCAGCGAGACCGCCCCGGGCGAGGTCGGCGAGATCCTCATCAAGGGTCCCAACGTGATGAAGGGCTACTGGCAGCTGCCCGAGGTGACCTCCGAGACGATCGTCGACGGCTGGCTGAGGACCGGCGACCTCGGCCGGTGCGACGAGGGCGGCTACTACTACGTCGTCGACCGGAAGAAGTCGCTGATCATCCGCGGCGGCTACAACGTCTACCCGCGCGAGATCGAGGAGGTCGTCTACGAGCACCCGGCGGTGCTCGAGGCCGCCGTGATCGGCGTTCCGCACGCCGATCTGGGCGAGGAGGTGGCCGCCGCGGTCGCGCTCAGAGCCGGAGCGACGGCCTCGGCGCAGGAGATCCGCACCTTCGTGAAGGAGCGGGTCGCGGCGTACAAGTACCCGCGTCACGTCTGGATCATGCCCGAGCTGCCCAAGGGCCCGACCGGCAAGATCCTGCGCCGCGAGATCGATCCGCCGACCGTCCTGAACTGATACCGAAACCAGATACCCAGGCCGGCATCCGGACCCATTTATAGCCCGTCACCAGGTGATTTATAGCGAAGTCACACATTTCCCGACGCGCCCTTCCCAAACGCGCCACGGCTGCTGAATGGTGCTATGTGTCGTGGGTCACAAATATCTCGGCCTGCCCAACCAGGAGTGAGCACACCATGGAGAACCACCCCACTGAGGGCCCGTCTCGGGTCTCCAGACGTTCGTTCGTCGGATACGTCATCGGCGGCGCGACCCTGATCGCCGCCGCCGACCTGGGCCTGGCACCGTCCGCGGCCCACGCGGTGCCGATCCCGTCGGTGCCCCAGGTCCCCGAGCTCTACGACCTCAACGACTTCTTGAGCCACTGCGCGATGCCGACCTCGAACCTGATCGCGATCGAGGTCGACGAGAAGGGGCACGCCCACTTCGCGCTGCCGCGGATGGAGGTCGGCCAGGGCATCACCACCGCGATGTCCATGCTGATCGCCGAGGAGCTCGACCTCCCGGTCGACCACGTGCACGTCACGCTGGCACCGGCCCGCCCCGAGCTGCTCTTCAACCAGCTGACCGGCGGCTCCAACACGATCATCTCGATGTACACACCGGTCCGCGTCGCCGCCGCCATCGCCCGCAAGGCGCTGCTCGAGGCGGCCGCGATCCTGCTCGGTGGCACGGTGGCGCAGCTGGTCTCCAAGGGTGGCGTGATCAGTGCCCCGGACGGGTCCTCGGTGACCTACGGCGAGGCCGCCGCGAAGGCGGCGAAGCCGACGACCGAGAAGGTCGAGGTCGAGCTGAAGGAGACCTCCGAGCACGCCGTCGTCGGGAAGCCTCACCGGCGCGTCGACGCGCGCGAGGCGGTGACCGGCAAGAAGAAGTTCGCGATGGACCTCGACGTCCCCGACGCGCTGCCCACGATGGTCTGCCGCGCCCCCGAGCTCAACGGCACCGCCGTCGAGATCAAGAACAAGGGCGACGTCGAGACGATGCCCGGCGTCACCCACGTCGCGATCATCCCCACCGGCGTGGCGGTCCGGGCCAAGACGTTCGGACAATGCATCGACGCCGTTCGCGCCCTGGACATCACCTGGAACTCCGGCACCGTGACCACGATGTCGGCCAAGGACATCCGCGCCGAGCTCAAGGCCGGACAGATCCCGCTCGCGGTGCCGAAGATCGGCGCCACCTCGGTCGAGGGCGAGTTCACCTTCCACTTCCGCAGCGGTTCGGCCCTCGAGCCCAACTGCGCCGTCGCCGACGTACGCGACGGGAAGGCCACCATCTGGGGCGGGCTCAAGTCGCCGATCACCGCCCAGGAGAAGATCGCGGCCGCTCTCGGCCTGCTGCCGACCGACGTGAAGGTCAACGTCGTCCAGGGCGGTGGCTCCTTCGGGCGCAAGCTGTTCTTCGACGCGGCTCTCGAGGCGGCCCACGCGTCGAAGGCGTTCGGAGCGCCGGTCAAGCTGATGTGGCACCGGGCCGACGAGCCGCGCCAGGGCCGGGTGCACCCGATGGCGGTCTCCCGGGTCAGGGCGACGGTGCTGGCCGGCAGCGTGCTCACCTTCGAGCAGCGCCACGCCAGCGTGGCCACCGACTTCACCCACGGTCTCGGGGAACGGCTGACGGCGGAGGCGGCGGCGCTGCCGACCGGTCTGTCGAACCTGACCTTCTCGGAGTCGATCTTCCTGCTCGCCACCGAGATGCCCTACAACTTCGGGGTCGTCACCCAGCTGCTCAACGAGCCCAAGCCGGCCGTCGACCGGTTCAACACCAGCTCGGTGCGCAACATCTACTCCCCCGACGTCGCCACCGCCAGCGAGCTGATGGTCGACCAGCTCGCCAAGAAGCTGAAGCAGGACCCGGTCGCGTTCCGGCGCAGGTATCTCAAGAGCGATGTCGTCAAGCGGGTGCTCGACCGCGCCGCCGAGCTCGGCGACTGGGGTCGTTCGATGCCCGCCGGCACGGCCCAGGGCATCGCCATCCACAAGGAGTACAAGGGCGCCACCGCGGTCCTCGTCGAGATCGACTGCCGTCCCGAGACGGTCAACCGCGAGGTGCGCGACGCAGTCACCGGACCTCGGATCACCAAGGCTCTCGTGGTCGCCGACGTCGGCCTGGTCATCAACCCGGCCGGAGTGAAGGCCCAGATGATGGGCGGCTTCTCCGACGGGATGTGCCAGGCGCTGACCTACAGCAACCACCTGGTCGAGGGTCAGTTCCTGGAGGCCAGCTGGGACAACTCGGCCTACACCAGGCAGTGGAACACGCCGTTCGAGTTCGAGTGCGAGGTGATCGAGTCGCACGGCAGCCAGCCGGGCGGTGTCGGCGAGGCCGGCGTGGCCGCCTCGATGGCGGCCGTCGCCTGTGCCTACGCCCGCGCCACCGGTGAGATGCCCACGGAGTTCCCGATCAACTTCCACGAGCCGCTCCACTTCGAGCCCAAGTCCTTCATCCCATCCGTCCCCGAGTCGCCGACCGACGGCCTCGCCTACACGTTCTGAGGTCCTGCGATGCCTTCTCACACCTTCCAGCTCAACGGCGAGACCGTCACCGTCGACGTCGAGGACGACGTCCGCATCCTGTGGGTCCTGCGCGACGTCCTCGGGGTCACCGGCCCGAAGTACGGCTGCGGCATCAACGTCTGCAAGGCCTGCACCTCGCACATCAACGGCAAGGCGTTCAACCCGTGCTCGGTGAAGGTCGCCGACATCGGCGCCGACGACGAGATCACCACCATCGAGGGGCTCGCCGACACCGCTCCGGGCGACGGCCTGCACCCGATGCAGGAGGCCTGGCTCGAGCACGACGTCGCCCAGTGCGGCTACTGCCAGCCCGGCCAGATCATGACCGCGGTCGCCCTCGTCAACAAGGTCCGCAAGGAGGGCCGCGCCATCACCGAGGCGGACCTCGACACGATCCGCAACGTGTGCCGCTGCGGGACGTACTCCCGGATCCGGGAGGCCATCAAGACCGGACAGGATGCGATGGCCCGCGGTCTCTAGCCTCGGTCAGTCTCCGGAGAGCTTCTGCTCGATCCGCTCGACCTTCGCGGTGAGCTGGCCGGTGTATCCGGGCCGGATGTCGGCCTTGAGCACCAGCCCGACCCGCGGGGAGACGGCGGCGACCGCGTCCACGCACTGCTTGATGACACCCATGACCTCGTCCCACTCCCCTTCCAGGTTGGTGAACATGGCATTGGTCTCGTTGGGCAGTCCGGAGTCGCGGACGATACGGATCGCCTCCGCGACGGAGGCGGCCACCGAACCATCGGGGTCGTCGGTGGTCGTCGGGGCGATCGAGAAGGCGACGAGCATGTCGACACCGTATCCAAACGTGTCCAGCGGCCGCATATAGTGGCGCCGCCGGGGGCCGAATGTGCCACAGCCGGCGGGAAGGAAGTCGATGAGTGAGGGACTCGACCGGCTCGCTGCCACGCTGCGTGTGCCGGCGACGCGGCTCGCGCCGCTGGAGGCGTACGACGACCAGCAGCTGGGCCGGTTCGACGATCTGGTCCAGGGCGCGATGACCGCGGAGGACAAGGCGTTCGACGCCTCTCTCGACGAGGCCCTGAAGCTGGTGCCGAAGATGCTGCGCGGAGTCGTCCAGAAGATGCTCGGAGGTAGTCGATGACCGCCCTGACCAGCTCGCTGGAGATCACCAAGCTCGCCCACGAGATGCACGTGGACGAGTCCGAGCTCGCCTTCCTCGCCACCACCTCCCCCGACGACCTCCGCGACCTGCGCGGGATCGTCTCGCACGCGATGTTCAGCCGTCACGAGTCCCGGGTGAAGGGGCTCGCCGCGGTCAGCAGGAAGCTCCCTGCGGCCGTCACCGCGAAGATCACCGAGATCGCGATGGGCCCCATGCTCAGCGCCCGGGTCGCGGCGGTCATGGACCCGGCCGACGCCGCGAAGCTGGCCGGCCACCTGAAGCCGGAGTTCCTCGCCGACCTCTCGGTCCATCTCGACCCGAGCCGGGTCGAGGGCATCATCGCCAAGCTGGACAGTGCTCTGGTCGTCGAGGTCGGTCGCCGGCTGCTCGCCCAGGGTCATCTGATGGCGCTGGCCCGCTTCACCGGCGTGGTCAGCCCGGAGACCTCGCTCGAGGTCGTCGACGGCGCCTCGGGCGCCCAGATCCTCCAGCTCGCACTCTTCATCGACGAACCCTCCGTGGTCGACCCGATCCTCGCCGGCCTCCCCGACGAGACCGTCGCCGAGATCGCCGCCGCGACGGCCGATCACGGCGAGGCCGCCGACGCCCTCCTCGCCGCGCTCCACGAGGACAGCCGCGCCAGGATCGCCTCCCTGACCTGAGCCGAGACGTCACCCCCGTCGGCCGAGACGTCACTCCCGTCGCTCGACCGGGCATGGCCGTGCCGTCTCGACCGACGTACGTCACGCCTCGGCGGGCTCTTCAGTTCGCGCCCGCGCGACTTCTCCGCGCCGCGGCGGCGAGCAGCGCCGTACCGACCAGCAGGATCGTGGCCAGTGACAGGCCCGCCGCGGCGAAAGGACCGTGGAACCACCCGGAGGCGCGCGGGGCGGGGCGAGGTACGGGTGGGACCGAGAGAAGATCGCCGGCGAAGCTGATCGGGTCCGCAGACGTGTCGTCGATCTTGGTCAGGACCTTCCGCCGGCCAGTCTCGATCTCGGTGGCCACCAGACGCCGGGGCGCATCGTCCGCGGTCTGTGTCAGCGCGACCACCGAGCCCTCGTCACGCCAGCCCACGACCGCCACATAGTCCTCCGGACCAGGTACCCGCCGACTCTCCTCGCCCAGTCTGTTGTCCCACGACGAGACCAGGAGCGGCCCGCGGTCGTGTCGGACACGTACGGCTCTGGTCGACGTGCCGTCGATAGCGACCCGATCAACGCTCCGCAGCGGCAACTGCGCACCGCTCAAAGGTCGCGGCAGACCGTCGCGGGGCACGGGCGCGGGACGACGTACGTCCCAGACCCGGACAGGCGCAGCCCGCAGGTCATCGGTGCGCGGCCGCAGGGACTCGAAGGGTCCGATGACGAGCCGATCGGAGTCGATCCATGCCACGCTCATCCCAGGCGTGATCGGCAGCCGCACAACCTCGCCCGTCACCGTGTCGTAGACCCCGAGAGCATTGGCGTCGTCGCACATCCATGGCACCCATGGCCGGGACACCGGGCTGATCCAGAACGCCATCCGCCGTCCGTCCGGCGAGAGCTCGACGAAGCCGCAGCGATAGGTGTCCGGCTCCATCGGGATGTCGAGGAACGCGTACGTTCCAGTCTCCGCGGAGACGCCCACGACTGCCCGCTCGTAGAGCGGCCGGAGGAGTGGGATGCCGCCGATCATCCGCCCCCTGCCGGCGGTCCAGGCGACCGCGAGGGGTCCGATCGGCCCCACCTCGTCCGTTCCGGGCAGGTCGCGGTCGACGTCATGGAGCCGGGTCGGAAGTGCTCCACCCGGCGGCGCCACGGGATCATCCCCACCAGGCGTCGCACAGGCCGCCATCAGAGCCAAGGCGGCTACGAGGCACAGCGCCACAGACGTACGAATCGGAGACCGCACTCTTCACAACCCCTTCGTCCGGCCCGATTCCGGTCAGCTCGACAAATTCGGCTCAGACTGCCAGGGCGCACGCCACGTCAGGGCACCTTCTGCTCACGATTCGGCAACGGCCCGTCGTCTCCCGGGGGAGACGACGGGCCGTAGGTGACCGCGAAGGATCAGGCGTTGACCAGGCTGCGCAGGACGTACTGCAGGATGCCGCCGTTGCGGTAGTAGTTGGCCTCACCGGGGGTGTCGATGCGGACGACCGCGTCGAACTCGACACCGGTGTCGGTGGTGACCTTGACCGTCTTGGGGGTGACACCCTCGTTGAGCGCGGTGATGCCGGAGATCGAGAAGGTCTCCTCACCGGTCAGGCCGAGGCTGTCGGCGTTCTGGCCCGCGGGGAACTGCAGCGGGATGACGCCCATGCCGATGAGGTTGGAGCGGTGGATGCGCTCGAACGACTCGGTGATGACGGCCTTGACGCCGAGCAGCGAGGTGCCCTTGGCGGCCCAGTCGCGCGAGGAGCCGGAACCGTACTCCTTGCCGCCGAGGACGACCAGCGGGGTGCCGGCCGCGGCGTAGTTCTGCGCCGCGTCGTAGATGAAGCTGACCGGAGCGTCGGGCTGGGTGAAGTCGCGGGTGTAACCACCCTCGGTGCCCGGGGCGACCTGGTTCTTGATCCGGATGTTGGCGAAGGTGCCGCGGATCATGATCTCGTGGTTGCCTCGGCGCGAGCCGTAGGAGTTGAAGTCACGCTGCTCGACACCGTGCTCGATGAGGTACTTGCCGGCGGGCGAGTCCTTCTTGATGTTGCCCGCGGGGCTGATGTGGTCGGTGGTGACCGAGTCGCCCAGCTTCAGCAGCACGCGAGCACCCTCGATGTCGGTGACCGGCGAGGGAGCCTTGGCCATGCCGTCGAAGTAGGGAGCCTTGCGGACGTAGGTCGACTCCTCGTCCCAGGTGAAGGTGTCACCGGTCGGGGTCGGCAGGTTCTGCCAGCGCTCGTCGCCCGCGAAGACGTCGGCGTAGTCCTTGGTGAACATGTCGGAGTCGATCGCGGTGGCGATGGTCGCCTCGACCTCGGCCGGCGAGGGCCAGATGTCCTTGAGGAAGACGTCGTTGCCGTCGTGGTCCTTGCCGAGGGAGTCCTCGAGAAGGTTGACGTTCATGTTGCCGGCCAGGGCGTACGCGATGACCAGCGGCGGCGAGGCGAGGTAGTTCATCTTCACGTCGGGGTTGATACGACCCTCGAAGTTGCGGTTGCCGGAGAGCACCGAGACGACGGCGAGGTCGTTGTCGTTCACCGCGGCGGAGACCTCGGGGATGATCGGGCCCGAGTTGCCGATGCAGGTCACGCAGCCGTAGCCGACGAGGTTGAAGCCGACCTTCTCCAGGTAGGGGGTCAGGCCCGACTTGTCGTAGTAGTTCGTGACGACCTTGGAGCCCGGCGCGAGGGTGGTCTTGACCCACGGCTTGCGGGTCAGGCCCTTCTCGACGGCCTTCTTCGCCAGCAGCGCGGCGCCGATCATGACCGAGGGGTTGGAGGTGTTGGTGCAGGAGGTGATCGAGGCGATCGTGACCGCGCCGTTCTCCAGCTCGAACTCGGTGCCGTCGGCCAGCTTGACCGGGACCTTCGCGTCCTGCTTGGTGGTGTAGGTCGGCAGGTGACCCTCGAAGGAGGTCTTGGCGTCGGTGAGCTGCACGCGGTCCTGCGGGCGCTTCGGGCCGGCGATCGAGGGGACGATCGTGGAGAGGTCGAGCTCGAGCGTCTCGGAGTAGCGCGGCTCGGCGTCCGGGTCGTGCCAGAGGCCCTGCTCCTTGGAGTACTTCTCCACCAGGGCCAACTGCTCCTCGGAGCGGCCGGTGAGCTTGAGGTAGTTGAGCGTCTCCTCGTCGACCGGGAAGATCGCGATGGTGGAGCCGAACTCGGGGCTCATGTTGCCGATCGTGGCGCGGTTGGCCAGCGGCAGCGCGGTCACGCCGGCGCCGTAGAACTCGACGAACTTGCCGACCACACCGTGCTTGCGCAGCATCTCGGTGATGGTGAGCACCAGGTCGGTGGCGGTCGAGCCCTCGGGCAGGTCGCCGTGGAGCTTGAAGCCGACCACGCGCGGGATCAGCATGGAGACCGGCTGGCCGAGCAGCGCGGCCTCGGCCTCGATGCCGCCGACGCCGAAGCCGAGGACGCCCAGGCCGTTGACCATGGTGGTGTGGGAGTCGGTGCCGACGCAGGTGTCGGGGTAGGCCTGCAGCTCGCCGTCGACCTCACGGGTGAAGACGGTGCGGGCCAGGTGCTCGATGTTGACCTGGTGGACGATGCCGGTGCCCGGCGGGACGACCTTGAAGTCCTCGAACGCGGTCTGGCCCCAGCGCAGGAACTGGTAGCGCTCGCGGTTGCGCTCGTACTCGATCTCGACGTTGCGCTCGAAGGCCTCGGGAGTGCCGAAGACCTCGGCGATCACGGAGTGGTCGATGACCATCTCGGCGGGCGAGAGCGGGTTGATCTTGGTCGGGTCGCCGCCGAGATCGGCCGCGGCCTCACGCAGGGTCGCCAGGTCGACGATGCAGGGCACGCCGGTGAAGTCCTGCATGATCACGCGCGCCGGCGTGTACTGGATCTCCTTGTCGGGCTCGGCGGTCTCGTCCCAGCCCGCCAGCGCCTTGATGTCGTCGGCGGTGATGTTCGCGCCGTCCTCGGTGCGCAGGAGGTTCTCCAGCAGCACCTTCAGCGAGAAGGGCAGCGACGCGACGTCGAGGCCCTCACCCTTGACCGCATCCAGGCGGAAGATCTCGTAGGACTTACCGTCCACGTCCAGGGTGCTCTTGGCACCGAAGCTGTCCTTGCTGGCCAACGCGTTCATCTCCTTGCTCGCGTCCACAGTGACGTACGAATTCAAGTCTTTGAGGCCCATCCTGCCCCGGCGACGTACGCCGGGAAAACAAAGGCTCACCTAACCTTTTACGACGGGCGAGCCCGTCGATCTCTTGATATCAAGATACATGATGTCGAACGACATTTCGAATCGGCCCGGCGCGCCGCGTTGTGACCACCGCCGCTGACAGCGATCCTCGGATGCTCCATGATTGGCCCGACCCCGATGAACTGAGGAGAGCCTTGAGCACCCTGATCGCCGTCGTGGCGCTGGTGATCGCCGTGGCCGCCGCCGCAGTCGCCTGGCGCCTGCGGCGCGCCAACAAGGCGCTGCGTGCCGAGACCATCGGACTGCTGTGGCGGCTGGAGCAGGCCGACATCTCCGCTCCGCGCACCGCCTACGCCGAGCTCCCGCCCGAGGACAGGCTGCTGAGCATCCGCATCCTCAACCCGCTCGAGCTCGCCTCGGCGCAGACGAAGGCGGCCACGATGCTGCACAAGGTGCGGCCGGCGCTGCTCTCCAAGATGGTCTACGACCAGGCCGCCGAGTCGCTGCGCGAGCGGCTGGCCGACGAGGGCGTGGTGGCGGAGGTCAAGGTCCATGCTGGTCGCTAGCCTCGCGCTTCTCGGCGCTCTCGGCTGCGCCGTCGTCGTAGGCCTCGCCTTCGCGGAGCAGCGTCGCCTGGAGCAGGCGCTGGAGGACGTACGTCTCGCGGATCTGAAGGCGCGCACGTCCCGCGCCGAGGCCGCGCGCGCCGCAGACTGGCTCGGCCCGATCACCGACCCGATCACGGCACCGTTCGCGGAGGCGACCCGGTCTGTGGCCGGCGCACTGGCTCGGGTGGTTCCCTACTCCGGCCGGCGTGCGCCGCGCGTGCTCAACGCGATGCCGGCCACCACGACCGGCGAGCTGCTCGGCACGCTCGGCCCGCACCTGGACGAGGCCGTCCTGGACCGCCGGCAGCTGATCACCGACCTCTCCGAGGACCCGACGATCGCGATGCGGATCGTCGTCGACGACACCGTGCGCTAGAGGGTCTCGAGGCGCTCGCGCAAACGGTCCCGCTCGTCGTCGGTCAGCGGCACCGCGAGCTCCTCGACGTAGGCCATCACCTCGTCGAGCCCGATCTCGCGGTGCTCGGTCTCCTCGCCCTCGCGGCGGATGGTGACGGTGTTGTGGGTGAGGCTGAGGTGTCGGTCCTCCAGGAGCCGGGTCGTGATCAGCCGGTGACGGAAGTGCACCGTCGGGTAGGTGCTGGTGAAGTGATGGCCGATCGCGACGTCACTGGGCACCACCAGCGCCTCGTCGTGGGTGTGCATCAGCTCCCAGCCGTCGTCCTTGGCCCGCTCCAGGGCCCAGCCGTGCTCGCCCCATCGCACCCGGTGGGTGATGCCCCGGACCTCGTCGACCGCGCCGTCGACCAGCGGGATCGGGCGCCACACGCTCAGCCCGAACCCGGGATCGGCCAGCAGCCGCTCTCCGTCCAGCTCGACCACGACCACCAGATGCGTACGTCCCGCCGCGGTCGGGTCGGCACCCACCCGCGCGAGCCGCCGCTCGACGGCGAAACCCAGCCGGTCCAGCACCGCCGCGAACAGCGTCCCGTGCTCGAAGCAGTAGCCGCCTCTCCCCCGGCCCACGAACTTCTGCTGCACCTCGGGCAGGCCGACACCCGGATGCTGGTCGAGCAGCACGTCGATGTTGTCGAAGGTGAAGGCGCGCAGGTGGGCGTCGTAGATCTCCTCCAGTGCCTCCCGCGACGGGCCGGGCGGCTCGCTCACCCCGATCCGCTCCAGATACGCCGTCAGGTCCAGCCGGTCGGTCCCCCACAGGTCATCGCTCACGGGAGCATCTCAACGCCGATGCGCGCGACGCGCAACCGATATCAGGCGCGGGAGTCGGACATCTCCAGCAGCGCGACGGCCTCGACGTGATGCGTCATCGGGAACAGGTCGAAGGCACGCAGCGAGCTCAGCCGGTAACCATGGTCGGCGAAGATCGCGACGTCACGAGCGAGGGCAGCAGGATCGCACGCGACGTAGGCGACCTTCCGCGGCGAGCGCGCGACGACGGCCTCGACGACCGGTCGGCGAGCGCCTTCGCGGGGCGGGTCGAGGACGACGAGGTCGAAGGGACCTTCCTCGAGACCTCGCAGCACGGTGGCGACGTCACCGGCGATGACCTCGGCGGACACGACGTTGCCCACCGAGAGCGCGGAGGCGGTCGGGTCGCCCTCGACGGCGAGGACACGCCCGGTGGGGCCGACACGGTCGGCCAGGAAGGCGGAGAAGAGGCCGACGCCGGCGTAGAGGTCCAGAACGGTGTCGCCCGGGGCCGGGGAGAGGGCGGACAGCACGGCGGAGACCAGGGCCGCGGGCGCGCCGGGGTGGACCTGCCAGAAGCCGTCGGCGGCGACCTCGAAGGAGTGCTCCGCTCCCCCGATCTCGACCGTCTCGACGACTGTGCCTGCACCGGGCTCACGGGCATCGGGCGACGCGATCAGGCACTCGGAGATCGGGATGACCTCGTGCGATCGGTACTTCCGCATCCCTCGGCCGCCGCCCGGCGCGGTCGCGTAGCGCTGACGGGTGCGCCAGCCGAGCCCGTCCTCGTCACCGGGTACGGCCTCGACGACAAGATCAGCGACCAGCGGGTCGGTGGCGGACAGACCGCCGAGCCGGACCAGCTGCTCGCGCAGCACCGCCGCCTTCAGCTCGCGCTGGCCGGACAAGGCGACGTGCTGGAAGTCGCAGCCGCCGCAGAGACCCGGGCCGGCGTAGGGGCACGGCGGAACGACCCGTTCCGGTGCGGCGGAGGCGATCGAGACCGCATCCCCGCGCCAGAACCGGTCACCGGCCGTTCCCTCGGTGATCTCGACGACCACCTGCTCACCGGGCAGGGCGTGGCGTACGAAGACCACGCGGGAGGCCCCGTCCTCGAGAGGCACGCGGGCGACGAAGTGGCCGCCGTGGGCGACCGGGCCGACCTCGACCTCGAAGCGGCGACCGACGTACGACTCGCCCTTCGACGCCTTCGGACGGGGCCGCCGCCCGCGATGCGCGGGACGCTGAGGACGGCTCATCGTCGTCCGCTTCCGCGGCGCAGGCCGGGCGCGAGCCAGTAGTCCTCGCGCAGCTCCTCGGCGCGCTCCTTGCCGGAGGCGAGCTGGTAGGGCACCGAGATGACCATGACGCCCGGGGTGAACAGCAGCCGGCCCTTGAGCCGCAGCGCGGTCTGGTTGTGGAGCAGCTGCTCCCACCAGCGGCCGACGACGTACTCGGGGATGTAGACGGCCACGACGCCACGCGGGTTGGCGTCACGGATCGCCGAGGCGTACTCGACGACCGGGCGGATCAGCTCGCGGTAGGGCGAGTGGAGCACCTTCAGCGGCATCGGCAGGTTGCGCTCGTCCCACTGCTTCAGCAGGTCGGCGGTGTCGGAGTCGGTGGTCGAGACCGTGACGGCCTCGAGCGCGTTGGGCCGGGTCGCCTGGGCGAAGGCCAGTGCCCGCAGGGTCGGCTTGTGGAGCTTGGAGACCAGCACGATCGCGTGGACCCGGGTCGGCATGACCTTGTCCTGCTCGTCGGCGGCCAGCTCGCGGGCGACGTTGTCGTAGTGGCGCCTGATCCCCAACATGACCACGTAGAAGAAGCCCATCGCAAGGATGGTGATCCAGGCCCCGGCGAGGAACTTGGTGATCAGCACGATCACCAGCACGACCGAGGTCAGCCCGAGACCGAAGGTGTTGATCGCTCGCGAACGCTGCATCCGGCGCCGCTCGCCCGGGTCTCGTTCCGTGGCCAGGTGCCGGGTCCAGTGGCGGATCATGCCCAGCTGGCTGAGGTTGAAGGAGACGAAGACGCCGACGATGTAGAGCTGGATCAGCTTGGTGGTCTGCGCCTCGAAGATGACGATCAGCGCGATCGCCAGCACGGCCAGGAAGACGATGCCGTTGCTGTAGGCGAGCCGGTCTCCACGCGCCCCGAGAGACCGCGGCGCGTAGCCGTCCTTGGCCAGGATCGAGCCGAGGACCGGGAAGCCGTTGAACGCGGTGTTGGCGGCCAGCACCAGGATGATCCCGGTGACGGTGATGACGAAGTAGAAGCCCGGCGGGAAGTCGCTGAAGACCCCGGCAGCGATCTGGGAGATCACCGGGTGCTGCTCGTAGCCCTCCGGCACCGCGTTGCCGGCGGCGGTGCGGAGGTTCTCGAGAGAGTGCGGGTCGACGTAGCGGATGCTCATCTGGTTGGCCAGCACGATGATGCTCATCATCATCGTGATCGCGATCAGGCCGAGCAGCAGCAGCGTGGTGGCGGCGTTCTTGCTCTTCGGCCGCTGGAAGGCCGGTACGCCGTTGGAGATCGCCTCCACACCCGTCAGCGCCGCACACCCGGACGAGAACGCGCGGGCGAGCAGGAAGACCAGCGCCACCTGGTTGAGCGTGCCCTCCCAACCCTCTTGGGGGCGGATGTGGAGGGCAGCGCTCTCGGCCTGCGGCAGGTTGCCGGTCACCAGCAGCACCAGGCCGTAGACACCCATACCGAGGATGGCGAACATGAACAGGTAGGTCGGGACCGCGAAGAACGTCCCGGACTCGCGTACGCCGCGCAGGTTCATCGCGGTGAGCAGCACGATCGCGATCGTTGCGACCAGGACCTCGTGGCCGATCAGGCCGGGGATCGCGCTGGCGGCGTACTGGGCGGCGTTGGAGATCGAGACCGCCACCGTCAGCACGTAGTCGACCAGCAGGGCGCTGGCCACGGTCACGCCCGCCTTACGCCCCAGGTTGACCGTCGCGACCTCGTAGTCGCCACCGCCGCTCGGATAGGCGTGCACCGTCTGCCGGTAGGAGGTGACCACGGTGAGCATCACCAGGGCGACGACCAGGCCGATCTTCCAGGACCAGGCGTAGGCCGAGGCTCCCGCCACCGCCAGCATGATGAAGATCTCGTCGGGTGCATAGGCCACCGAGGAGAGCGCGTCGCTGGCGAAAACCGGTAGCGCGATGCGCTTCGGCAGCAGCGTCTCGCCCAGCTGCGAGCTACGGAGCTTGCGACCGATCAGGATCCGCTTGGAGACATCACCAACACCCACAACGGCAGACGCTACGGCACATCGCGGCTTCCGCGCGCTTCCGGATCGCCACGCGCACCTGAACACGCCAACTTCGAGGCCGTAGGCGACGCGCGGCCCGGGTGAGTGCAATCATGACACGGTGCACGTAGTGATCATGGGCTGTGGCCGCGTCGGCTCGACCCTGGCCAGGAGCCTCGAGGACCGCAACCACACGGTCTCGGTCATCGACCAGAACTCCGAGGCGTTCCGGCGGCTCGGACCAGGGTTCAACGGCGACAAGGTCGCCGGGATGGGCTTCGACCGCGAGGTCCTGCTCAAGGCCGGCATCAAGCGGGCCGAGGCGTTCGCGGCGGTCTCCAGCGGTGACAACTCCAACATCATCTCCGCCCGGGTGGCGCGCGAGGAGTTCGGCATCCAGCAGGTCGTGGCCCGCATCTACGACCCGGGCCGCGCGGAGGTGTACCAGCGTCTCGGGATCAGCACCGTGGCAACCGTGAAGTGGACCGCCGACCAGGTGCTCCGCCGGCTCCTGCCGGCCGGCGCCGAGCCCGACTTTCGCGACATGTCGGGCAACATCCGCATCGACCAGGTCATCATGCCCGAGTCCTGGGTCGGCCAGCGGACCATCAAGTTCCAGCGCCAGTCCGGCAGCCGGATCGCGTGGATCGACCGGCTCGGCGAGGGCGTCCTCCCGGTCCTCGAGAGCGTGATCCAGGAGGGCGACGTGCTCCACATCGTCATGCGCGAGGAGAACACCGCGCAGGCGTACAAGACCATCAAGAACGGCCCCCAGGAAGACTGACGATGAGAGTTGCTATCGCCGGGGCCGGGGCTGTCGGCCGGTCCATCGCCCGTGAGCTGATCACCAATGGCCACGAGGTGCTCCTCATCGACAAGAACCCGGGCTCGATCAAGCCCGAACGGGTCGCGGACGCGGAGTGGCTGCTCGCCGACGCGTGCGAGCTCTCCTCGCTCGAGGAGGCCAGGCTCGACAACTGCGACGTGGTGATCGCCGCGACCGGTGACGACAAGGCCAACCTGGTCTGCTCGCTGCTGGCCAAGACCGAGTTCGGCGTGCCGCGCACCGTGGGCCGGGTCAACCACCCCAACAACGAGTGGCTCTTCACCGAGGCCTGGGGCGTCGACGTCAACGTCTCCACCCCGCGGATCATGTCCGCGCTGGTGGAGGAGGCCGTCACCGTCGGCGACCTGGTGCGCCTGTTCACCTTCCGGCAGGGCCAGGCCAACCTGGTCGAGATCACTCTGCCCGCCGACTCGCCCTACGTCGGCAAGCCCACCGGCCTGGTGCCGTTCCCCGAGAACTGCGCGCTGGTCACGCTGTTGCGCGACGGCCAGGTCTACGTACCCACCCCCGAGCAGCCTCTCGAGCAGGGCGACGAGCTCCTCTTCGTCGTGCCCACCGAGAAGGAGGACGAGCTCGAGCGCCTGCTCGCCCCCACCGGCCACGGCGGCTAGGTCTCGTACGCAGCAACCCCTCGATCTCGGCAGGACAACAGTTGGCTCGCTCCCCCCTCCTCCAGACGCTTCGTCCTGTCCGGGGAAGGCTGGTCGCCAGCCTGCTGCTGATGGTCGTCTCGACCCTCGCCGGCCTGGTGCCGCTGGTCGGGATCGTCGAGCTCGCCCGGATCCTGCTGCCCGCGCTGTCGGGCTCCCCCGTCGACGGCGACCGCGCCTGGGTCGTCGTCTGGGTGAGCGTGGCTGCGCTGCTGGTACGCCTCGCGACGGTGCTCGGCTCGTCGTGGCTCTCCCACCTCGCCGATCTCGACCTCTCCATCCACCTGCGTCGGCTGATGGTCGCCCGGCTCGGCCGGGTGCCGCTGGCGTGGTTCACCGAACGCAACTCCGGCACGGTGAAGAAGGCGGTGCAGGACGACGTCGCCGCGCTGCACCACCTGGTCGCGCACTCGGTCATGGAGCTCACCGCGGCGATCACCCTGCCTGTTGTCGTCGCGGTCTACCTGTTCGTGGTCTCCGCGCCGCTCGCTCTGGTCACCCTGGTCCCGCTCGCGCTCGGGCTGGTCGGGTTCCGGATCTCGATGCGGGGCGCCGCGGCTCTCTACCGTGACTACGACGCCGGTCTGGCCGAGCTCGCGGCGGCCACGGTCGAGAACACCGGCGGGATCGCGGAGATCAAGACGTTCGGCGCCACCGGTCAGGCTCATCGGCGGCTGGCCGAGGTCGCCACCCGGTTCGGCGGGTTCAACCGGGCCTGGATGCGACACTCGGCCCTGGGGATGCTGCTGATGGAGCTCGCGCTGACACCGGCACTGACCCTGGTGCTCGTCCTCGGCGCCGGGGTCTGGATGCTCCGAGCCGACTGGATCACGGGTCCTGACCTGGTGCCGTTCCTGGTCCTCGGGCTGGCCATGACCGCGCCGGTCACCGTCGCCGGCTACGCCGCTCGCGAGCTGCGCGAGGCGACCGAGGCGGCCCGCCGCATCCAGCGACTGCTGGCCGAGCCCGAACTGCCGGAGCCGGCCGTGACCGCGGCTGCTCCCGCGACCTCCCGCGTCGAGATCCAGGACGTCTCCTTCGCCTACTCCCCCGGCGCGCCACCGGTGCTCCACGACATCGACCTGGTCCTCGAGCCGGGCACCGTGACCGCACTCGTGGGCCACTCCGGCTCGGGCAAGTCGACGCTGGCCAAGCTGCTGCCCCGCTTCGCCGACCCCACCACGGGCCGGATCACCATCGCCGGGGTGGACCTTCGGGAGATGACCAGCGCCCAGCTCTACGAGCAGGTCTCCTTCGTCTTCCAGGACACCGGGCTGCTGCGCACCTCGATCCGGGACAACATCCGGCTCGCCCACCCACAGGCTCCCGAGGATGACGTACGCCGCGCGGCCGAGGCCGCACAGATCGCCGACCGCATCGAGGAGCTCCCACGCGGCTACGACTCGGTGGTCGGTGAGGACGGCCAGCTCTCCGGTGGTGAGCGGCAGCGGGTCGCGATCGCCCGCGCCCTGCTGTCCGACACCCCGATCCTGGTCCTCGACGAGGCCACCGCCGCAGCCGATCCCGAGTCCGAGGCGCTCGTCCAGCGAGCCCTGTCCCGCCTCGCCGCCGGACGTACGCTGCTGGTGATCGCCCACCGGCTCTCCACGGTCACCGCCGCCGACCAGATCGTGGTCCTCGACGCGGGTCGGGTCGCCGAGCTCGGCACCCACGAGGAGCTCCTCGCCCGGGGCGGGCGCTACGCCCGCCTCTGGGCCGCCGACCAGCGCGCCCACCCGGCTCACGTCGGTCGAGCCGCGAGGCCGCCTACGGCCGAGCGTGTCGAGACCAACACGGTCGGCTCGAGCGCGATAGGGGACCGTGTTGGTCTCGACACGCCGTCGTTCGTTCCTCACGACGACGGCTCGACCGACGGCGGCGACGAGGAGTGCGCGTGATCACCATCGTCCGTCTGCTCGCCGCGCTCGTCGATCTCCCCCACCGCCGCCAGCTCGCCCGCGTCGTCGCGATGTTCGTCACCACCGGCTTACTCCAGGGTCTGGCCTTCGCCTGCGTCGTGCCGGTCCTGGATGCCGCGCTGCGCCAGGACTGGGACGCCGCGACCACCTGGCTGGGTGTGCTCGCCGGGCTCTTCGTGGCCCATCACGTGGCTCTGACCGTGGGCAACCTGGACGGCTACGACCTGGCCTGCGACCTGCTCGACATCACCCTCGCCCGGCTCGGCGACCACACCGTGCGGCTGCCGCTGGGCTGGTACGACCGGGACCGCACCGGGCAGCTGTCCCGGATGGCCTCCAAGGGCGCGACCGACATCGCCTCGGTGCCGGGGCATCTGCTGCGGCCGCTGATCGCCGCCGTGGTCAGCCCGATCACCGTGGTCGTCGCGATGGCGTTCCTGGAGTGGCGCCTGGCGCTCGCGCTCCTCGTCGGCGTCGTCGCGGTGCTGGCCACCACCCGGCTCCTGGCGACGATCGTCGGCCGTGGCGAAGGCGCCTATGACGCCGCCATGGCCGAAGGATCCGCACGGGTGGTCGAGTTCGCGCTCAACCAGCCGGCGCTTCGGGTGTTCGGACGCACCGTCCACGGCAACGAGCTCGTCGAGACCGCGCTGAAGGAGCAGAAGCGGGCCTCACGGCGGCTGCTGGTGACCGGGTTCGGCGGCCTGGGGATCCAGCTGCTCTCCATCCAGGCGCTGCTGACCCTGGTGATCGCGCTGACCGTCCACCTCAGTCTCGGCGGCACCCTCGCCCCGGCGACCGCGATCGGGCTCCTCGTCCTCACGGTGCGGTTCGTGGAGTCGCTCATCGACTACGGCGAGCTCTCCAGCGCGCTGCGCATCGCCGAGGGCTCGTTGCGACGTGTCCTCGACGTGCTCGCCCTCCCGCCGCTCCCCGAGCCGGCCACCCCTGGAGAACCGGCCGACAGCGGCCTCGAGCTCCGCGACGTCGCCTTCTCGTACGACAGCACCACCCTGGTCCTGGACCAGGTCTCCCTCACCTCTCCCCCGCGCTCGTTGACCGCCGTGGTGGGACCCTCGGGGTCCGGGAAGAGCACCCTGCTGCGCCTGGTCGCCCGGTTCCACGACGTCACCGCGGGCTCGGTGATGCTCGGTGGGGTCGACGTACGCGATCTGGGGACCGAGGCGCTGATGCGGCGGGTCTCGATCGTCTTCCAGGACGTCTACCTCTTCGAGGGCACCCTGCGCGAGAACGTGATGATGTCGCGCCCCGACGCCACCGAGGACGAGCTGCACGAAGCCGCCCGACTGGCCCGCGTCGACGACATCGTCTCGCGGCTACCGCACGGCTGGCAGACGCGGATCGGCGAGGCCGGCTCAACGCTCTCCGGCGGCGAGAAGCAGCGGGTCTCGATCGCGCGGGCGCTGCTCAAGGACGCACCCGTCGTCCTTCTCGACGAGGCCACCGCCGCTCTCGACGCCGAGAACGAGGCCGCGGTCCAGGAGGCGCTCACCGCGCTCTCCGCCGATCGGACCGTCATCGTGATCGCCCACCGGCTCCAGACCGTCGTCGCCGCCGACCAGATCGTCGTCCTCGACGGCGGTCGGATCGTCGAGCGGGGCTCCCATTCCGAGCTCCTGGCCCACGACGGGCGCTACCTCGACTTCTGGCGCGAACGTACCCAAGCAGAAGGATGGCGGCTCCTCGAAGGCCCGCAGAGCCCGCAACCACGCGGGACACGCGGCGCGTGAACGTTGAAGATCCCCAGGTCTGGCCTACGCTGGCGACGAGCCGCATCTCGTCAACCTTTGCGGCTCGGATCAACGATTAAAGGAGATCGCATGAACCGCACCGACCTGGTGAGCGAAATCGCCAAGCAGGCCGAGATCACCCAGACGCAGGCCTCCGGCGCCCTGGGTGCCGCCATCGAGGCGATCAGCGCAGCTGTCGCTGACGGCGACAAGGTCACGCTGCCCGGCTTCGGTACGTTCGAGTCGCGCGAGCGCGCCGCTCGCACCGGCCGGAACCCGCAGACCGGCAAGGAGCTCAACATCCCGGCTTCGCGTGGCCCGGCGTTCAAGCCCGGCTCCGCTTTCAAGGAGCGCGTCAACAAGGGCTGAGTTCCTGATCACACGAAGGGCCGGGTCGTTTCGACCCGGCCCTTCGTGCATCCCGACTCAACCCTGACGGGCTTTGAGGCGCGGGTTCAGCTTGTTGATCACGTAGACCCGGCCGCGGCGGCGTACGACCTGGGAACCCGGCTGGTTCTTCAGCGACCGGATGGAGTTGACGACCTTCATGAGGATCTATCCCTTCGTGCTCGTGTAGGGCAGCAGCGCGACCTCGCGGGCGTTCTTGATCGCCTTGGTCACAGCGCGCTGCTGTTGCGGGGTGATTCCGGTGACGCGGCGGGAGCGGATCTTGCCGCGGTCGGAGATGAACGTACGCAGCAGCTGCACGTCCTTGTAGTCGACGTAGGTCACGTCCGGGGCCAGCAGCGGCTTGCGCCGCTTGCGAATCGGGGACGGCGGTCGTTTCGGCATCGGGGTCGTTCCTCTCAGCGGAGCTTGGCGGGGTCGACGTAGCCGCGCTGGACGGCGCGGACCAGGCGGCGGGGCACGTCGTAGCTCTGGCCGTCGACGGTCACCGGCACGAGCGCGACCGGGGTCGCCTTCCAGCTCGAGCGGCGGTGGCGGGTGTTGCTGCGCGACATCTTGCGCTTGGGTACGGCCATGGAGGCCTCCTTCTCGTGGTTGATGCAGGTCAGGCGGCCCGGCCGATGGGGCCGAGCCAGTCCTCGAGCCCGTCCCAGGACTCCTCCCAGATCTGGCCGCGCCGGGCGATCTCCTGGTCGGTGAGCAGGGCGCGCTCGAAGGCACGCGGGATCTCCGCGGCCTCGTCGTCGATGCCGATCACGACGATCCGGGTGAGCCGCTCGGTGCGACCCCACTTCTGGGTCGAGCCGACGCTCGCCTGGCCGCCGGCGCCATCCCAGACGCAGATGTCGTCGGGGCGGGTCGGGACCCAGAAGCAGCCGCGCGAGCGGCGCGGGCCGCCGCCGAGGATCTCCAGCTCCTCCTGGAACCGGACCGGGTGGATCGGGCGCTCCGAGCGCAGGTCGAGCCGCCAGGCGCCGCCCTCGGGCAGCGGCGGCAGCGCGTTGCGGCGCACCTCGGCGACCCAGGCCTCCACCGCGTGGTGGCGGTGCACGCCGGCGACCAGGCCGACGGCATCGAGGAGGGAAGGGTCGGTCACCACCGGCGTACCCGAGCGGGCCAGGGTCGCCACCAGCGACCGCTCCTCGGGCTCTGGGGCCTCGGTGATGCAGACGACGTCGGCGTACTCGACGATCGCGCTGCCGACCTCGGCGACACCACGACGGTCGTCCTCGGAGGTGGCCAGCCCGCGCTCGTCGAGGAGGTCGGGACCGAGCAGGTCCTCGGCGACCGTCGTGCCCTCGAGCGCGGCAACGACGGCGAAGATGCCGATGTGCGGGGCCATCCGCGGCGCCCAGGCGAGCACCCGGCAGACCTGGACCGCCTCCGCGGCGACCGGCAGGCAGGCCACGATGCTCCCCCAGCGCCCCTGGGCCGCGAGGCGCTCGAGCGTCGGCACGATGTCCTCACGGATCGCACAGGCCACGCAGGCGTGGGCGAGGTTGATCTCCTCGTGCTCGATCACGCCGGTGAGGTCGCTGACGACGCGGGTGAGGAGCTGGCGCCCGGGGTCGATGACGTGACGCACCATGACCGCGTCCGGAAGGCCGAGATGGAGCGAGATGGTCGCCGAGAGCATCGCGCCCTCCTCGACCCCGCTCACCAGGATCACCGGCGTCTTGGGGGCCGAGAGCTTACGGGGCGATCGCGGACGAGGCGCGCTCATCAGCCGCGCCCGTAGCGGCGCTTGAACCGCTCGACTCGTCCCTCGGTGTCGACCACCCGGCCGCGTCCCGTCCAGAACGGGTGGCTGGCACTGGAGACGTCGACGTCGACGACCGGATAGGTCTGGCCGTTCTCCCAGGTGACGCGCTCGTGGTCTTCGGCGAGACGCCCGAGGATCGTCGACTGCATCAGGAAGAGCGTGTCCGCCGAGCGGTCGCGGAAGACGACCGGCCCGGAGACGGGGTGGATGCCTTGCTTCATGGGGACCTCCCGCTGTGGTTAATGATAACGATTCTCATCTTACACAAAGGTCGGCCCTCGTTCACACCGAGAGGCGTCTCACTCCTCGGCGGTGTGCGTGTGCATGCGTACGCCGTCGCTGTTGAAGATGCTCAGCACCTGCGCCGGGCGCGACCCGGTCGCGAAGATGGCGTGGGGCACCCGGGTGTCGAACTCGGCCGCCTCGCCGCGGGTCAGCACCAGATCGCGGTCGCCCAGCAGCAGCCGCAGCTTGCCGGAGATGACGTAGAGCCACTCGTAGCCGTCGTGCACCCGCGGCTCCGGCACCTCGGTCACCGGCTCGTAGGTGATCTTGAAGGTGCTGACCGGCGAGCCCTCCGGCGTCAGCGGCGCGATCACCATGCCGTCCTTGTGGATCACCGGCCGGCGCACCCTCGGATCCGGGACCGAGGGCGTCACCAGGCTGTCGAGCCCCACGCCGAGGTGTCGGGTCAGCGGGATGAGCAGCTCCAGGCTCGCCTGCCGCTTGCCCGACTCGAGCCGGGACAGCGTGCTCGGCGACATCTCGGCCATCGCGGCCAGCTGATCCAGGGTCCAGCCCTTGCTGTGCCGGATCGCCCGGATCCGGGGCCCGACCTGCTTGAGCTCGTCGATCATGTGCTCCATCTCCCATTTGCCATTTCAGCAAGAACCCTTGCCGTTCTTTCATTGTGCCACTGAACTGGATGCATGACCCAACACACCGAACACTTCGACGCGATCGTCATCGGCGGCGGCGCCGCCGGCCTCTCCGCCGCCCTCATGCTCGGCCGCTCCCGCCGCCGCACCCTCGTGATCGACTCCGGCCTCCCCCGCAACCGTTTCGCGGCGCACATGCACGGCGTCCTCGGCCACGAGGGCATCGACCCCGCGGATCTGCTGCGCAAGGGACGCGAGGAGCTGGCCGCGTACGACGTGGGGGTCCGCCCCGGGCGCGTCGTCCGTCTCGACGAGACCGAGCACGGCGTGAGCGTCCTCCTCGAGGACGGTGAGCGGCTCACCGGCCGGGCCGCGATCGTCGCGACCGGCGTCACCGACGAGCTTCCCGACATCCCGGGCCTGGCCGAGCGCTGGGGCGCCAGCGTCCTGCACTGCCCCTACTGCCACGGCTGGGAGGTGCGCGAGCGGCGGCTCGGGGTCCTGACCACCTCACCCCTCGGGATGCACCAAGCGCAGCTGATCCGGCAGTGGAGCGACGACGTCGTCGTCTTCACGGCGGGGCTCGGCCACCTCGACGAGGCCGACGAGCAGCGGCTGCTGTCGCGCGGGATCACCCTTGTGAACTCGCCGGTCACCGAGGTTCTCGGCGACGGCGACCAGGTCACCGCGGTGCGCACCGCGGACGGGCAGACCACGGAGGTCGGCGCCATCTTCACCGCCGGCACCCTGCGCCCGCATGACGGCTTCCTGACCCACCTCAGCCTCGACCGCACCGACACACCCGTCGGCAGCGTCCTCGCCGTCGACGCGACCGGCAAGACCAGCAGCGACCGGATCTGGGCGGTCGGCAACGTCTCCAACCCGATGGCCAACGTCCCGATCAGCATGAGCGCCGGCGCCATGGCCGGCAGCGTCGTGAACATGACCCTGGTCACCGAGGACTTCGACCGCGCTCTCGGCGGGCCCGCTCCGGTGGACTTCTGGCAGGACAGGTACGCCGGCAGCGACCAGATCTGGTCCGGCAAGGTCAACACCGTGCTCGGCGACATCGCCGCCAGCCTTCAGCCCGGGACGGCTCTCGACCTGGGCTCCGGCGAGGGCGCCGACGTGATCTGGCTGGCGCAGCAGGGCTGGCGAGCCACCGGCATCGACATCTCCGAGAACGCCGCCGCACGCGGACGCGAGGCCGCGCGAGCTGCCGGGCTGAGCGAGGACCGGGCGAGGTTCGTGGTCTCCGACCTCTCCTCGTCTGCGGACCTCGACGGGAGCTACGACCTGGTCACGGCCAGCTTCTTCCACTCCCCCGTCGAGCTGCCGCGCACCGACATCCTGCGCCGGGCCGCCGAGCTGGTGAGCCCGGACGGACACCTTCTGGTCACCTCCCACGCGGCCGCGCCGCCGTGGGCGGACGCCGCCGCGCACGAGCACCGCTTCCTCGACGCCAAGGAGGAGCTGGCCGCGCTCGACCTGCCCGAGGAGAGCTGGGAGACGGTCGTACTCGAGCACCGCGACCGTCCCGTCATCAGCCCGTCCGGCGAGGACGCCACCCTCGAGGACTCGGTCGTCCTGCTCCGCCGTCGCTGACTCGACCCGTGGCCACCGGGGCGGTTTCATTTTCCGCCATGGCGGGAAAGTGCCGCTCTGACTCGGGCGAGCCCCACAGATTCCCGCCATGGCGGGAAAGTTCCGCCCAACCCCAGGCGCAAGCCCTACAGATTCCGCCATGGCGGGAATCTGCCCGCCGCCGAGAGGCAGAACCCTCAGCTCGCCGCGCCACAGCTCTCGGTCAGGAACTCGCCGAGGCGCTCGTAGGCGAGGTTCTGGGCCTCGTTGCGCTCCAGCGGGTCCTGGCCGCGGCCGGTGCGCAGCGCGTCCTCGATCATCATCCGTACGCCTTCGACAGCTGCCGCCGGCGTACCTTCCGGGACGCCCGTCGACTGCAGGCCGGTCGCCGCCAGGCCGAGCGCGGTCTCGTTCTCGTCGTTCGGGGTGGACATCTGGGTCGCGTGCGCGTTCGCCATCGTCTGGACGGCGCCGCAGAACTCCTCCAGCGACGCGACCGGCCCCGCAGCTGACGGAGCGGCCGAGGAGGTCTCGCCGGAGGGCGCAGTGGCTGCCGGAGCGTCTCCACTGCCGAGGTCGCGGGTGAGCACCACGACACCGATCGCAACCGCGATGAGCGTGCCGATGATGAGCGCACGCGGCGGGTGCGGGAGTCGGTCGCGCCAGGTCGGCTCACGCTGCGCCTCGGCCCGGCGGGCGGGGTTGCCGGAGCGCCTCGGGTCACTCGGGCCGCGACTCACGGGGGCGCTCACTGGTAGGTGTTGGCCGGCGCCTCGCGCGGCTCGACGGAGGCTGCCTCGATGGCCGTCTCCGACTTGCCGCCCGGCGCGGTGCCCTCGACCCAGCGACCGGTGACCGCGACCCAGGAGTCGCGCTCGGGAGCGTCGTCGTAGTCCTCCACCCGCACCCGGGATGCGCTCGCGTCGGCGGCGCAGCAGGCGATGGCGATGCGGGTGACGTACCAGTTGCCGTTCTCGTCGGTGCTGACGAAGCCGGTGAGGCGTACGTCGCGGTCCTTGATCGTCGAGCCGTCCTCGACCCCGGCACGCCACATGAACTCGGCGACCTCCACGTCGACCGGTCCGTCGGAGGCGGGCAGCGGCAGGATCTCGGCATCGGGGGCCGCCGCGACCGGGTCGTCGGCACGTCGCTCGGCGAGGTAGGCGCCCAGGGACGGCGGGCTGGCGACAAAGACGATCACGCCGGGCACGATCGCGAGCCAGGTCATCGCCGGGACCTTGTGGTCATGGGCGTCGTCGTGATCGTCGTCGCCGTCGTGGTCGCCAGGGGCGGGACGCAGCAGCATCCACACGGTCAGTCCGAGCAGCACCACGCCGGTGGCGACCAGCGGCCATTTCATCCAGCTGGTGACGTACCGCAGATAGCCGTCGCCGAGCGCGAGCCGGAGCAGGACGGCGCCGAGGAAACCGACCACCAGGGCCTGGGTCGTACGTGTCACAGCAGCCACCATCCGATGCCGACGGCGGAGGCGACCGCCGTGATGATCACCAAGGGTACGAAGCGAAGCGCGAAGCCCATGCCGAACTGGCCGGCCTCCATCGAGGCGAGCTTGATGTCCATCGCCGGGCCGACGACGAGGAAGACCAGCTTCGCGGTGTCGGAGAAGGCGGTGAACGAGGCGGCCACGAAGGCGTCGGACTCCGAGCAGAGCGCCACGATGAACGCGAACAGCGCCAGAGTGGCGATCCCGAGCACCGCCTGGCCCGCGACGGTGTTGACCACCGAGCGGGGTACGAAGGTGTTGACCGCCGCGGCCAGCATGGCGCCCAGCACCAGGAAGCCGGAGGCGTGCAGGAAGTCGTGGCTGACGTTGCCGAGGAACGACCTGTCGTGGGCGTGCTCGTCGCGGCCCAGGTTGGCCAGCCGCTCGAGCAGCAGCTTGCCGCGGGCGAGCATGATCCAGCCGACCGCCACCGCCGTGATCAGCGACGCCAGGAAGCGCGCCAGCACCATCACCGGCTGTCCCGGGAAGGCGACCGCAGTCGAGACGAGCACCGCCGGGTTGACCGCGGGCGCGGCCAACAGGAAGGTCAGCGCGACCGCGGGCGCCACCCCGCGTCGGATCAGCGAGTTGGTCACCGGCACCGCGGCGCACTCGCAGCCCGGCAGCCCGATCCCGGCCAGGCCGGCGATCGGGACACCGAGTGCAGGGCTCTTGGGCACGATCTTGCTCAGCGCCTTCTCGGAGAGGAAGGTCGAGATGACGGCGCTGAGCAGCACGCCACCGAGCAGGAACGGAGCCGACTGCACCACGATGGCGACGAAGATGGTGCCCCAGGTGTTGAACAGGTCGTGGTCCAACAGCGGCAGCAGCCAGCGCTGGGAGAGCAGGATGACGAGCAGGACGATCGCCACGACCTCTGTCTGCCCCAGCCTGAAACCAGGCTTCTCGACGGCCCGCACCGGGGTCTTCGTACTCATGGAGCGTGTTTTTAGCACAGGCCGACGACGGCTGGGTTGCGCCTCGCCGACTCGGAACGATTCTCGTTAGGAACTCACCAACTGGACTTGGTGATCCCCGGCAGATGCCCCTTGTGCGCGAGCTCGCGGAACCGGATCCGGGACACCCCCACCTTGCGCAGATAGCCCCGCGGCCGGCCGTCGACCTGGTCTCGGTTGCGCAGTCGTACGGGAGAGGAGTCGCGCGGCAGGCGCGAGAGGGCACGGACCGCCTCGGCCTGCTCGGCCGAGCCCGGCTCGGCGGTGCGGATGCGCTCCTTGATCTCAGCACGGCGCGCTGCGTACCGCTCCACGATGTCGCGGCGCTTGGCCTCCGCCGCGATCTTGGACTTCTTGGCCATCAGACCCTCTCCCCCCGGGCGAGCATCTCGGCGACGACGGCGTCGATGCCGCGTACGTCGATCCGCTTGATCGCGTTGGTGCTGAGCCGCAGCGTGACCTTCCGGCCCAGACTGGGGACGTAGTAGGTCTTCTTCTGCAGGTTCACCTCCCAGCGTCGCCGGGTCGCCTTCTTGGACCAGGGGCGGTTGTTGCCGAAGCCGGGGCGGGCTCCGGTGACCTGACACGTGCGTGACATGGCAGCCTTTCGTCTTATTGGGAATCGTTCCCATTATGACACAGGCGTCTCACGCCGTGGCATCGACCGCCCTGCTGACGGCGCACACCGGGCAGGGGGATCCATACCGATACCGACTAACATGTCGCTCATGGCACCAACCCAGCAGGTCAAGCGGCGCGCAACCAACCAGGGCGCCGCGGTGAAGGAGGCTCTCGCCGCCGAGGACACCTTCCGCAGCGCCCAGGACGTCTACGCCACGCTGCGAGCCAACGGCGAGAAGATCGGCCTCTCTACGGTCTACCGCCACCTGCAGATCTTCGTCGACGACGGGCTCGCCGACGTGATCCACAAGCCCGACGGTGAGTCCACCTACCGGCTGTGCGGCGACGCCTCCACGACCCATCACCACCACCTGGTCTGCCGCGGCTGCGGCAAGGCGGTGGAGATCGAGGGCCCGGCCGTGGAGACCTGGGCCGACAAGGTGGCGGCGCAGAACGGCTTCACCGACGTCAACCACACCGTGGAGATCTTCGGCCTCTGCGCCGCCTGCGCCGCCTCCTGACTCAGCCGCGACCGCGGCTGCGCGCCAGGCCGATCGCGGCGTCGACCACCAGGAACCCGATCAGGGTCACCCCCAGCATCGGGACGAACCAGCCGACCACCGCGGTGGTCGCGACGAGGGCCACCAGGGCCGGCCAGGACAGCCGCCGCCAGGCACCGCGCGGCGCGGGCCGCCCGAACCTCGGGCCGTGAGCATCTCGGGGCCGCCGCAGCCACCACATCCGGTAGCCGAGCACGGTGGCGAGGATCAGCCCGAGCGCCAGCGCCGCCAGTGCCAGCTGGTTGAGGACGCCGAACAGGATGCCCATGTGCGCGCCGATGACCCAGTCGGTCAGCTTGGCCATCAGCGGCCAGTCGGCGAAGTCGACCCGGTCCACCATCTCGCCGGTCTTCGGGTCGACGCTGATCGCGTCGTAGCGGGTCGGCCAGTCGCGCTTGTTCTCCGCGGCCGTCCAGGCGCTGCCCGGCTCGGCCGGCGGCACCAGGTAGAGCGGGTCACCCAGGCCCGCCTCCCTCGCGGCGTCGAGTACGCCGTCGATGCCGGCACCCTCGGAGAAGACCGCATCCGGGTCCTCGGACCCGGCGGCGCCGGACGAGCCGTGGTGGGCGTGCTCGGTCGCCGCTGCGCCGCTCTCCAGCGACGTGGCCGGCGTGGGCTCGGTCCACGACAGTGCCGTACGCACCTCGCCGATGTTCGCACCGGCGAAGCGTGACCAGGTCAGCCCGGAGACCGACAGGGCCAGCACACCCAGCAGGAGCCAGACGCCGATGACGGCGTGCCAGGACATCGCCCGAGAGCGTCCGGTGGCCTCCCGTTCGGGGACGACCAGCCGGCGGAGCCGCCGGTCGCGGCGACGTCGGCCGAGCCACAGCATCAGGCCGCCCAGGGCGACCACCCACAGCCAGCTGGCGGCGAGCTCGCTGTAGTGCCGGCCGAAGGCGCCCAGGTGGAGGTTGCGGTGCAGCTCGTCGAGCCACGCCCGGAAGCCGAGCCACTGTCCGTAGCTGCGTACCTGGCCCTCCACGCCGGCGGTGTAGGGGTTGACGAAGACCGACATCGCGTAGTCGGCCGGGACGCTCTCGTCGGTGAAGACCACCCGGGTGCTGCGGTCGGCGGCCTCCGGGACGTCGACCCGCAGGATCTCGCCGTCGGGGTGGCTCGACCGGGCGGCGGCGACCTGCTCGGCGAGCGGGACCGTCTCGCCGGCGGGGGTCACATGCGTCAGGTCGTGGTAGGCGATCTGCTCGACCTGTGGGGCGATCGTGTAGAGCAGCCCGGTCACCGAGGCGACCAGGATGAACGGGGCGACGAGCACCCCGGCGTAGAAGTGCAGCCGGAGCACGAGCGGGCGGATCGTCGGCCACCAGCCGAGCCTGCGGGTCTCGACCGGCGCTGCGGTCCGGAGTTGAGTGGGAACTGACATTCGAAGCTTCTCTTCTCGCGAGTCTTTCGGGTACGCACAACAGCCACCGGGGGTCACCCGGTGGTGCTTGAGCGTGGGACGTCAGAGGCCGGCCGGCCTCGGCGGTCCCCTTCGCGGAGAGACATGGGCCCACAGGGCCGGTCGAGGGACGAACTGCCGGGCCTCGGCAAGGAGGCGGCCGGCGGGCGCGATCCGTGGGATCGGGAGGCTGCGTATGGCCACGGCGAGGGCTCTGCGGTGCAGCACCCAGACGACGACGGAGAGCACCGCGGCACAGGCGTGGGCCAGGAGCATCGCGGCGCCGTCGGCGGAGCCGAGCGAGCTGCCGACAGCATGGTGGTGCTCGGTGCCGGGGGCCGCGGCGAACGCCGCGAACACCTCATGGAGACCCAGCTGGGACAGGCCGGCCAGGACGGCACCGGTCAACAGACCGACCCGGCGCTGCAGCACCACGACACCGGTGCCGAAGACGGCCAGGGCTGCGGCGGCCAGCCAGCCCGCGCTCGGCAGCGCGCCACCCGCGGCCAGGTGGGCCAGGGCCGCACCGGTCATGATCTCGAGTGTGGCGAGCAAGGAGAGCCACACGCTTCCGCGCGTCGGCCTCACCACTCGTAGCTCCACGCGCAGCACCGTATCCCGAACCGGGATCAGAGCATGGTGCTGGTGCCCTCGACCAGGAAGGCCGCGTCCTGACCCTCGTCCTCGTCGTCGGTCGCGATCACCGGGCTCACCGGCGTGCACGCCAGGGTCCGCACCTCGCAGGTGACGACCTGCTGCTCGCGCAGCACGTTCACAGCCTTCTCGTCGATGCGCTGCGCGACGCCGAAGAACGTGTCCTCATCGCTCCAGGCGACCAGGTTGAAGTGACCCCAGGGTGCGTCGATCTGACGCTGGCGCCCGGTCTTCGCGTCGTACGCGACCGCCTCGGTCGGCCACTGCGAGGTGTCGAAGATCGTGCTCCGGTCCGGCGAGAGCAGCCCCACGCCGTCGATCCAGGTCTCGCTCAGCACCCGGCGGCTGCCCGCACCGCTGATGTAGACATGGAAGCCCTCGGGGAACAGCGTCTCGGCGAAGCCTTCGTAGACCTCGATCCCGTCCCCGTCCTCGGTCGACGGCGTCGTGGAGCCGTCGGTGAGATCGATGGTGGCGCTGCCGAAGAAGAGGCGCTCGTTGCTCACCCCTTTCAGCAGGGGCATGATCTCGCCATAGAGATCCGCCAGGTCGGCACCGTCCTCGGGCTCCTGGTCGGGGGTCCGGTAGAGCTGCTCGCCCGTGTGGGTGTCGAAGGCGGCCACCTGGAGCACATGGGTGTCGTATTCGTCGGTCGGGCCTCGCGACTGGTCCACGGTCGCGAACACCGACCGATCCGCCGAGACCGCCAGGTTGTCCCAGACCACCTTCTCGACCGTCTCCGTCTTGCCCTCGGCGCTGGTGAACATCAGCGTCCCACCACGCATCCAGTAGACGCCGGTCGGGCCCAGCACGAAGTGGTCGACCCGGTCACCGAGCTCGACGGTGCGCTTCCCCACGTGCAAGGTGCCCTCGGCGTACCAGGCCGGGGCGGTGGCGTCCCACTCGGTCGGTCCCACGGGCAGCGAGAAGGGCTCCTTGCCACCCATGGTCGCGGTGGCGCATCCGGTCAACGCGAGCGCGAGCGCACCGGCGACCAGCCCGCGCAGGTTCACCGAGACTGCTTGACGGGCGTGTGGTTGCGGGCGAGGAGCCAGATCATGGTGCCGTAGCAGGCGATCCGCAGCACCCAGCCGAGGCCGGTGCGGAGGATGCCGAGGGCGAGGATCGCCCAGTCGCGGTCGATCGCACCGCTCCAGGCGAGGAACCAGATCGGGCCCTGGATGGCGGCGCCGATCGCCCCCGGAGCCAGGAACAGCCAGGTCAGCCGCGAGCACAGCTTCACGATCTGCTTGTCCTGGTGCCACTCGAGCGGATCGCCGCTGGCGACGCCGATGAAGAAGCCGAAGATCGGCCAGCCGATCAGGCACAGACCGCCGACCACGACGGTGTAGCCGAGGCTGATCAGAATGCCGGGCAGGAAGTAGGCCAGCGCCTGCTCCTCGGCCGAGCCGCCCATGGACTGGGCCAGCCGCACCACCGCGAAGCCGATGAGGATGCCGAAGATGGCGTTGCCGACGTACTGCAGGCTCGAGCGCTGCACGAGCCGGACCAGCAGGAAGACCGCCGCGGTCGCGGCCGAGGCGATCAGCGCGACCTTGAGGTCCTTGAACACCAGCCAGGCGACGGTGAAGACGAGGCCGGGGACACCGGCCTCGAGCATCCCGCGCACACCGCCCAGCCCGGCGGACATCTGGCGGCGTACGACCGCCTCGACGGTGTCGACCGTCGGATGGTTGTGGTCGTGCTCGCCGTCCTGGCCGTCGCCGGCAGGGGTCTCAGAGGTGTGGCTCACGTGTGGTTGGCTCACTCGTTGGGGTCCGGTATCAGCTCGTAGCGGGGATTGAACATGATGCGTTGGCCATCGGTACGGCCGATCCGTCCCTGCACCTGCAGGGACCGGCCCGGGCTGATCCCGGCGATGCGCCGACGTCCCAGCCAGATGATCGTCAGGGTGCCGGAGCCGTCGAACAGCTCGGCCTCCAGGGCCGGAACGCCGCCAAGGGGCCGCAGCGTGATCGTACGCAACGTCCCCCGTAGCCGCACCGACTCACGGTCGGGCGCGTCGGCGATCGAGGCGACATCCTTGGCGACGTACGCCGCCCGGATCTCGCTCGCGTCGATCGAGGCGGTGTTCGCCCACTCGCTGAGCTTCGCGCGCAGCCGGCCCTTGGACACTACCGGCTCACTTCTCCACGCGACGCGCGTTGGGCGGCAGCTTCACCTCGAGCGCCTCACCCTTGGGCTTGGCCCCCTCACCGCGGCGCACGACGACCCGCTCGAGGAGCTTCTCCCATTCCTTGCCGACGGTCGGCTCCATCGCGGGGCGACCCATCATGGTGGCGCGCAGCATCCAGCGCGGGCCGTTGACGCCGATGATGCGAGTCTGCTGGACGGCCGGCTGGCCGTCGGGCAGCTTGACCTTCATCTGGGTGATCAGCTCGGTGCCCCACGGGCCCGCCAGGTCGGCGGTCGCGCCGCCGCGCTGCTGGACGTCGTCGCGCAGCATCGGCAGCGACTCGGTCCACAGGTCGCCGTTGCGGGGAGCGGCGAAGGCGCGCAGCTCCATGGCGCCGTCCTCGGCGGTCAGCATCACGGCCGCGATCTGCCCGGACTTCTCATCCACCTGCAGGCGCAGCTCCTTGCCCGGCGCGGGGGCGAGCATCATCGAGCCGAGGTCGACCCAGTCGCCGGTGATCAGCCCGTCGGGGACGGAGTCGATGTCGAACGGCCCGACCTCGGGAGCTGCCGGCACCGGCCGCTCGGGGGCCATCGGCCCGTCCTCGACCCGTGCAGATGGCTCTCCCCGGTGGGAGGGCGTGGACTTGCGACGGAACTTCACGACCATCTGCTTTCAGGTTGCGGTGACTCTCTGAGGAGACTTATCTAACACTGATCCCTCAGCGGTTGGAGAAGCCCCCTGTAGAACCGTAGCCCCCATCTCCACGAACGGACTCGGGCAATTCGGCCACCTCGATGAAACGAGCCTGCTCGACGCGCTGGATCACCAGCTGGGCGACCCGGTCGCCGCGGCGCAGCTCGATCGCCTCGACAGGGTCGAGGTTGACCAGCGCCACCTTCACCTCGCCGCGATAGCCGGCGTCGACGGTGCCGGGGGCGTTGACGATGGACAGCCCGTGCTTGGCGGCCAGGCCGGAGCGCGGGTGCACCAGGCCGACGTACCCCTGCGGCAGAGCCATCGCGATGCCGGTCGGCACCAGAGCGCGCTCCCCCGGCTTCAGGGTCACGTCCACGGTCGTCCGCAGGTCGGCTCCGGCATCGCCCGGGTGGGCGTACGCAGGTGGCGGCAGCTCGGCATCGAGACGGACCAGGGCTACTTCGAGATCAGACACAACCCGCACCTTAGATGCTCTACGGCTCACCCGATTCGTGACTGGCTTGATCGACGTGAAAAACTCACGAATCGTGAGCACCCCGGCGTACGACGAGCGACTGACCGTGCCGCTGCGGTGGTGGGTCCAGGGCGTCATGTTCCTGGCGACCCTGTGGATCGCGGTCATCCTGTGGGTGCCGGCCGCGCTCGCCTGGGGCATCACCGCGGCGATCGGCGGCCTGTTCGCGCTGGCCATGATCGTCTTCGGCAACGCCAAGATCACGATCGCCGACGGTGTCCTGCGCGCCGGGCCCGCCCGGATCGAGGCGCGCTTCCTCGGCGAGGCGGTCGCTCTCGACGAGACCGAGGCACATCACCTGGCGGGGCGAGACGCCGACGCCAGGGCGTACCTGCTTCTTCGTCCCTACCTCAAGCGCGCGGTGCGGGTCACCATCGACGACCCTGCCGACCCGGCGCCCTACTGGCTGCTCTTCACCCGCCACCCGGTCGCGCTCGCGAAGACCGTCAACGCCCTCCGAGCGAGTCTCTGAGCGGCAACCCCGCGGCCATGGCCTAGGCTCGGAGGCATGTCCAAGTCCACCAAGGCTGACAAAGCCGACAAGGCTGACAAGGTCTGGGCGATCATGGCCCTCGTCAGCGGAATCGGGGCCGCCAAGGTCACCAACAAGGTCCTCTCCACCGGCTGGAAGGCGTCCACCGGACGCAAACCACCGGCCAACCCCGCCGACCCCGACGTACGCCTCGTGGAGGCCGTGCTCTGGTCGGCTGCGACCGGCGCCACCGTCGCGCTCGCGCGGATGTTCGCCCAGCGCCGCGCGGCCAACTACTACGTGAAGTCGGTCGGTCGGCTGCCGAAGCAGCTGGAGAAGGACGAGAAGTAACAGCGAAGGCCGTACGGGATCCGTACGGCCTTCGCTTGTTGGCCCGGCTTGCGTCGGGCTTTCCGCCGAGTCGGCGCGTTTGTACAGAGCGCTTGCTAGCGCAAGCTATACAAATGCGCCGACTCGGCGGCTTTTCGACTGCACATCACGCACAGTCAAAACAGATCATCTTCTTCTCGTCAGCCAGCTGGCTGCGGTGGTGGACCAGGAAGCAGCTCATACAGGTGAACTCGTCCTCCTGCTTCGGCTTGACCTCGACCGCGAGCTCCTCGTGGCTGAGGTCGGCTCCCGGGAGCTCGAACGACTCGGCCGCCTCGGCCTCGTCCTCGTCAACCTTGCCCGAGTTCTTGTCGTGACGACGAGCCTTGAGCTCTTCGATGCTCTCCTCGGACTGGTCCTCTTCATTTTTACGCGGTGCGTCGTAGTCCGTCGCCATATGCGCCACTCCCCTTCTCACTCATCTTCATTCCCCCCGCGCGCCCCCGAGGGCAGCGGCACGGCCCGTGATTGTGCACCATCAACGTGCATTTCGCACACTCAACCGGATCCGCGTCGCCGAAACGTTCTGTCATCTGGCGGTATTCCCTATCACGGGAAAAGATGATCAGCGAGTTTCGGGTGGGTGAACGCGGCTGCGGCCGACGGGTCTCCGGGACCTTCCCGGCCGCCAGCCGGTCATAGATCTACATCAACCAGCGGCTTTCAGTCGGGTACGACACCCGGGAGCGAGTCAACTGGCAGAAAACCAGCCTGAACAGCCGCTTTCCGTAGTTCATCGTAGCCATGGGCCGGTGCGACGATCACGAACCGGCGGCCGCTGATGCCGGTCGTCGCCTCCCAACGAGCACCAGCGGCCTCCGCCACCAGACCGGCCGCGGCATGGTCCCACAGATGCAGCCCCTCCTCGAGGTAGCCGTCGAGAGTCCCCTCGGCCACCCCGCAGATGTCCAGGGCCGCCGAGCCGATGCGACGAACGTCACGTACGACGGGCAGCAGGCGGACCAGCGCTTCGGCCTGGACCCGGCGGAGCTCGGCGTCGTAGGAGAATCCGGTGGCGATCAGCCGCTGCCCCAGCTCGGCGGGCTGACGTACGCCGATGGGCTCGCCGTTCTTCACCGCGGCGACCGATCCGTCCGGCTGCCGGAAGGCGGCGTAGAGGGTGCCGCGGGGCACGTCCACGACCGCTCCGGCGACGACCTCGCCGTCGTACTCGGCCGCGATCGAGACCGCGTAGCTCGCAAGACCGTAGAGGAAGTTGACGGTGCCGTCGATCGGGTCGACGATCCAGCGTACGCCGCTGGTGCCCATCGTCTCCTCGCCCTCCTCGCCGAAGAAGGCGTCCTCCGGACGCTCCTGGGAGATCAGCCGCCGGATCAGCGCCTCGGTGTCCCGGTCGGCCTCGGTGACCACATCGGTCGCGGTGGACTTTGTGGCCGCGACCTCGACCACGCCGGCGGCCCGCTCGCGGACGAGATCGGCGGCCGCACGAGCGGTCGCCACCGCGAGCGCGAGCAGGTCTCCGGGCTTGGGTGCGGGCTGAGCCGGCGCTGGATGCTCTGTCATGAAGCCGACCCTATGCCGCGGCTGATCACTCGGAGTACTGGGGCGAGTCCTCCCCCGACAGCGTCGGCAGCTGCGAGCGCTGGTTGAAGCAGCAGCCCGCGGGACAGCGGTCGGGCCCGGGGCCCAGGTCACCGACGGTAGGCCGCTCAGGGACCTCACCACGCTCTGCAGCGGCGCGCTCGAGGAGCAGTTCGCGTACGGCAGCCACGAAGCGCGGGTCCTCGCCGGCCGTCGCGCTGCGGCGGGCGTGGATCCCGAGCTTCTCGGCGGTGTCCATCGCCTCCGTGTCGAGGTCGTAGACGACCTCCATGTGGTCGGAGACGAAGCCGACCGGGCACATCACCACGGCGTTGGTGCCCTTCTCCGCCAGCGCCTCGAGGTGGTCGTTCACGTCCGGCTCGAGCCACGGGATGTGCGGGGCCCCGGAGCGGCTGCAGTAGACGAGATCCCACTCGTGGGTGACCCCGCGCCGCTGCGCGACCTGCTCGGCGACCACCGCGGCGACGTCGAGGTGCTGGGCGACGTACGCGTTGCCGTCGGGGCCGGCGTTGTCGTTCATCGAGGTCGGGATCGAGTGGGTCACGAAGAGGATCCGCGCACCATCGCGCTCGGCCTCGGGCAGGTCCTCGAGAGAGGCGAGCACGCCGTCGACGACCGGCGCCACGAAGCCGGGGTGGTTGTAGTAGCGCCGCAGCTTGTCGAGCACCGGGCCGGACTCGACGTCGCCGCTCTTCTCGCACGCCTCGAAGAGGTTCTCGCGGTACTGCCGGCACGAGGAGTAGGACGAGTAGGCGCTGGTCGCGAAGACCGCCGCCCGCTCGATCCCGTCGGCGCGCATCTGCGCGAGGGTGTCGCTCAGGTAGGGGTCCCAGTTGCGGTTGCCCCAGTAGACCGGAAGGTCGATCCCGTGCTCTGCCAGGTCGCTGCGCAGAGCCGCCAGGAAGGCCCGGTTCTGGTCGTTGATCGGCGACTTCCCGCCCCGATCGAAGTAGTGCTGCCCGACCTCGACCAGCCGCTCCCGCGGGATCCCCCGTCCCCGGGTCACGTTCTCCAGGAACGGCACCACGTCCTCGGTCTTCTCCGGCCCCCCGAAAGAGACGAACAGCAGAGCATCGTAGGGAGAGACATCCACCTTGCCATCATATTTCACCGGGTCCACCGAGCCTCAGTCGACCCGGCTGGAGTACCAGAGCTGAGTGGCCAACTTCTTGTTGTGCTCGCGGATGTGGTGCTGCAGACGGGGATACCACCTCGATGTCGTGAGCCTGAGCGTGATGCGGCCGTCAGCGTCACGGCAGCGCACCCACTGCCAGGCCCAGCTCGGCTCGACGTTGGCGAGGTCTGACCAGGGAACCACTCGCGACCCCAGCGGCCCAGACAGCGCCAGCCCTTCGTCCCTGACCTCGAGGCGGCCACGGCAGAGCAGGAACCAAGCCCCGAAGACTGCGCTTCCCGCCACGATGTGGATGCCCATGAACAGCCCCAGCGGCACCGGAAGCGCACCTCGGAAGTCCAGGAACATCACGGTCCAGATCAGGAGCCCCCACACCAGCCCTGCTCCCATGAAGACGGCCCAAGACCGACCGACGAACGCAACCACCGTCTCCTGCTTCTGCACGGTCGGACCCTAGCGATCCCCCCGAGTCATGTCCGCGAAACGTGGAGATCGAACCCTCTACTCGACCACGGAGGAGTACGCCACGACACCGCGCTTGAGGAGATCGATGGTCTGCCGGGCCGTACGCCGCAGAGGCACGTCGCCGGCGGCGTCGGCGACCTGGCCGCACATGTCGATGAGCTGCTTCATCCAGCGTACGAAGTCTCCGGCGGCGAGCTCGACGACCTCGAGGACGTCGTCGAGGTCGTCGCCCTCGGCCCAGCGGTAGGCGGCCCAGGCGAACCCGAGGTCGGGCTGGCGGAGGAAGTCGAGCTTGTGGTCGCGCTCGAGTGCGTCGAGCTGGCCCCACAGTCGCACGGTCTCGGCGATGACGTCCTTGACCCGGCCGCCGGGGAGGCGGGGCGGGGTGGCGTCGTCGGCGCGACGGGCCTCGTAGACCAGCACCGAGAGGGCGGCGGCGAGCTCGGAGGGGGTCAGGTCGTCCCACAGCCCCTCGCGGAGCGCCTCGGCGGCGACCAGGTCCATCTCGGAGTAGAGCCGCATCAGGTGAGTGCCGCGCTCGGTGACGGTCTCGCCCTCGAGGTAGTCGAGGGCGACCAGCACCTCGCACACCCGGTCGAAGGTGCGCGCGACCGTGTTGGTGCGCGCCTCCACCCGACGGCGCAGGGTGTCGGTGTCGCGCGAGAGCTTGAACCAGCGCTCGGCCCAGCGGGCGTGGTCCTCGCGGTCGGGGCAGTCGTGGCAGGGGTGCATCTTCAGCTCGCGCCGCAGCTCGGAGATCTGGGTCTCCGCCGAGCTCTTCCGCTCCTTGCGGGCGGTCGGCGACCCCTCGTAGGGCACCGGACGCAGGTCCTGGGTCTTCTCCCGCAGCCGGGAGGCCATGTCGCGGCGCATCTGCGGGTTGCGGCCGTTGAACGACTTCGGCACCCGCAGCCGGGTCTGGGCGGCGATCGGCACGTTGAAGTCCATCATCGCCAGGCGGCGTGCCTGCCGGTCCTGGGTGATGACGTAGGGGCGCGGTCCGTCCGGGTCGAAGCCCGGGTCGACGATCACGGCGTAGCCGGCGAACTTGCCGGTCGGCACGTCGATCACGTCACCGATCTTCAGCTTCGAGAGCGACTCGATGATCTCCTCGCGCCGGTCGGCACGCCGCTCGCGGGAGGAGGACTTCTCGACGTCGGAGATCTTGCGGCGGATCGCGGCGTACGCCATGAAGTCGCCCTTCTCGCAGGTCGCCGCCTCCTGGTAGCCCTCCATGGCGTCCTCGGCCTTGCGCACCTGACGCGCCAGCCCGACGACCGCCTTGTCGGCCTGGAACTGCGCGAACGACTGCTCCAGCAGCTCGCGCGAGCGTGCCCGGCCGAACTGGTGCACCAGGTTGACCGCCATGTTGTAGGACGGCCTGAAGCTCGACCGGAGCGGGTACGTACGCGTCGAGGCGAGACCGGCGAGCTCGCGCGGGTTGAGCCCCTGCTGCCAGAGCACGACGCCGTGGCCCTCGACATCGAGTCCGCGACGGCCGGCGCGGCCGACGAGCTGGGTGTACTCCCCCGGGGAGAGGTTGACGTGGGCCTCGCCGTTCCACTTCGAGAGCTTCTCGATCACCACCGTCCGAGCGGGCATGTTGATGCCCAGCGCGAGCGTCTCGGTGGCGAAGACGGCCTTCACCAGGCCTCGGAGGAACAGCTCCTCGACGACCTGCTTGAACGCCGGCAGCAGCCCGGCGTGGTGGGCGGCGACGCCGCGGGTCAAGCCGTCGATCCAGTCGTGGTAGCCCAGGACGTGGCGGTCCTCGTCGGGCAGGTCGGCGCAGGCCTCCTCGACGTAGGCGAAGATCTCGTCGCGCTCGTCGGGCGTGGTCAGCCGCAGGTTGGCCTGGATGCACTGCTGGACCGCGGCGTCGCAGCCGACCCGGGAGAAGACGAAGTTGATCGCCGGAAGGAGGTTGTCCCTCTGCAGCGCGGTGATCACCTCGACCCGCGAGGGGATCCAGACGCGGCGCCCGTTGCCCACGCGCCGGTTCCCGTTGCCCTTGCGCTTGTCCTTGGGCGTACGCCGGTCGGTCATCCGTCCGGCTGCCCAGTCGTCGCGCGCCAGCCTCATCAGCTCGCCGTTGACCGGGGCGCCCTCCTTGACGAACCCGGCCGCCGCGTCGACGTCGGAGGAGGCGAACAGGTCCATGATCCGGCGGCCGGCCATCACGTGCTGGTAGAGCGGCACCGGCCGCTTCTCCTCGATGATCGTGGTGGTCTCGCCACGCACCGTGGTGAGCCACTCGCCGAACTCCTCGGCGTTGGAGACGGTGGCGCTCAGCGAGACGACCGAGACCGACTCGGGCAGGTGGATGATGACCTCCTCCCAGACCGCGCCGCGGGAGCGGTCGGCGAGGTAGTGGACCTCGTCCATCACCACGAATCCGAGGCCCATCAGGGTCTGTGAGCCCGCGTAGAGCATGTTGCGCAGCACCTCGGTGGTCATCACCACGACCGGCGCCTCGCCGTTGACGACGTTGTCACCGGTCAGCAGGCCGACCTGGTCGGGGCCGTAGCGCTTGACCAGGTCGTTGTACTTCTGGTTGGAGAGAGCCTTGATCGGCGTCGTGTAGAACGCCTTGCGACCGGTCGCGAGGGCCAGGTGGATGGCGAACTCACCGACGATCGTCTTGCCCGACCCGGTCGGCGCGGCGACCAGGACGCCCTTGCCTTCCTCGATCTCCTTGCACGCCTCGATCTGGAAGTCGTCGAGCCCGAAGTCGTAGAGCGAGGCGAAGTCCCGGTAGACGGGATAGCCCTTGTCACGCTGATACGCGGCGTACTTCTCCGCTGGCGAGGCGTCCATGGTGCCGAGCCTATCGACCGACACCGACAATCAAGATGGCGGCGGCACGAGTACGCCGAGAGCGGACGGCACGCACTCGACATCGAGCGGCAGCGGCCCGAGGCGCTCCCCGTCGCTGTAGGCGATCACGCCGGGAGCGGAGGCCTGGATCCGGCGGGCACGGATGCGCTCGAAGGCAGGATGGGTGAGGTGCTTGGCCTGGCGTACGCCCGGGAAGACGCGCAGGAACTCCAGCCGCGAGACCGGCTTGATGAGGATGGCGTCCAGCAGGCCGTCGGCGGGGTCGCACTCCGCCGCGATCCGCAGACCTCCCCCGTAGGACTCGGTGTTGGCGATCGCGAGCAGCATCGCCTCCTGCTCGCGGACGGTCGTCGCGCCGGTCGCGTCCTCGATCTCGAGCCGGTAGGGCACGGGCTTCCAGCTGCGGATCACCGAGAGCGCGGCAAGCGTGTAGCGAAGGTCGCCGTGGGGCCACCTCATCGCGTTGGCCCGCTCGTTGACCGCTGCGTCGAACCCGGCGGCCAGGACGGTCGCGAACCATGTGTCCCCCGCCGAAGCAGAACCCGAGGCGGTGCGTGCAGCCCGGCCGAGATCGATGCGACGCGAGTGGTTGCGTACGACCACGTCGGCGGCCGCCAGCGGGTCGCCGGCCGGGATCCCGAGCGCCCGCGCGAAGTCGTTGCCGGTCCCGAGCGGGACGACGCCGAGACCGACCTCGGTGCCGGCCAGCGCCTGGACGGCGACGTGGACCATGCCGTCGCCGCCGAGGCTCACGACGGTGTCGAACCCGTCCGCGGCCGCCTTCCGGGCCAGCTCGAGAGCGTGCTCGGCATCGTCACCGATCAGGTGCTCGACCAGGGCCCCGGAAGCCTCGAGACGTTCGGTGACCGCCTCGAGGATCTGGTCTGCATGGCCACGGCCGGCGGTGGGGTTGGCGAGCAGGGCGATCTGGCGCGTCACCCGCCGAATCGTACTGGTCAGATCACCGACGGGACGTCCGGATCCCCGATCATGTCCTTGCGCTTTCCGGCCTTCCGCCTGTCGTGTGCCCTGGCGATCACCTCGGAGATCCCGAAGAGGACGACCATCGGGCCGGCCATGATCGTCATCGTGAACGGGTCACCCGAGGGGGTCGCGACGGCGGCGAAGACGAAGGAGCCGACGATGATCCAGGCGCGGTACTTGCCCAGGGCCGCACCGGGCAGGACCCCGATCCGGTTGAGCAGGATCACGAAGACCGGGATCTCGAAGGCGATGCCGAAGACGAGCAGCGTACGGCTCAGGAAGCTGAGATATTCGCTGAACTCGACGATGTTGGTCAGGCCGTCGGGGACGAAGGCGAACAGGATCTCCAGGCCCTTGGGCATGGTGACGTAGCCCAGCACGACACCGGCGAGGAAGAGCGGGCCGGCGACGGCCACGAAGATCCTCGACATCTTCTTCTCGTGGGCGTGCAGGCCCGGCATCAGGAATGCCCAGATCTGGTAGAGCCAGATCGGCGCGGTGCCGATGAGCGCGGCCAGGCCGCACAGCTTCAGGTAGAGCATGAAGCCACCCGCGGCGCCGTTGACCGAGCTCAGCGAGGCGGCGCCGCCCTCCCGGTCCATCATCTCGACGGCCTTGAGGTAGGGGTCCATGACCAGATCGAAGAGCTGCTCGAAGAAGAACAGCGCGACGACGAACCCGACGACCAGGGCCAGGGTTGCCTTGATCACCCGCCCGCGAAGCTCGCGCAGGTGGTCGGAGAGAGCCATCCGGCCGTCGTCGCCGATGGCGTGCTTGGGGGTGCCGCGAAGAATCGCGACAACACCGGCGATGGACAAGGTCGACCTCAGTTGCCGGAGAGGCGCTCGCGCTCGGCCCTGATCTCGGCCTCACGACGCTCGAGCTCGGCGATCCGCTCCTGCTCGGAGGCGGTCAGCTCGGCCGGCTTCTCGGCCTTGTCGCCCTTCTCCTTCTCGTCCTCGTCGCGAAGGCCCTTGGTCTCGGTCTTGAAGATGCGCAGCGCCTGACCGGTGCCGCGGGCGAGCTCAGGAAGCTTGGCGGCACCGAAGACGAGGATCACGATCGCCAAGATGATGAGCCACTCGGCTCCCTGCGGCATACCGATCAATGGAGTGAACATGAACTACCTCATCTACGTCTTAGGGGGAACGTCAGAAGTCTACGCGTCCGAACGGTACAGGCCGAGAGCCAGTCGTGCAGTCGCGGCAAACGATTCGGTGAACGATTGCTCGTCGAGGATCTCAGCATAGGGGGCCAGTCGAAGCAGCAACCGGGTGAGCCAGCGCTCGTCGTAGACCCGCAGCCCCACCTCGAGCCCGCCGCCCGGCACCTCCACCGGGTCGAGCACGGCATAGTACTCACCGACCCAGCGAGCCTCCGGAGACAGTCGCACCCGGACCACCCTGCCCGAGTCCGTACGCAGCACCGACCCGCTCTCGTCGTCGAGGTCCGCCCCCTCACCCGTCTCCGGAGCGGCCACGATCGGGGTGTCGAGCACCTCGGCGCCCCTGATCCGGTCGAGACGGAAGCTGCGCGGCGCCTCGGCGGTGTGGCACCAGGCGTCGAGGTACTCGATGTCACGGATCGAGACCAGGGCGCGGGGGTCGACGACGCGGGACGACTCCTCGTCGCGCGCCGGGACCCAGTAGTCGATGCGTACCTGGCGACCCTGGTCGATCGCGGTCGCGATCGCGGCATGGATCTGGACGAGCGAGGTGTCGACCGGCTCCTCGCCGGGGTCGACGCTGCCCGCGGCCCCCTCGGCGGCGGCCTGCTCGAGCTTGGCCAGGGTCCGGTCGACGACCTCCTTGGTCTCCACGCTCACCGCTCCGCCCCGCAACGCACGCAGCGCGACGATCACGGCGGTGGCCTCGATCGGGGTGAGCCGCAGCTGGCGGTCGAGGTAGTCGGCGTTGGAGATCCGGATGACCCGGTCGCCGTCGGGCTCGGTCAAGGCGTCGATGTCGACGTCGATCAGGTCGTCGGGATAGCCGCCGGGCAGGCCGCACATGAAGAGCACCTGCAGGTCCTTGACCAGCTGCTTCTCCTCGACGCCGAGGTCGGCGGCGGCCTTGTCGAGGCGTACGTCCTCGATCTGGGAGTAGAGGTAGGGCACCAGCGTCAGCAGCCGTCCCACCTGCCCCTTGGCACCCGTCGCGTTCGCTCCGGCGGCGCTCATCGGTCGGCTCCGTCCAGACGCGCGGCCAGCCGCTCGAGCCGGGTCCCGACCTCGCGGCGCAGGTCCTCGGGCTCCTCGACGTAGGCGTCGGGGCCGTGCCCCAGCACCGCCCCCACCAGGTCGGCGGGCACCCGGGTCAGCACCACCCGGTCCCAGTCGTCACGGCCGTCGGGACCGGTCACCCCGCCCTCGGTCGAGTCGGCGGCCCTGCGCAGCGTGTAGCCGCTCCCCTGCCGCAGCAGCAGGACGGCCTTCCCTGTGGGCGGCGCCGGCGCCAGGGTTCGTGCGATATCGCGTACGTCCACCTCGGCCGGGACCTCGAAGGCATCGAAGTCACCGACCGCCCGGGCCTCACCCAGGACGCGGGAGAGCCGGAAGATGCGGGTGTCGTCGCGGTCGACGTCATGGCCGACGGCGTACCAACGGCCCGAGTAGCGCACCACGCCCCACGGCTGCAGCCGCCGATGGGACGGCTCGGCCGCCCGCGACCCGCGGTAGTCGAACTCGACGACCTGCCGGTCCTGGGTGGCGGCCACGAAGACGTCGAAGGAGCCCTCCTCCGCGGCCAGCCGTGGCTGGACGATCTCCAGCGCCGAGACGTCGGTCTCGAGCCCGGCGGCGTTGAGCTTGCGTACGGCCTCCGTGGTCGCCTCCGCCATCGAGGCGTTCTCCCAGACCTTGGTGGCCAGGGCGACGACCGCGAGCTCGTCGGCCTCGAGGGTGATCGGCGGCAGCGCGAACTGCTCGGGGCTGACCCGGTAGCCGATCTCGTCCTCGAAGAAGGAGTCGATCACGCCGGTCTCGATCGGCACCCCGAGGCTGCGCAGCTCTTCCTTGTCGCGCTCGAACATCTTCTCGAACGCCTCACCGTGGGACGACGGGTAGAGGACCTCGCGGATCCGCTCCTTCGACACGTTGTCACGCTGCACGAGCAGCATGATGAGCAGGTTCATCAACCGCTCGGTCTTACCCGCCGCCACGGTGTGTTTCTCCCCCTAGAGACTCTGCTACGGCGTCGCCGAGGTGGCTTCGGCCTTGACGACGTCGATGACGAAGTAGAGCGTGCTGTTGGCCGGGATCCCCGGCGTGCCGCCCTGGCCCGGCTTCTCCTCAGCACCGTAGCCCAGCTCCGGCGGGATCTGCAGCAGAACACGGCTGCCGACCTTGACGCCCTCCAAGCCGTTGGTCCAGCCTGCGACCACCTGGTTGAGGGCGAACGGGACGGCTTCCTTGCTGAAGCTCTCGTCGAAGGGCTTCTTGGCGCCGTAGGTCATACCGAGGTAGTTGGCGGTGACCGTCTGGTCGGTGGTGATCTCCTCACCGTCGCCCTCGGTGACGATGACCCGCTTGAGCCCGTCGTCGGCCTTCGGCTTGGCGATGCCCTTGAAGTCGAACCCGGTCGGCTTGCCGTTCTTCTCGACGACCTTCGGGAGCTCGGAGGCGTCGACGTCGTGCGGCGTCTTGTCGGCGGCGGCCTTGACCACGTCGACGACGACCAGCAGCGTGTCGTGGTTGCCGATGCCCATCTGCGGGTTGCCGCCCTCGCCGAGCAGGTCGGCCGAGCCGACGATGGCCTCGATCCGGTCGCCGACCTTGGCGCCCTTCAAGATGGTGCTCCACGGCTTGTCCGCCGGGAGCTCCTCACCCTCGGCGGCCTGGCTCTCGTAGGCCCAGTCCTTGTCCAGGGTGGTGGCGTTGCCGATGTAGATCTTGGCGAACACGCCGCGACCCTTGGGGATCTCCTCACCCTCGCCCTCGGTCAGCGTCTTGACCTTGGGGTCCTTGGGGTAGGCGATCGCGGACTCCCACTTCAGCGTGGGCGCCTTGTCGACCGCGGCCGAGACCGTGACGCCGTCGAAGCCGGAGACGGTCTCGTCGCCGTACCCCGTCTTCTCCTCGCCGCCGCAGGCGACCAGAGCCGGGATGAGCAGGGTGACGGCCAGCGCGCTCAGCGCGTGGCGCAGTCGAGGCCGAGGAGCAGTGGGCACAGTGCAAACCTTCGTGACGTGAAATAGAGAGAGACGACAGCGGAGCACACCATATCCGCCCGGTGGTTACCCCGCAGCGAAGCCACCCCGGCAGGGGTGTCACATGCCGTCGATGAGCCGCTGGACGCGCTCGTCGTACGCCTTGAGCGGGTCCTTGCACAGCACGGTGCGCTGGGCCTGGTCGTTGAGCTTGAGGTGGACCCAGTCCACGGTGAAGTCGCGGCGGCGCTCCTGTGCCTTCTTGATGAACTCGCCACGGAGCCGGGCGCGGGTGGTCTGCGGCGGCACCGACTTGGCCTCGAAGATCTTCAGGTCGGTGGTTGCGCGCTTGACCGCGCCCTTCTTCTCCAGCAGGTAGTAGAGGCCGCGGTTGCGGTGGATGTCGTGGTAGGCGAGGTCGAGCTGGGCGACGCGGGCGTGGCCCAGCGGAAGGCCGTGCTTGGCGCGGTAGCGGTCGATCAGCTTCCACTTGATCACCCAGTCGATCTCGCGGTCGACCAGGGAGAGGTCGTCGGACTCGATCGCCTTCAGGCCGCGTTCCCACAGGTCGAGGGAGGCGAGCATGGTCGGATCGGTGATCTCTCGGCGGTCGACGAACTCGCGGGCCTTGGACAGGTATTCGTTCTGGATGTCCAGCGCGCTGGCCTCGCGGCCGTTTGCCAGCCGCACCTTGCGGCGGCCGGTCAGGTCGTGGGCGATCTCGCGGATGGCGCGGATCGGGTTCTCCATCGTCATGTCCCGCAGGACGACGCCCTCCTCGATCATCCGCAGCACCAGGTGGCAGCTCGCGATCTTGAGCATCGTGGTGGTCTCGGACATGTTCGAGTCACCGACGATGACGTGGAGTCGCCGGTACTTCTCGGCGTCCGCGTGCGGCTCGTCGCGGGTGTTGATGATCGGCCGGGACCGTGTCGTCGCCGACGACACACCCTCCCAGATGTGCTCGGCACGCTGAGAGACCGCGAACCCGGCACCCCGCGGGGTGTGGGTGACCTTGCCGGCGCCGACGATGAGCTGACGGGTGACCAGGAACGGGATGAGCACGTCGGCGAGCTTGGAGAACTCCCCGGCGCGGCTGACCATGTAGTTCTCGTGGCAGCCGTAGGAGTTGCCGGCCGAGTCGGTGTTGTTCTTGAACAGGTAGATGTCGCCGGCGATGCCCTCGTCGTGCAGCCGCTGCTCGGCGTCGAGGAGCAGGCCCTCCAGGATCCGCTCCCCCGCCTTGTCGTGGGTGACGACCGAGACCACGTCGTCACACTCGGGCGTGGCGTACTCGGGGTGGGAGCCGACGTCGAGGTAGAGCCTCGCGCCGTTGCGGAGGAACACGTTCGAGCTGCGGCCCCAGCTCACCACCTTGCGGAAGAGATAGCGGGCCACCTCGTCCGGGCTCAGCCGCCGCTGGCCGCGGAACGTGCAGGTCACGCCGTACTCGTTCTCGATGCCGAAGATGCGCCTGTCCATACTTGAAACCCTAGACGGTCGGCGGTCACTCCGGAGGCGTTCAGAGGTACGACACGGCGGGGCGGACCACCCTCCGGAACGTCAGCGCAGCTCGCGCCTGAGAATCGCGATGAACTCGTCCGCCATCCCCAGCTGTCGTTCCAGCTTCTCGCGGCGTACGCCGGCCTCTGCCCCGACCGCGGCAAGGCGCTCGCGAGCCGCGGTGGCGTCGGCAGGGTCGGGCGCGGACCCACGCAGGATCTCGATGTCGACCATGACCGCCTTCATCTCCTCGAGGCTGAAGCCGAGGGGCTTCATCCGGCGGATCACCAGGATCTTGTCGACGTCCTCCTCGGTGTAGAGCCGGAAGCCGCCCTCGCTGCGTCCCGAGGGACTCAGCAGGCCGACCTCCTCCCAGTGCCTGAGGCTGCGCAGAGACAGCTCGGTGCGCGCCGCCACCTCGCCGATCTGCATCGCCCCTTCGGGGGCAGCACTGCGCGTCATGGTGTCCATTCTCACACGGTCGACGAGGCCAACCCTTACGTTACGTGAGAGTACCGTTCTCTCGTCCTGCTCATCCTGCCAGCCGCGACCGATCGGACCCTCTTCAGTGCCTTCACCCCTGGCCACCTCCAGGCCGGCCGAGCCCACCGTGCTCGCCGCGCTGCGCTCACCGCGCCTGCTGCGTACGGAGGTGCTGGCGGGTCTCGTCGTCGCGCTCGCGCTGATCCCCGAGGCGATCTCGTTCTCGATCATCGCCGGGGTCGACCCGCGGGTCGGGCTGTTCGCCTCGTTCACGATGGCGGTGGCGATCTCGTTCCTGGGCGGGAGACCGGCGATGATCTCGGCCGCCACCGGCGCGGTCGCGCTGGTGATCGCGCCGGTGATGCGGGACCACGGCTATGACTACCTGATCGCGACGGTGCTCCTGGGCGGTCTGATCCAGATCGCCCTGGCGCTGGCCGGGGTGGCCCGGCTGACGCGCTTCCTGCCCCGCTCGGTGATGGTCGGCTTCGTGAACGCGCTCGCGATCCTCGTCCTCCAGGCGCAGATCGTCCACATGGTCGACGTGCCCTGGGCCGTCTACCCGATGATCGCCGTCGGTATCGCCGTCATCGTGGGGTTCCCGCGGATCAACAAGGTGATCCCGGCGCCGCTGGTCGCGATCGTCGCGCTCACCGCCTTCACCGTCATCGGCGCGGTCGACGTGCCGAACGTCGGCGACCAGGGCAAGCTGCCCGACAGCCTGCCGACCTGGTTCATCCCCGACGTACCTCTCACCCTCGACACGCTGCAGATCATCGCCCCGTACGCACTGGGGATGGCGCTGGTCGGCCTGCTCGAGTCGTTGATGACCGCCAAGCTGGTCGACGACATCACCGACACCCACTCCGACAAGACCCGCGAGGCCGGCGCTCAGGGCCTCGCGAACCTGATCACCGGCCTCTTCGGCGGCATGGGCGGCTGCGCGGTGGTCGGTCAGACGATGATCAACGTCAAGGTCTCCGGCGCCCGTACGCGCCTGTCCACCTTCCTCGCCGGCCTCTTCCTGCTCATCCTGGTCGTCGGGTTCGGCGACACCGTGGCGCTGATCCCGATGGCCGCCCTGGTCGCGGTGATGATCATGGTCTCGGTCAGCGCCTTCGACTGGCACTCGATCCGGCCCGCCACCCTGCGCCGGATGCCGCTCTCGGAGACGGCGGTGATGCTCACGACCGTCGCGTTCACCGTCGCGACCCACAACCTGGCGATCGGTGTCATCGTCGGGGTCCTGGTCGCGATCACTCTGTTCGCGCGCCGTGTCGCGCACCTGACCGAGACGCACCGGGAGCTCGTCGAGGACGCCGACGGGAGCGTGCGGGCCGTCTACCGGGTCGCCGGCGAGCTCTTCTTCGCCTCGAGCAACGACCTCTACACCCAGTTCGAGTACGCCGACGACCCCGACGAGATCGTCATCGACCTCTCCGACTCCCACATCTGGGACGCCTCCACGGTCGCGACCCTCGACGCGATCACCCACAAGTACGAGGCCAAGAACAAGTCCGTACGCATCGTCGGCCTGAACCGGTCCAGCGCCGACCGGCACGAGCGGCTGACCGGTCAGCTCAGCGGTCACTGACCCAGCGACACGCGCGACACCACCGGCAGATGGTCGCTGCCCGAGCGCGGGAGCACCCGTAGATCCCTCACCTCGGCACCGCGCGCGAGCACGTGGTCGAGCTGGACGACGGGGAGCGCGGAGGGGAAGGTGAACCGGAACCCGTGCTCCTCGCGCGAGACCTCGTCGGTCAGAGGGGCGAGGCCGGGGTCGAGGAGGTTCCCGTTGAGGTCGCCGGCCAGCACCACCGCCGGCGCCGGATCCGCGGCGATCGCCTCCCCCAGCAGCTCCGCGCTCCGGTTGCGGCTGTAGGCCGCGAGCCCACGCGGGCCCACCCGGACGGAGGGAAGGTGCGCCACGTAGACGGTCACCTCGCCCTCCGGGGTCTGGACGACGGCTCGCAGACACCGGTCCCAGGACGCGTCGATGCCCGCGGGGCGGATGTCGACCCGCGTACGCTCCGAGATCGGGTGACGCGACCAGAGCCCGACGGTTCCCTGGGTCGTGTGATGCTCGAACGTCGGCTCCAGGGCGGCTTCGTACTGCGGGAGATTCTCGGAGGTGAGCTCCTCGAGCGCCACGATGTCGGGATCCTCGGCCAGCAGGAGATTGACGGTCCGCTCGACATCGTGGTTGTCGTCGGCGACGTTGTGCTGGACGACCGTGAGGTCGTACGCCTCCGCCTCGACGGGCATCAGCTGCGGGCCGAACACGCCCACCCAGGCGGCGAGCGGGGCCAGCGCGAGCAGCGCGGCGAGGGCCGAGCGACGCAGGGCCGCTGCGAGGAGCAGCAGCGGGACCGCCAGGACGAACCACGGCAGGAACGTCGCGACCAGCGAGCCCAGGTTGCCCCAGCGGTTCGGCACCAGCTCGTGCAGCGCGATCACCAGGGCGAGCAGCACCGCAATGAGCACCAGCGGCCTTCCGCGTCGCCACGTCGACCCCGCCGGCGCCGAGCGCGTGCCGTTCTCCGCCTCGACCTCCACAGACGCGACCCTAACCAACCACCCTGAGGTGTAGAGAACGGCCTGCCGGCCTCGTTCACCAGGCAGAGACACCCGACGAACACGAGGATGGCAGTCATGACACACCTGTTGAAGTTCGACCACGTCGGCATCACCGTCGCCGACCTAGACCTGGCCACGGAGTTCTTCGTCGGCCTGGGCCTGGAGATCGAGGGACGTACGTTCGTGGAGGGCGAGTTCATCGACACCGTCTGCGGACTCCCGGGATCACGCTGCGAGGTCGTGATGCTGCGCCCGCCGGGTGGCGACACCACCCTCGAGCTCGCCCGGTTCGTACGTCCCGACCATGTGCCCGGCACGCCCGAGGCGATGGCCAACGTCCTGGGTCTGCGCAACGTCTGCTTCCAGGTCGACGACCTCGACGCGGTTCTCGCGGGCCTGGCCGAGAAGGGCTACGGGCTGGTCGGCGGAATCGGCGTCTACGAGGACATCGTGCGGATGGCGTACGTGCGCGGGCCCGAAGGCATCGTCGTCTCGCTCTCGGACCAGATCGGCTGAAGCCTCAGATGTGACGTGGGAGTGCTGAGGCAACCGCCTCAGCACTCCCACCTCGCCGAGCTCAGCCGATCGGCGGGGCGATCGGCGGCTCGCCGTCGTCGTCTGCCGGCGGGGCCAGCGGGGCCTCGTCGACGGGCTTCGCAGCGGGCGGTTCAACGGCGGCCGGCTCGGCTGCCTCGACCTGCGCCGGCGCGGTGGCCGCACCGAGGATCTCGACCAGCGTCGCCGGCCGGATCCTGCGGAACTTGCGCGGCTGCGTGCGGTTGCGGTCGAGGACCGCGACCTCGAGGTTCTTCGCCTCGATCTCCCGGTCCTCGGTCTCGGTGTGGCCGAGCGCGGCGACCGCCAGCTTGATGGCGTCCTCGAGCGAGGCGCCCTCGGTGTAGCGCTCCTTGAGGTAGCCACCGACAGCCTCGGCGGCACCGCCGATGGCAGCGAAGCCGTGCTCGTCGACGACCTGGCCGTCGTAGGTGAGCCGGTAGAGCTGGTCCGCCTCCGCGGTGTCGCCGATCTCGCCGACGAACAGCTCGACCTCGTAGGGCTTCTCCCCGCCCGAGGAGAAGATCGTGCCGAGGGTCTGGGCGTAGGCGTTGGCCAGGCCGCGGCCGGTGACGTCGCGCCGGTCGTAGGCATAGCCGCGCATGTCGGCCAGCCGAACCCCGGCGATGCGGAGGTTCTCGAACTCGTTGTAGCGGCCGACCGCGGCGAAGGCGATCCGGTCGTAGATCTCGCTCACCTTGTGCAGCGCCGCCGAGGGGTTCTCGGAGGCGAACACGATGCCGTCGGCGTACTGCAGCGAGACCAGCGCCCGACCTCGGGAGATGCCCTTGCGCGCGAAGTCCGCACGGTCGCGCATCAGCTGCTCGGGACTCACATAGAACGGAGTGCTCATGGGCGACCCTCCAGCTCGGCGATGGGACCGTCGGGCCGCTGGAGCCTCCCGGTGATGACAGCCTCGGCGACCGCCGCGACCTCGGCGTCGGGCAGGGTGCGCCCACCGTCGGCGGTGATCACGTGGACCAGCGGGAACAGCTTGCGGGACAGGTCCGGCCCGCCGGTGGCCGAGTCGTCGTCGGCCGCGTCGTAGAGCGCCTGGACCAGGACCGCGACCAGGGTGGCCTCGTCGAGGTCGGGTCGGTAGAGCTTCTTGAGGGCACCCTTGGCGAACAGCGAGCCGGATCCGACGCCGGAGTATCCGGTCTGCTCGTAGCGGCCGCCGGTCGGGTCGTAGCCGTAGATCTTCCCCGTGCCGGCATCGGGGTCGAACCCGACGAAGAGCGGCACCACGACCAGGCCCTGCATGGCCATCGCGAGGTTGCCCCGGACGAGGGCGGAGAGCCGGCTGGCCTTGCCCTCGATCGAGAGCGTGGTGCCCTCGATCTTCTCGTAGTGCTCCAGCTCGGTCTGGAAGAGCTTGACCAGCTCGACCGCGAGCCCCGCGGAGCCGGCGATGCCGACCGCGGAGTACTCGTCGGACGGGAAGACCTTGCGCATGTCGCGCTCGGCGATCAGGTTGCCCTGCGTGGCCCGCCGGTCACCGGCGATGATCACGCCACCGGGGAAGGTGGCCGCGACGATCGTGGTGCCGTGCGGCGCGATGTCGCCCAGGTTGGCCGGGACCGGGTGATGACCCGGGAGCAGCTCTGGGGACTGCGCGGTCAGGAAATCGGCAAAGGACGAGGTGCCCGGCGTCATGTAGGCGGCCGGGATACGGGACTCGGACATCTCCTACTGCCCGCCCTTCTGGATGAAGGACTTCACGAAGTCCTCGGCGTTGGTCTCCAGGACGTCGTCGATCTCGTCCAGGATGTCGTCGACGTCGGAGTCAAGCGCTTCCTTGCGCTCATTCACATCGGTCTCGGGCGCGGTCTCGACGGACTCCTCCGTCTCGGAGGACTTCTTCGGCTGCTTCTGCTCCTGTGCCATGTCTTCAACCTATCCACTAGCACCGACAAACCTGAGGAAACAATGCCCGATTTCGCTACGGGAGGAAGCAGAAGTCGAACGTTGGACCGAGATGTGGCACGAGTCGCGATCGACGCTCAGGAACCGGTCAGCCGGTTGAAGAGGTCGACGGCGGTGTCGGAGGAGTCGAGCAGGCCTCCGACGTGCTTCTTCGTGCCGCGCAGCGGGTCGATCGTCGGCACCCGCTGCAACGACTCGCGGCCGGGCAGGTCGAAGATGACCGAGTCCCAGCTGGCCGCGGCGACGTTCTCGGAGTACTTCTCCAGGCAGCGGCCGCGGAAGTAGGCCCGGGTGTCGCTCGGCGGCTCGTGCATCGCCTTCTCCACCAGGTCGTCGGTCATCAGGCGCTGGATCCGCCCGGCGCGGACGAGACGGTGGTAGAGACCCTTCTCGGGGCGGATGTCGGCGTACTGCAGGTCGATCAGATGGAGCTTCGGGTCGTCCCACTCCAGACCGTCCCGGTCGCGGTAGCCGAGCAGGAGCTTGTACTTGGCCACCCAGTCGAGCTCGCCGGCGCACTCCATCGGGTCGCGCTCGAGGCGGTCGAGCACCGACTCCCAGCGCTCCAGGACGTCCTTGGTCTGGTAGTCCGCGTCGGAGCCGTAGCGCTCCTCGACGAACTTCTTGGCCAGGTCCAGATACTCCATCTGCAGCTGGACACCGGTCAGCTTGCGACCGTCCTTGAGCGTGATCAGCGTCTTCAGCGACGGGTCGTGCGAGACCGCGCGCAGCGACGAGACCGGGCCGTCGACGCTGAGATCACGGGTGATGTAGCCGTCCTCGATCATGGCCAGCACCAGTGACGTACTCCCGACCTTGAGGTAGGTCGAGATCTCGGCGAGGTTGGCGTCGCCGAGGATCACATGGAGGCGGCGGTACTTCTCCGGGTCGGCGTGGGGCTCGTCGCGGGTGTTGATGATCGGCCGCTTGAGGGTCGTCTCCAGCCCGACCTCGACCTCGAAGAAGTCGGCGCGCTGGGAGATCTGGAAGCCGTGCTTGGGACGCTCCTGGCCGATCCCGACCCGCCCGGCGCCGGCGAAGACCTGCCGCGAGACGAAGAACGGGGTCAGATGCTTGACGATGTCGGCGAACGCGGTCGAGCGGCGCATGAGGAAGTTCTCGTGCGCGCCGTAGGAGACACCCTTGTTGTCGGTGTTGTTCTTGTAGAGGTGGATCTGCGGGTTGCCCGGCAGCCGCGCGGCCGCGCGGGAGGCGTCGAGCATCACCTGCTCACCCGCCTTGTCCCAGCGCACCACGTCGAGCGGGTTGGTCACCTCGGGGCAGGAGAACTCCGGGTGGGCGTGGTCGACGTAGAGCCGGGCTCCGTTGGTGAGGATGACGTTGGCCAGCCCCAGATCCTCGTCGGTCAGCTGGCTGGGATCGGCCACCTGCCGCGACATGTCGAAGCCGCGCGCGTCGCGCAACGGCGACTCCTCCTCGAAGTCCCAGCGCGCTCTCCTCGCCTTCAGGGTCGAGGATGCGTACGCATTGACGACCTGGCTCGAGGCGACCATCGGGTTCGCCTGGGGCTGCCCGGCCACGGAAATTCCGTATTCGACCTCCGTGCCCATCACCCGTCGTACGCTCATCCCGCCACCTCCGTAGCGCAAGCGCAAGAATACGGACGTGGCGGCTTGAGGCCGACTGTCGCTCGCTGACGCTCGCTCATGCCTGCAAGGCTACCGGCCACGTGCACGAAGGCACGTGAGCATCCACCCGCCACGCTGAGGTTGCCCGAGGTTGTTCGGCTGGGCGGCACCGAGAGGAGACCTGGTGAGGGGAGCGTGGCAGTGGTCATGGTGAGGTTGGCCCATGGGCACTCCTGAGATCCGGCGGGCTACCGCCGACGACCTCGACGATCTCTTCTCGATCTGTCTGCTGACCGGGGCATCGGGCGAGGACGCCACCGAGTTCTACGACGACCCGCGGCTGCCGGGGAACATCTACGCCGCCCCCTACATCGTGCTGCGCCTGGGGCTCGGGTTCGTGGCGGTCGACTCCGAGGGCGTCGTGGGCTACGTCGTCGGCACCCCGTTCACCCGTGCCTTCGAGAAGGAGTGCGAGGAGGACTGGTGGCCCGCGCTCCGCGTCGTCAACCCCGACCCGGGGCCCGACCACGACCGCACCGACTGGAACGCCCGTCTGCGGTCCCAGATCCACCGCCCGCCGCGGATGTTGGGCGAGATCCTCAGCGAGTTCCCGGCACACCTGCACATCAACCTGCTCCCCCGCGCCCAGGGCCAAGGCATCGGCAAGGAGCTGATCGGGATGATGCTCGGCTCCTTCCACGTCGCCGGCGTACGCGGCGCGCACCTCGGCGTCAGCTCCGCCAACACCCGCGCGATCGGGTTCTACCAGCGCGTCGGCTTCACCACGCTCGTCGAGGGCGAGGATTCGATGCTTCTCGGTGTCCAGTGGACCGGCGAGATGGAAGAGTGAGCTCCCATGGGCCTCTGGGAAGCGCGGGTGGTGCCACACATCGTGGACCGCACCTGCGGCATCGCGCAGCTCGAGCCGCTGCGCGAGCAGGCCTGTGACGGTCTCCGCGGCCAGGTCGTCGAGATCGGCTTCGGCAGCGGGAGCAACATCGGCCGCTATCCGTCTGCGGTCACCGAGATCATCGCCGTCGAGCCCTCCGACGTGGCCTGGCAGCTCTCGGCCGCGCGCCGTTCGGGCTCATCGGTCCCGGTGAGCCGCGTCGGGCTCGACGGCGCCCAGCTCCCGCTCGCCGACGCCTCGGTCGACACCGGGCTGGTCACCTTCTCGCTGTGCACGATCCCCGACGTCGCCGGTGCCCTGGCCGAGCTGCGCCGCGTCCTGCGCCCCGGCGGCACCCTCGGCTTCCTCGAGCACGGCCTCTCCCCCGATCCCGGCGTCGCCCGCTGGCAGCACCGCCTCGACGGCCTCCAGCAGCGCCTCTTCGGCGGCTGCCACCTCGCCCGCGACATCCCGCGGCTGGTCGAGGCCGCCGGCTTCACCATCGACGCTCTGGAGCAGTCCTACCTGCCCGGGCCGTCGTTCTCGCGGCCGTGGGGGTATCTCTCGGTCGGGCGCGCGGTTCCTTCGTAGGAACACCCAGCGGCCTCAGCGCTTACGAGTACGCAGCGCGTGGGCGACGTTGACGCCGACGAGGCCGACCCAGGAGATCACCAGGGCGCCGAGGTTGTCGGTGACGCCGAGGGTGATGCTGATCGGGATGCCGGCCACGGCCGAGCCGGCGCCCAGAACGAACTGGAAGACCGAGGTGCGCGACTCGTTGCGCTCGGCGAGGGTCCGGGCGGCAGCGGTGGCGCCGACCCGATCCTGGACAGTCTTCTCGATGCGGTCGGCGAAACCGGCCACCAGCTCCGCGTCGAACGCATCGCCCAGCTCATGGCGGGTCTCCAGACCCGCCTCGATGTCCTTGCGCGCCATCTCGTCTGCCACGTCAGTCAACCTTAGCGATTCAGATGCTGGGGCCCATGTCCCCGACGTTGTGCTGGATGTTGGTTCGCTGCGCCTGAGCTTGGGCCGCTTGGACCCCGGGGTCGTTGTTCGGGTCGATCACGCCACCCGGCTCGGCTCGTCCGGACAGGACCCAGACCAGCGCCACGACGCCGAGCACGGCCACGAGCACCACAGCTCCGACCATGATCAACAACCACGATGCCATCCGACTCCCCCGTCCGTGCAGGCCCGCCCCGCGAACGCTCAAACACTAGCCCCGCGAGCCTCCCACCCGCAGCCGAATAGACCCTGGCCGCCGCCTGCGGGAGCAGTGGACGGCCGGAGTTGAGTACGTGTGCTCACGCGCCGATCCCCTGCGAGCCGCTGCAATGGTCCTATGGACACACGAGCACGACCCATCGCGCCGAGGCGGCTCGACTGGCTGAACGACGAGACCGCCCGCTGGGTGGACGACGGCATCCTCACCGAGGAGGCCGCGGAGACGATCACGAGGCAGTACGTCGCCTCCCGCGCCGGCTCGCTGACGCGGGTCATCTCCTACCTCGGTGGTGGGTTCCTGGGGGTCGGGCTGCTGTGGCTCGTGGCGACCAACCTCGACGCGCTCTCCCCGCTGGTGCGGTTCGTGGGGATCGTCGTGGTCTGGCTCGGGTTCACCGCCGCCGCGGAGACGCTCCCGCTCCCCCGGCCCCTGCGCGGCGCATTTCGCGGGATCGCGGCGATCGCCTTCGGCGGCGTGATCTTCCAGGCCGCGCAGAGCCTCCAGGTGCCGGCGTTCGAGCCCTCGCTGGTGGGTCTGTGGGGGCTCGGGGCGCTTGTGTACGCCTACGCGAGCGCCGGACTGGCACCGCTGGTCGTCGGCATCGTGACCACGATGATCTGGTTCGACTGGCAGGTGGTGGCGAGCAGCGAGTCCACGTTCGCCGGCGTGGTCGCGGTGTTGGTCGGGGGCGTGGTCGCGACCGCGATGGCTGCGCTGCACGACCGAGGCCGGAAGGGGTTCGCCGACGTGTGGCGGCTGGCGGGTGGCGTACTCGTCCTGGGTGGCCTCTTCGTCGCCGCCATTCCGCAGATCGGCGATCACGACCTGGCGTTGAGCCCGACCCTCCTCGTGGCGCTGGTGGTGGCCGTGGTCCTCGCCGCGGTGGCCGTCGGCCGTACGACCGTGCTGTCGCGATGGGAGGTGCTGGCCTCGGCGCTCATTGTGCCGATCGGGCTCGCCCTGGTCGCCTGGGACCCGCACGTGGACGATCTCGGCTCGGTGTCGGGCGCGGCGTGGCTGTCCGCCTTCGTCAGCATCGCGGTGTACGTCGTGGTCGCCGGTGCGGTCGCCGTCGACGGCTCGGTGCGCGACCAGACGCTGCTCGTCGTGCTCGCCACCGGCGCGCTCGTCGTCTTCACGACCATGCAGAGCTTCGCCGTCTTCGCGCCGATCATGTCCGGCGCGACCCTCTTCCTGATGCTGGGTGTGCTCCTGCTGGCCACCGGATTTGTCTTCGACCGCGCCCGGCGAGGCGTGGCCGCCAACCTCGGCGAGGCGCTCTCATGAACACACGTACCTGGGTGGCCCTCGTGTGCATCCTCAACCTCGGCCTCGTCGGTTTCGCCGTCGCCGGCCAGCTCTCCGCCCGCGTCACCGGTGAGGAGATCCGGCTCCGCGTCGAGCCGGTCGACCCGATCGACCCGCTCCGCGGTGCCTACGTTGACCTCGCCTACCCCGACCTCAGCAGTCGTTCGACGGAGAAGACCGAGGACGTGTACGTCTCGCTGGCACGAAGCGGCAAGGTCTGGAAGGCCACCACTGTGTCGACGGAGCGGCCTGCCGAGCGCCCGTTCCTGAAGTGTCACGACGACGGCTGGCGGCTCAGCTGCGGCATCGAGAGCTTCTTCGTCCCGCAGGACCGGGCCCGGGAGATCGAGGCCGACGTCAACGGCGGCGACGCCGTCGCGGTGGTCAAGGTCGACTCGCGCGGCAACGCGGCGCTCGTCTCGGTCCAGGCGCGCTGACCGACGCCCAGACGTACGCAGGGCCCGCTGCCACGATGGCAGCGGGCCCTGTCGTCAGGCTCCTACAGGTACTGACCTGTGTTGGAGACCTGCTCGATCGAACGGCCGGGCTCGGTGCCCTGCTTGCCGGTGATGAGCGTGCGGATGAAGACGATCCGCTCGCCCTTCTTGCCGGAGATGCGGGCCCAGTCGTCGGGGTTGGTGGTGTTGGGGAGGTCCTCGTTCTCCTTGAACTCGTCCACGCAGGCCTGGAGCAGGTGCTGCACCCGCAGACCCTTCTGGCCGGAGTCCTCGCCGGAGTCCAGGAAGGACTTGATGGCCATCTTCTTGGCCCGGTCGACGATGTTCTGGATCATCGCGCCGGAGTTGAAGTCCTTGAAGTAGAGGATCTCCTTGTCGCCGTTGGCGTAGGTGACCTCCAGGAAGCGGTTCTCCTCGGACTCCGTGTACATCCGCTCGACGACCGTACGGATCAGCTCGTCGACGGTGGCCTGCTTGTCGCCGTTGAACTCGCCCACGTCGGTCGGGTGCAGCGGCAGATCGGGCACCAGGTACTTCGAGAAGATGTCACGAGCACCCTCGGCGTCGGGACGCTCGATCTTGATCTTCACGTCCAGACGGCCCGGACGCAGGATCGCCGGGTCGATCATGTCCTCACGGTTGGAGGCACCGATCACCAGCACGTTCTCCAGAGCCTCGACGCCGTCGATCTCGGAGAGGAGCTGCGGAACGATGGTGTTCTCCACGTCGGAGGAGACACCGGTGCCACGGGTGCGGAACAGCGAGTCCATCTCGTCGAAGAAGACGATCACCGGGGTGCCGGCCGCGGCCTTCTCCCGAGCCCGCTGGAAGACCAGACGGATGTGGCGCTCGGTCTCGCCGACGTACTTGTTGAGGAGCTCGGGGCCCTTGATGTTGAGGAAGTAGGACTTGCCGTCCGCTCCCGTCTTCGCGGCGACCTTCTTCGCCAGGCTGTTGGCGACAGCCTTCGCGATCAGGGTCTTGCCACAGCCCGGAGGACCGTAGAGCAGCACACCCTTGGGTGGCTTGAGCTGGTGCTCGATGAAGAGGTCGGGGTAGAGGTACGGCAGCTCGACCGCGTCCTGGATCTGCTCGATCTGGCCGGCGAGGCCACCGATCGACTCGTACGAGATGTCGGGCACCTCCTCCAGGACGAGCTCCTCGACCTCGGACTTCGGGACCTTCTCATAGACGTATCCCGAGCGTGGTTCGAGCAGCAGCGAGTCGCCGGCGCGGATGGCGTCCTGAAGGAGCGGCTCGGCGAGACGCACGACCCGTTCCTCGTCGGCATTGGCGATCACCAGGGCGCGCTCACCGTCGGCGAGCAGCTCCTTGAACATCACCACCTCGCCGACCTTCTCGAACTCCATCGCGGCCACGACGTTCAGCGCCTCGTTGAGCATGACCTCCTGGCCATAGCGCAGCTCGTCGAGGTCGACGTTGGGCGATGCGGTCACCCGGAGCTTGCGCCCGCCGGTGAAGACATCGATCGAGTCGTCCTCGTTGCGCTCGATGAAGGTGCCGAAGCCTGCTGGCGGCTGTGCCAGCCGGTCGACCTCCTCCTTGAGCTTGATGATCTGGTCTCGGGCATCCCGAAGCGTCACGGTGAGTCGCTCGTTCTGCGACGTAACGGCGGCCAGGGAGCGCTGCGCGTCGGCGAGCCGCGCCTCCAGGCCACGCGAAGATCCGGGCATCTCGGTCAGTCTGTGCCGCAGGTCGGTCACCTCAGCTTCGAGGAAACGGACATGACTCTCGAGCTCCTCGGGGCTGCGCCCCTCGGAATGGAATCCGTCGGATGTCGACATCAGCACACCTCCTCTACTGCTTCGACCCTACAAGGGAGAGGGGCAGGAGAGGAGAAGGATTTACCGGTGTTGGACACTATTCGTCGACAGCGGCCACGTTCGTGTCGACCCGTGGCACACCGGAAGTTGTGCGCCGTTGCGGAGCGGACTCAGTCCACCTCGGCGCCATCCTCGGGCAGGGCCTCCACGACCGGCTCGGGAGCCGGCATGTCGGCCGGGCGCGGGCCGGTGTAGTCATGTCCGTACGCCCCGGGAGCAGGTCGACGCGTCTTGCGCGGCGCACGCTCCCCCGGTGCCAGCTTCCTGGCCGTGACCAGGAAGGCGGTGTGGCCGATCATCTTGTGGCCCGGACGGACCGCGAGACCCTCGACGTGCCAGTCGCGCACCAGCGACTCCCACGCCTGCGGCTCGGTGAACCCGCCGTGGGCGCGGACGGTCTCGACGAAGCGGGACAGCTGGGTGGTGGTCGCGACGTAGGCGCAGACCATGCCACCGGGGTAGAGCGCCTCGGCCGCGGCGTCGACGCACTCCCACGGAGCGAGCATGTCGAGGATCAGCCGGTCGCAGCGGATCTGCTGGCGCGGAAGCTCCTCTTGGAGGTCGCCGAGGTTGAGCGACCAGCTCGGGTGGGACTCCCCCGCCGGCGTACCGAAGAACTGGTCGACGTTCTTGCGAGCGACCTCGGCGAACTCCTCGCGACGCTCGAAGGAGGTGACCGTGCCGAACGGGCCCACCGCGCGCAGCAGCGAGCAGGTCAGGGCACCGGAGCCGACCCCGGCCTCCACCACGGAGGCACCCGGGAAGATGTCGGCCATGGCGACGATCTGGGCGGCGTCCTTGGGGTAGACCACCGCAGCGCCGCGCGGCATCGAGACCACGAACTCCGACAGGAGCGGGCGGAAGACCAGGTACTCGCCGCCCGTCGAGGCGGTGACCGTGAAGCCCTCCTCGCGGCCGATCAGCTCGTCGTGATCGATGTGGCCCTTGTTGGAGAAGAAGCGCTTGCCGGCGACGAGCTCGAAGTTGTGGCGGCGACCCTTGGTGTCGGTCAGCCGCACCCACTCGCCCTCACGAAGCGGCCCGCGGTGCACGCCCGCTCGGGCCTCGGCCGGAATGTCTGGGATATCAGCGCTTGACACCCGCCGAGGCTACCCGTTTCCTGGGCCAACCCGGCAAACCGCGCGATCTCCTATGCTCCCGCGCGGAAGGCCGCGTCGACGTCGGAGGTGACCAGTACGCCGTAGATCGAGCCGTCCGGCTCGACCAGGAGGTATTCGGGTGCCGGCGTCTTGGAGATCGCCTTGACCAGGGACTCCCCGTCGATGTCGGCCGGGAGGGTGAGCCCGTCCTCGAGCTGACGGGTGACCGTCGAGGTGGCCATCCAGGGACGACGGTCCTCCGGGGTCGCCAGCAGCGCGCCCTCGTGGACGAGACCGATCGGCTCGCCGCCGCTGCTCACCGTGACGATGCTGCCGGCCTCGGCCTCCTGAGCACGGCGTACGGCCTCGGCGAGCGGAAGATCGGCGGGGACGGCCAGGGTGCGGCGGGCGAGGTCGCGGGCGACGAGGAGCGGGAGCCGCATGCGCGCTCTCGCCGACATGATCGCCGCGGAGGCGCCGCTCCAGAGGAAGACGCCGATGATGACAGCGAGGACGTAGTCGGTCAGGTCGGGCTGGACGCCGAGGATCTGACCCTGGATGAAGGGCCACAGCAGCACGACGACCGCAAGGACCCGGCCGGCCCACCCGGCGACGATGTTGCCGCGGTTGATGTCGCCGGTCGCGGCCCACACACCCGCCTTGAGCAACCGGCCGCCGTCGAGAGGCAGACCGGGGACGAGGTTGAGCACGCCGACGAAGAGGTTGGTGAACCATAGGCCGGTGACGAACAGCCCGATCAGGCCGCCAGGGGTGAGGAAGGAGACACCGAAGGCGGCTGCGGCGACGGCCAGCGAGACCAGCGGTCCGACGACGGCGATCCAGAACTCGTCGCGGGGCCTCTTCGCCTCCTTCTCCACGGAAGTGGCGCCGCCGAGGAAGTGGAGCATGATCACACCGACGGGGTAGCCGAGCCGCTTGGCGACGACCGCGTGGGCCGCCTCGTGCAGCAGGACGGCCCCGTAGAGGACGACCGCGAAGGCGAAGCCGGCGACGTACGTCAGCCAGCCCAGGCCCGGCTCCACCTCATCGATCTGAGGCGCCATCCACCAGGCGATCAGCGCCGCGATGAGGAACCAGGACGGCGTCACCAGAATGTCGCTGCCCGCGACGGAGCCGACCTTGATCGTGCCCGGGACTCGGGAGCTGGGCTCCGCCTCTTCGACCGGCTTGTCGCCGCCGGGGCGTGGGTCAGGGTCTGCCACATTCCGAGCGTACTTTAAAGACGGTTGCCAGAAGGTGTCGGCCCGGTTGTCGGTGCTTGCGAATAATGTCGAGGTCATGAGCACCTCACCCGCCGATTCGCTGTCGACCCCGGTCGACGGCGTCAACGTGCTGGGGTCGCTGTCCCCGAGCCGCGCGAGCGACTTCACCTCGTGTCCGCTGCTCTACCGGTTCCGCACCATCGACCAGCTTCCCGAGCCACCCTCGGAGGCGGCCGCGCGCGGGACCGTGGTGCACAAGGTGCTCGAGGACCTCTTCGACCTGCCCGCTCCGGAGCGCACGCCCCGGCAGGCGAGGTCGATGGTGGAGCAGGCGTGGGAGGACGTACGCAGCCTCGATCCGGCCCTGGCGACGCTGTTCACCTCCGAGACCGACGAGTCCGACGAGTCCGACGAGGCGGAGGAGGGCTGGCTGGAGTCGTGCCGGCAGGTGCTGCGGCGCTACTTCGACCTGGAGGACCCGCGCCGTCTGGAGCCCGCCGAGCGCGAGCACTACGTCGAGGCGCTGCTCGACTCCAAGCTGCTGCTGCGCGGGTTCATCGACCGTGTCGACGTGGCCGTCGACGGCCGGATCCGGGTGGTCGACTACAAGACCTCGAGGATTCCCAGCGAGGCGTACGAGGCGAAGGCGCTGTTCCAGCTCAAGTTCTACGCCCTGGTGATCTGGCGGACGCGGGGCGTGGTGCCGGCGATGCTGCAGCTGATCTACCTCGGCTCCGGCGACATCCTGCGCTACGTGCCCGACGAGGCCGACCTGCTCGCCACCGAGCGCAAAGCCGAGGCGATCTGGCGGGCCATCCGCACCGCCCAGGAGACCGGCGAGTGGCAGCCGAACCCGGGAAAGCTGTGCGGATGGTGCGCCCACAAGCCGCTGTGCCCCGCCTTCGGTGGCACTCCTCCCCCACTTCCGGCGACGCCAGGACCCGTCGCGGCAGGCGACGACCTCGACCTGGACTAGGGCCACCTTCCGAAACAGCCCCTAGGCGCGTCTACCAGGATCGGCCGGTTACGAGAGTTATCGTCGCGACGAATGTGACGAATGGGCTTGGCTGAGGGAGGTGCGGCTGCTCGTGGAGTCGACAGGCCCCACCCCGTCTCGGCATCGTCCCGACATCCAGGGCCTCCGTGCGATCGCGGTGCTCGCGGTCGTCGCGCTGCACGTCGGCTTCGGGTCGCTGACCGGCGGTTTCGTCGGCGTCGACGTCTTCTTCGCGATCTCGGGCTTCCTGATCACCCAGCAGCTCATGCGGCAGGTACGCACCGAGGGCCGGGTCAGCCTGCTCGGCTTCTACGCGCGCCGGGCCCGCCGGATCCTGCCGGCAGCGACGCTGGTGCTGCTCGCGACCGTCGTCTACGCAGCGCTCTTCCTCGGCTTCGTACGCACCCGCGTGATCGCCCTCGACGCGCTGTGGTCGGCAGCGTTCGCCGCCAACTTCCGGTTCGCGTCGCTGGAGACCGACTACTTCTCGGCGGCGCTGCCGCCCTCGCCGCTGCAGCACTTCTGGTCCCTCGCGGTCGAGGAGCAGTTCTACCTGGTCTGGCCTCTGATGATCCTGGGCTGCCTGTGGGCGATGAAGCGGCACCGCCGGAGCACCGCGACCGAAGGCCCCGCCAAGCCAGACCAACGCGGGCGCAGGCGCGTGCTGGTCATCGCACTCGGCGCCGTCATCGTGGCATCGCTGCTGGCCTCGGCGGTGCTGACCCGGACCAGCCCGGAGGCGGCGTACTTCTCGCCGTTCACCCGCGCCTGGGAGCTCGGCCTGGGCGCGATCGCGGCGATCGCGTTCCGCGACGACGGGCCGCAGGACGCCACCGCGCGCTGGCGGGCACAGGTGCTCTCGGCGTTCGGGATGTTCTTCATCGTGTGCGCCTGCCTGCAGTTCAACGACGCGACCCCGTTCCCCGGCACCCCGGCACTGGTGCCGGTTCTCGGCAGCGTCTTCATCATCGTGGCCGGCACGCTGTGGCACGGCCCGACGGTGGTCGGCCGGCTGCTGTCGGTGCCGCCGCTGCAGGTCGTCGGCAACTGGTCCTACTCGCTCTACCTGTGGCACTTCCCCGTGCTGGTCCTCGCCGAGCTGCAGCTGGGCCGCGAGCTGCGCTGGTGGGAGCAGGTGCTCCTCGTCGCACTCGCGCTCGGCCTGTCGGGGCTCTCCTACCACTTCGTCGAGGAACCGTTCCGGCGCGGCATCATCTGGCGCCGTCCGGCGTTCGGTCGAGCCGCCACGCTGGGCCCGGTGGCGCTCTACCCGCTGAGCATCACCCTCGTCGCGGTGACCTGCTTCGGCGCCAACACCTACGCCACCGGGACCGCCCGCGACGGCTACGAGCCGGCGATCACGCTGGCCGAGGCCGATTCCTCCGCCTCCTCGGGACCGTCCAAGCAACCCGACCGACCCGCGTCGAGCGCCGCACCGCCCGCCGCCGAGCCGCAGGAGCCCGACGCCCTCCCCGCGCTGGTGAGAGCCTCGGTGCTCGCGGCCCGCAAGAACCAGGCGATCCCCACCAATCTGAAGCCGGGCCTCACCAACCTCTCCGACGACGTCGAGTCGGTCGGCGAGTGCAACTACTACTCGACGAAGGTACGCAAGCTGTGCCCGCGCGGTGACGCCGACGCCGAGAAGACGATCGTGGTCATCGGAGACTCCCACGCCCGCCACTGGACACCCGCGGTCGAGGAGATCGCCGAGCGCTCCGGCTACCGCGCCTACATCCTGGCGATGCCTCAGTGCACCGTCTCGCTGGTCACCCCCGACAAGATCGACAGCACCGACCCGATGACCTCGTGCGACGACTTCCATGACTTCATGCTCTCCTCGGTCAAGAAGCTCCGCCCCGACCTGCTGCTGATCTCCTCGCGCCCGATCAGCGCCGCCTACCACGACTCCTCGGGCCGGCACACCGACCGCGAGGACGTACGCCGCGCCGTCTACCGCGGCTACCAGCGCCTGCTGGCCCAGGTGAAGCCCGCCGCCGAGCGCACGGTGTGGCTGCGCGACGTACCGGCGCTCGAGTTCGACCCGGCCACCTGCCTGAGCAGCAACAAGACGCTCTCGCCCTGCACCTACAAGCCGCTCGAGAGCCAGCAGGACGGCGCCGACCTGCAGATGCAGGCGGCCAAGGCGGCGCGCGTCGAGACCGTCGACCTCGACGACATGTTCTGCGACAGCGTCGGCATCTGCACCACCGTCGTGGGCGACACGATCACCCATCGCGACGGCCACCACCTCACCGCGACCTACTCCAAGGAGCTCGGTCGCACCCTGGGCGAGCGCCTCGAGGTCTGGTGAGGCTCACCCGGCGTCGTCGGGCTCGGGCGGTTCCTCGGCGCCGTCGCGCTCGTCCCGGTCGGCCCACTCGAGCAGCGGCTGGATCGAGAACGGATGGTCGTCGATGTCGGCATGCAGGTCGCCGATCTCCGCGAACCGTGCCGGCACCGTACGCATCGTGAACTCACGCGGGTCGACGTCCTTGGTCTCCTCCCAGGTGATCGGGGTGGAGACCCGGCCGTCTGCAACGCCGCGGATCGAGTAGGCGCACGCGATCGTGTGATCTCGAGTGTTCTGGTTGAAATCGACGAAGAGCTGCGCCGGGTCGCGGTCCTTGCGCCACCAGGCGGTGGTGACCAGCTTCGGTGCCCGGCGCTCGACCTCACGGGCGAAGGCGTGCGCGGCGCGGCGTACGTCAGCGAACCCGTGCTCGGCCGGGATCCGGACATAGACGTGCATGCCCGAGCCACCGCTCGTCTTCGGGTAGCCGACCGCGCCGAGCTCGTCGAGGAGCTCGCGGACGACTCCCGCCACCGTCTGGACCGTCGAGAACGGGCACGCCGGACCGGGATCGAGGTCGATGCGCCACTCGTCGGGCTTCTCGGTGTCCTCGCGGCGGCTGTTCCAGGGGTGGAACTCGACCGTCGACATCTGCACCGCCCAGATCACCGCACCGAGCTCGGTCACGCAGAGCTCATCGGCGGTGCGGCCCCAGCGCGGGAAGTAGAGGCGTACGGTCTCGACCCAGTCGGGCGCACCCTGCGGCAGCCGCTTCTGGTGCACCTTCGGCCCGGCCAGGCCCTTGGGGAACCGGTGCAGCATGCACGGCCGCTCCCACAGCGCGTTGACGATGCCGGGGCCGACAGCGAGGTAGTACTGCGCCACGTCGAGCTTCGTCGCCCCGGTCTCAGGGAAGTAAACCCGGTCCGGGTTGGAGATCCGGACGACGCGGTTGTCCACCTCGATCTCGACCGACGGCGATGACTTGGCCATGCTCGCCAGCGTAGGCGCTGCGATGATGCGGTGACCCGAAACTCGCTCATCCGAATCCGTACGGGGGTGTCACGTGGACCTCAGGCCGAGGCGTCGAAGGGATGTGAGCACATCGACCGCGAAGACCTCCGCCGAGGAGTTCGCCGACTTCGTCCATGCAACGGGTGGCACGCTCTACCGCACCGCGCTGCTGCTGACGGGTGACCATCACCTGGCCGAGGACCTGACCCAGACGACGTACGCCCGGGTCTTCGCCTCCTGGCGGCGAGTCAGCAGGGCGGACAACCCGGCGGCCTACGCGCGACGTGTGCTCCTCAACGGATTCATCTCCCACCGACGGCTCCGGCGCAACGCCGAGATGCCGACCTCCACGCTGCCGGACGATCCGGGCAGCGATGCCGACCCCAGCGCCCGGATCGACCTGCTTGCCGCCCTCCAGCGGCTGTCGCCGACCGACCGGGCCGTGCTCGTCGCGCGCTATTGGGAGGACCGGTCCGTGTCCCAGACAGCTGCCGACCTCGGACTGACCGAGACGGCGGTCCGCACCCGCTCGAAGCGTGCCCTGGAACGGCTGCGCCCGCTGGTCGCGGACATCTTCCCGGAGAGGACCACCCGATGAACGACCCAGAGAACAGCTTCCGTACGGCACTGCACGACCGTGTCGACGGCCAGCACCCCGACTACGCCCGGATCTCGTCCGGCGCGATCAGCGCGGGCTCACGCATCCGGCGTCGCCGGCGCATCACCGTGACCGTCGGAGCCGCTGCGGCCGTGGGCGCCTTCGCGGCAGGAGGGCTCGGGCTCTCCCAGCTGCTGTCGACGACCGCCGTCGACCAGGCTCCCCTCGGTATCGCAAGCGCGCCCTCCGCCTCGCCTGCCGCCCTCGTCCCCGGCCAGAAGATGGACCTCGGGAACGGTGTCACCGGTCTGGTCGTCACCGACGCGACCGCCGGCACGATGGAGATCACCATCCAGGGCGGTTCCTCGATGACCGGGTCCGGGACCGGGTTCACGATGGTCCTGTCCGGCCCCGAAGCGGCCGTGCAGGACTACTGGGCGGAGGGTTTCCCGATCGGCCAGGAATATGTCGGGCTTCGGTTCGCTACCGAGGGCCTTCGCCACGGGCTCGTGACCACCGTCCCGGTCGAGGTACCCGACGGGTGGACCTGTGAGTGGTCCCTCATCGACGACAGCGCGTCTTGCACGTCGCAGGACGGCGGAGTTGCCGCTCTGGTGATCCGCCCAGCGGAGGACTACGCGACATGGAGCACGAGTCCCGACAAGGGTGGCCCGGGTTCCGGTGCCTACGTCACCGATGTGCACGGCGACATCTTCATCAGCGTGCAGAGCGGACAGGGCACGACCGACGCCGAGCTCCAGGCGCTGGCCGACTCGCTCAGGTGGGTCGGCTGATCCCCTCCGGGGTGCGTCGCAGCAGCGCCAGGAACATCGCGTCGGTGCCGTGGCGGTGCGGCCACAGCTGAACGGTGCCCGGCATCGGTCCGGCGCTGTCGGGCACGTTGCCGGCCGTGGCGGAGACGGGCTCGAGGGTGACGTCGGACCGGCCCTCGAGCACGCTCTCCACGACGCCCTTCGTCTCGGCGAGCACCGGTGAGCAGGTGGCGTAGAGGACCACGCCGCCCGGCCGGGTCAGGTCGATCGCCCGGTCGAGGAGGGAGCGCTGGAGGTCGACGAGTACGTCCAGATCGGCCGTCGCCCGTCGCCACCGTGCCTCCGGCCTGCGGCGCAGCGCGCCCAGGCCGGTGCACGGCGCGTCGACGAGGATGCGGTCGAAGGTCGCGTCCTTGAACGGCGGCGTGGTTCCGTCGCCCGCCACGACCCCGGCGACCCCGGCCACCTGCGTCCCGGCCGACCGGTCGGTCAGGTTGGCGAGGACGAGTCCGGCGCGGTGCGGCTGGCGCTCGTTGGCCACCAGCGCCGCACCCTGCTGGGCGGCGAGGGCAGCCAGCAGCGCCGACTTCCCGCCCGGGCCGGCGCACAGATCCAGCCACGACTCCGCCCGGGCATCCTCCCGGTGGATGTCGGCCTCGGCCAGGGCGATCGCCACGAGCTGCGAGCCCTCGTCCTGTACGCCCGCACGCCCCTCGGCCACGGCGGTGACTCCGGCTGGCGAGCCGGACTCGAGCGTGACGCCGAAGGGCGAGTAGGGGGTGCGCGCGCCGCCTAGCTCGTCGACCGTCGCCCGTCCGGGACGGGCGACCAGCGTGACCGACGGTGGCACGTTGTCGGCCTCGAGCAGCGCGTCGACCTGGTCACGGCCGACGGCCTCGGCGAGCCGCTCGACGACCCAGCGAGGGTGGCTGAAGGCCACCGCGGCCCAGCCGTCGTGGTCCCGCTCGCGTGCGGGCGCCACCTCGGTGACCCACTCGTCGAGGGACTTGCGGGTGACCTTGCGCAGGACGGCGTTGACGAAGCCTGCCGGCCCCTGGCCGACCTTCGACCGGGTCAGGTCGACGCTCGTCGAGATCGCGGCATGGTCGGGCACCCGCATGGAGAGCACCTGGTGCGCGCCCAGCCGCAGCACGTCGAGCACCTTCGCCTCGACCTTCGCCAGCGGCCGGTCGATGCAGGCGGCCAACACGGCGTCGTAGGTCCCCTGCTGGCGCAGCGTCCCCGAGGCGAGCTCGGTGGCGAAGGCCGCGTCCCGGCCCTCCAACCCGAGGCGGCCGAGGACGTGGGGCAGCACCAGGTTGGCGTACGCCTCATCGACCCGCACCGCCTTGAGCACCTCGAACGCGGCCAGCCGGGCCGGATCGGCGGCCTTGGTGCCGCCCCGCGTCCCCGGTCCTCGCGGTCCCTGCGGCCTCCTGCCGGGGCGTCTACCCGGCTGGGCCCTATTCGAAGGTGACACCGGACTCCAGACGTACGCCGCGGGCCCAGTCCGGCGCCGGCATCTCCTTCTTGCCGAAGGCCTTCACCCGGCCGAGCCGGACCGCGGTGGTGCCGGTGCCGACGAGGACCTCGTTCTTGCGGACGACCAGCTCTCCGGGCGTCACCGTCTCGTCGGCCATCGTGACCGGCCCGACCTTGAACCGCTCCCCGTCGAGGAGCGTCCAGGCGCCGGGCGCCGGGGTGCAGGCGCGAACCTGCCGGTCGATGGCGACCGCGTTCTGCGTCCAGTCGATCCGGGCGTCCTCGACGGTGATCTTGTCGGCGTAGGAGACCCCGTCGGCGGGCTGCTCGCGCGCCTCCAGCGAGCCGTCCTCGATGCCGTCGAGCGTGGACACCAGCAGCCCGGCACCACCCTCGGTGAGCTTCTCGAAGAGGGACCCCGAGGTCTCGTCGACGGCCAGCGCCTGGGTCATGGTGCCGAAGACCGGACCGGCGTCCATCGCCTTCACGATCCGGAAGGTGGTGGCGCCGGAGATCTCCTCGCCGGCCCAGACCGCACGCTGCACCGGAGCGGCGCCGCGATAGGCGGGCAGGAGCGAGAAGTGCAGGTTGACCCAGCCGTGGCGAGGGATGTCCAGCGCCGACTGCGGCAGCATCGCGCCGTAGGCGACCACCGGGCAGCAGTCGGGTTCCAGCGCCTTCAGCTCGGCCTGGAACTCGGGCTCGCGGGGGTGCTCCGGCTTGAGCACCGGCACTCCCAGCTCCTCGGCCCGCTGCGCCACCGGCGAGGGCACCAGCCGCTTGCTGCGGCCCTGCGCGGCGTCGGGCCGGGTGACGACACCGACGAGCTCGTGACGCGAGGCGGCGATGGCGTCCAGGGAGGGGACGGCGACCTCGGGCGTACCTGCGAAGACGACCCTCATCAGAACCCGAACCCGTTCGTCGCGTGCGGCGAGATCTTCACGGTCGGCTTCTCGAGGCCGAACCACTCCGACTCCCGGATCTCCCTCATCGCCGCCTTGCGCGCGACTTCGTCGAGCCGGTCGATGAAGAGGATGCCGTCGAGGTGGTCGGTCTCGTGCTGGATGGCCCGGGCGAGCAGCTCGGAGCCCTCGATGGTGACGGGCTCACCGTGCATGCTGAACCCCTTCGCGACCACCGACAGAGCCCGGCGGCAGTCGAAGGTGATGTCGGGCAGCGAGAGGCAGCCCTCTCCCCCGTCCTGCGTCTCCTCCGACAGAGTCAGGTCCGGGTTCACCAGGTGACCCACCTGGCCGTCGACGTACCAGGTGAAGACCCGCAGGCTCACTCCGATCTGGGGAGCGGCCAGCCCGGCGCCGGGCGCCTCGAGCATGGTGTCGGTCAGGTCGGCGACGAGCTTGTGCAGCTCCTTGTCGAAGTCGACGACCTCGATCGCTGGCTTGCGCAGCACGGGGTCGCCGAAGAGTCGGATGGACTGGACTGCCACTGGTCTCCTAGATGGTCGAGCGTGTCGGGACCACAATACGTGGGCTGAGCGTGGGTCAGAGCGTCGGCGGATCCACCTGGACCCGCACCGGGTCGAGCTTGCGCGCCGACCGCACCCGCTGCAGCTCACCGAGTGCCTCGGGGAGCCTCACCCCGAGAGAGCGCGGCACCCGTACGACCGCCCGCAGCCGTGGCTCTCCGGTGGAGGTGGGTTCGGCGGGCACCGGCCCGAGCACCTCCGCACCCGGCGGCAGCGCCAGCAGGGTGAGCGCGTCGTCGAGCGCCCCGGGCGTGCCGGTGATGGTCGCCAGGCGCGAGGCCGGCGGAAGGTGGGCCTCCTGTCGCGCGGCCGCCTCGCGTCGAGCGAACCCCGGCTGGTCCCAGCGCACCAGCGCCTGCAGCACCGACAGCGCCGGGTCACCGACCACGAGCACCCGCCCACCGGGCCGCACCAGCCCCGCAGCGTTGCTCCAACGACGCAGCGCCTCCTCGTCCGTACGCAGATCCGGCCGCCCCAGCAGCAGCCAGGTGTCGAGCAGCAGCACGCCGGCATAACCGCCCTCCGCGACCGGCTCGGCACCGACGGTCGCGACCACGATCGCCGGTGTGCCCGGCACCGTCTGCTTGACCGCCCCCGCCGATGAGGTCACCACTCGCACCCCGGCGAACGAGCGACCCATCTCCTCGGCGGTGCGCGCCTCACCGATGATCGGCGCCCGCAGCCCGAACCCGCCGCAGGATCCGCACGCCCAGGCCGCCTCGACGTGACCGCACCAGCCACACGTCGGCGGCTCGGCGGGACCCCCGAGCCGCAGCGGCCCCTGGCAGGCCGAGCACCTGGCCGGCGTACGACACCGGTCGCAGGCCAGCGAGGCCGCGTATCCGCGCCGCGGCGTCTGCAGCAGGACGGGGCCGGTGGCCAGCGCGGCCCGGACGATCTCGTGGGCCTCGCGGGGCACCCGGGAGGCCCGGGTGAGCGGGTCCTTCTCGAGGTCGAAGTCGGTGTCGCCGGTGATCTCGATGCTCACCCGCTCGCGGGCCAGCGCCCGGGTGGGACGGATCTCCTGCGCCCAGCCGGTCTCGGCCAGGAACTCGGCCTCCACGGTCCGGGCGAAGCCACCCACGAGCGCGGCCGCCTGCTCCTGCTCGGCCCGCAGCAGCAGCACGTCGCGCGCGTGCGGGTAGGGCGCGCGCTGCTCGGCGAGCAGGTCGTCACCGTCCTCCCACACGACCACCAGGCCGAGGTCGTGCACCGGCGCGAAGGCGGCCGCGCGGGTCCCGATCGCCACCTTCACCGCACCCCGGGCGACCCGGAGGAACTCCCGGTAGCGCGAGGCGGGTCCGGCGTCGGCGGCCAGCACCGCGTGCTGCCCCTCCCCCAGCACCTTGGTCATCGCTTTGTCGAGACGGGCGAGGTCCTTCCAGTCCGGCACCACGACCAGCGCACCGCGTCCGGAGGCCAGCGTCGCCGCGGTCGCGTGGGCGATCAGGTCGGCGTGATCGGTCCCGGCCGCGGCGTGCCAGACCGCGCGCGGGGCACCGCCGGAGGCCAGGTGTCGTAGGAACGCGGCCGCGGGCTCATGACCGGCCCATGCCTGCGCCGCGGCTGCGGCGTCGAAGGGGCGCTGGGCCGGGGCGAGCGCTGACGGCTCCTTCTCGGTCGAGGCGTGCCGAGGGGGGATCGCCAGCCGGAGGACGTCGGCCCGGGCACCTGCGTAGCGCCGGGCGACCGACTCGCTCAGCGCAGCGACCTGCGGTGTGAGCACCGGCTCGGAGCTGACCACACGCTTGAGCGGCTGCAGCTTCGCGTGCTCGGAGGCTTCGGCCCGCGCCACGACGAACCCGTCGACGTCCTTGGGGCCGAACCGCACCTTCACCCGGACGCCGGGCTGCGCCTCCTCGGCCATCGAGGCCGGGACCGCATAGTCGAAGGGCCGGTCCAGGTGGGCCATCGGCAGGTCGACCAAGACCTTGGCGACCGGATCGACCTCGGCGACCTGTGCCTCCGCGGCCTTCCGGGCCCGCGTGGCCGCCGCCTTCGCCCGCCCCTCCTTGACCCGGTCGCGAACCAGCCCGGGCAGCTCCAGCTCGGCTGCCCCGGCTGCCTCCTGCGGTCCCCGGCTCACAATCGACATTCCTACCAGCCCCCACCGACACAACGCCGAGTCGGCTCGTCCTGACCGAAAACCATGCCGAGTCGGCGCGTTATAACGCGCCGACTCGGCAGTGGTTGGGGTGGATCAGGCGCCGGCGGCAGCCTTGAGGGCGTCGGCGCGGTCGGTGCGCTCCCAGGTGAACTCGGGGAGCTCGCGGCCGAAGTGACCGTACGCAGCGGTCTTGGCGTAGATCGGGCGGAGCAGGTCGAGGTCGCGCACGATCGCGGCCGGACGGAGGTCGAAGACCTCCAGGACGGCCTTCTGGATGTTGGCCTCGGGCACGGTGTGGGTGCCGAAGGTCTCCACGAAGACGCCGACGGGCTGAGCCTTGCCGATCGCGTAGGCGACCTGCACCTCGGCGCGACGGGCCAGGCCCGCGGCGACGATGTTCTTGGCCACCCAGCGCATGGCGTACGCAGCCGACCGGTCGACCTTCGAGGGGTCCTTGCCCGAGAAGGCGCCGCCGCCGTGGCGGGCCATGCCGCCGTAGGTGTCGACGATGATCTTGCGGCCGGTCAGGCCGGCGTCACCCATCGGACCGCCGACGACGAAGCGGCCGGTCGGGTTGATGTGCAGCTTGTAGCCGTCGAAGGGAACCGACGACTTGAACTGCTCGAGCACCGGCTCGATGACGTACTTCTTGATGTCGGCGTGAAGCTGCTCCTGGGTGGTCTCCTCGGAGTGCTGCGTCGAGAGGACGACGGTGTCCACGCGGACGGCCTTGTTCTCGTCGTCGTACTCGATGGTGACCTGGGTCTTGCCGTCGGGACGCAGGTAGTCCAGCGTGCCGTCCTTGCGGACCGCGGTCAGCTTCTCCGCCAGCGTCTGCGCCATCTTGATGGGCAGCGGGAACAGCTCGGGCGTGTCGTCGCAGGCGTAACCGAACATCAGGCCCTGGTCACCGGCACCCTGCAGGTCGAGCTCGTCGACGGAGCTGTCCAGGCGGTGCTCCTCGGCGGTGTCGACGCCCTGGGCGATGTCCTGGCTCTGCGCGCCGATGGCGACCTGGACACCGCAGGAGTGACCGTCGAAGCCCTTGAGGGAGGAGTCGTATCCGATGTCGAGGATCTTCTGGCGCACGAGCTGGGCGACCGGCGCGTAGGCGTCGGTGGTCACCTCGCCGGCGACGACGACCAGGCCGGTGGTGAGCAGGGTCTCGACAGCCACCCGGCTCTTGGGGTCGTGCTCGAGCAGGTAGTCGAGCACGGTGTCGCTGATCTGGTCGGCGATCTTGTCCGGGTGCCCCTCGGTCACCGACTCCGACGTGAAGAGACGTCCGGTCACGTGTAGCTCCGTTTCACAGGTTCGTGTGGTTGTTCAGGCAGATAAACGTCAATCGTTCTGGTCGACAAACATAGACCCCATACCCCAGGTCCACAGGGGTGGTCCTCATCGTGGCGCGTGGCGTGTCGTTCAGTTTGTACGTTGTTCATCCAGGCGTAAGGAGATCTGGTCCAAGATCACCTCTGCGAGGGCTGATTTCGCCCCTTCGGCCACGTCGACGTGTCCTCCGTCGGCGCCCAGGATGACCGCCTTGTTGACCTCGCTGCCGAAGACCGCGCCGCCGCTGACGTCGTTGACGACGAGCAGGTCGCAGCCCTTCCGCTTCAGCTTGGCCGTGGCGAGCTCGAGCACCGATCCGGTCGCGTCGCCGGTCTCGGCCGCGAACCCCACGACGACCTGACCCGGCTTGGTCCGGTGGTGGGAGATCTCGGCCAAGATGTCGGGGTTCTGCACGAGCTCGATCGTCGGCGCCGACCCGTCGGCGGCCTTCTTGATCTTGGACTCGCTCACCCCGGTCGGCCGGAAGTCGGCAGGGGCGGCGGCCATGACGACCGCGTCCGCACCGGTGGCCGCGGAGACCACGGCGTCGCGCAGCTCGGCGGTCGTGCCGACGCGTACGACCTTCAGGCCGGCCGGGTCGGGCAGGGTCACGTTGGCGGCGACCAGGGTCACCTCGGCACCCCGGGCGGCCGCGGCACGGGCGATGGCATAGCCCTGGAGCCCGGAGGAGCGGTTGCCGAGGAAGCGAACCGGGTCCAGGTACTCCCGGGTGCCGCCGGCCGAGACGACGACGCGGCGACCGACGAGGTCGGCACGCCCGCCATGGGTGAGGACGGCACGGGAGAGCTCGAAGATCTCGGCCGGCTCGGGCAGGCGGCCCTTGCCGGTGTCCTTGCCGGTCAGCCGGCCCTCGGCGGGCTCGATGACGATGTTGCCGCGCTCGCGCAGGGTGGCGACGTTGGCCTGGGTCGCCGGGTGCTCCCACATCTCGGTGTGCATCGCCGGGGCGAACACGACCGGGCAGCGCGCGGTGAGCAGTACGTTGCTGAGCAGATCGTCCGCGAGGCCGTGGGCCGCGCGGGCGAGCGTGTTGGCGGTCGCGGGTGCGACCACGACGAGGTCGGCCTGCTGCCCGATGCGTACGTGCGGGACCTCGGTGATGTTCTCGAAGACGCCGGTGGCGATCTCCTTGCCCGACAGCGCCGCCCAGGTGGGGGCGCCTACGAACTCGAGGGCGGCGGCCGTGGGGACCACGGTCACGTCATGGCCGGACTCGGTGAACCGGCGTAGCAGCTCGGCCGCCTTGTAGGCGGCGATGCCGCCGGCGACCCCTAGGACCACGCGCGGCCGCTCCCCCTCGAGGGGAGCGGCCGGAGTGGTGCTGTTGGTGGACAGCTGAAGACCTGAACGATCAGGCGTCGGCGGCAGGCGCCTCGGCAGCAGCGGCCTGAGCCGCGGCCTGGGCGGCCAGCTCGGCCGGGTCGATGTCCTCGCAGGTCAGCAGGTCCTCGTTGATCTCGCGCAGCGCGATCGAGAGGGGCTTCTCCTGAACGTGGGTGTCGACCAGGGGGCCGACGTACTCGAGGAGGCCTTCGCCGAGCTGGGAGTAGTAGGCGTTGATCTGGCGAGCCCGCTGGGCGCTGTAGAGAACCAGCTTGTACTTGCTGTCGGTCTTCGTCAGCAGGTCGTCGATCGAGGGGTTGGTCACGCCCTGGGCGTCGATCTGAGGGGCAGCCACGTGAGCCTCACTTGTCGGCTTGGTCGGATTTCTTGCTCGGAAGCCCGAGCGTCATCAAGGTTACCAACTCATCGGCTGCCTGATGAACTTCGTGGTTCACGATCGTGACGTCGAACTCCTTCTCCGCCGCCAGCTCGACCCTCGCGGTCTCCAGGCGACGCTCCCGCTCGGCCTCGGTCTCGGAGCCTCGACCGACCAGCCGGCGTACGAGCTCGTCCCAGCTCGGCGGGGCCAGGAAGACGAAGATGGCCTCGGGCATGGTCTCGCGCACGAGCCGGGCGCCCTGCAGGTCGATCTCGAGCATCGCCGGGCGGCCCTCGGCCAGCGCCTTGTCGACGGGACCACGAGGGGTGCCGTAGCGCGCCAGGTTGTGGACCGTGGCCCACTCCAGCAGTTCGCCACCGGCGATCATCGCGTCGAACTCCTCGTCGGAGACGAACAGGTAGTGCACCCCGTGCACCTCACCCGCCCGGGGCTTGCGGGTCGTCGCCGAGACGGACAAGAAGACCTCGGGGTGGTCGTCGCGCACCGCCGCTGCGACGGTGCCCTTGCCGACCGCGGTCGGACCGGCCAGGACGACCAGTCGCTTCTCGTGGCCCTCGCCGGCGCCGGCCGGGGTCTTCTCGTCCGCCATCAGACTCATCGGCGAGCGAACTCCTCGACCAACGCGGCCACCTGCTTGGGGCCGAGGCCCTGCACACGGCGGCTCATCGCGATGCCGAGACGCTCCATCATCTGGGTTGCCCGCACCTCACCGAGGCCGGGGTGGGAGGTCAGCAGGTCGATGACCTTCATCTTGCCGACGACCTCGTTCTTCTTCCCTTCCTCGATGACCTCGAGGACGGACATGCCGCCAGTGCGGACCTTGTTCTTGACAGCAGCCCTCTCCTGGCGCGAGGCCGCGGCTTTGACGAGCGCGGCAGCGCGCTGTTCAGGGGTGATGTCCGGAGGCAGAGCCACGAAGACTCCCTTTCACGATCAGATGTGTAGTCGACAGGGCAACCGGGTCGCGCGGTACAGGGATCTCGCCCCCCGGCTGAGCGCTGAAAGTAAGCGCTCGCGCCAATCTAGCCATTACGTTGCCGGGGCGGCAATCGGGGTCGCCTATCTGGTGTCCATTCGGTTCACAGGGTCAAGGACGTGTGACACACGTCCCGGGCCTGCTGCTGGACGCGTACGGATGCCTCCTGCGTCTTCGTGCTGCTCACCTTCGTGGCCGCCTCGGCGATCTTCTTCGCCTCGGCCTCGCTGACGCCCTCGGGTGGCTCGCCGTTCTCGAAGTCGTCGGCGTCGACACCCGCGTCCTCGAGGGCCGTGCTGAGCCCGGAGATCGCGGTGGTGAGCGTCTTCCAGTCCTTCGCGATGTCGTCGGGCGCGTTGCGCTCGAGGTCCTCGAAGATCGGCAGGGCGGCGATCAGGCCGCCGGTGCCGTCCTCCCCCAGGGTGTTCGTCAGCTGCTCCTGGTGGCCCTTGAGGGACTCGCAGTAGTCGTCGATCGGATCACCGCACGAGCTCAGGCTCGTGGCGAGGATCGGCAGGACGAGGAGCTGGGCGGCCATCCGGAGACTGGTCATCGGGCCAGTCTCGCAGGGGCGGGGGTGGGTCCTTCGTCGAGGTATGCAGGGAAAGGGACACATCCCGTGCGGAGCTCAGCACGGGATGTGTCCCTTCGACTACATACCTCGATGAAGGAACAGACCTCAGCCGAGCGCGTCGCGCAGCCGCAGCGCCTCGTCGCGCAGCGCGGCCACGTCCGGGCCCTTGCGGAGCAGCCCGCGGCTGGTGCTGGCGACCACGTTCGCGTTCGCGGCACCGAAGATCCGGGCGAGGTCGGCCGGGGTGCCGCCCTGCTCACCGAAGCCCGGCGCCAGGATGGGGCCGTTGAACCCGAAGTCGTACGCCACCCCCGCACCGTCCACGCCGTCGATCGTCGCGCCCACGACCGCACCGAAGGAGCCCAGTGGGGTCTCGGCCTCGTTCAGCCGGCGCAGGTGGTCGAGCATGACCCGGCCGACGCTGCGGCCGTCCTCGACCGTCGCGTGCTGCACCTCGGGTCCCTCCTTGTTGGAGGTCAGGGCGAGGACGAACAGCCCGGCGTCGAACTTCGTGGCGGTCTCGACGAACGGCGTCAGCGAGCCGAACCCGAGATAGGGGCTCACCGTCACCGCGTCGGCGCCCAACGGGCTGGTCGGATCGAGGTAGGCGTCGGCGTACGCCTGGCTGGTGGAGCCGATGTCGCCGCGCTTGATGTCGAGGAGCACCAGCGCGCCGGCGGCCTTCGACTCGGCGATGACCCGCTCCAGCACCGCGACGCCACGCGAGCCGAAGCGCTCGTAGAACGCGCTCTGCGGCTTGACGACGGGGACGTAGGGAGCCAGACCCTCGACGGCCGTCAGGGCGAACCTCTCCAGGCCGGCGACGTCGTCGTTGAGCCCCCAGTCGAGGAGCAGCAAGGCATGCGGGTCGATCCCGGCACAGAGCCTCCCACGCTCATCGAGGGCGGCGGCATAGCGAGCACCGAACGTCATCGACCCACCCCGTTCGCGATCCGGCGGGCGTAGCCGGGTCCTTCGTAGATGAACCCGGTGTAGCCCTGGAGCAGGTCGGCACCGGCGGCGAGGCGCTCGCGGGCATCCTCGGCGGTGGTGATGCCACCGACGCCGACGAGGGTCATCTCGGGGCTGACCCGGCTGCGGAGCAGCTGCAGGACGTCGAGGGCACGCGCCTTGAGCGGGGCGCCGGAGAGTCCGCCGGCACCGGCCGCGGTGATCTCGTCAGGCGCCGAGGCGAGGTGCTCACGACCGATGGTGGTGTTGGTCGCGATGATCCCGTCCAGGCCGATCGCGCCGGCCAGGTCGGCGACCTCGACGACGTCGGAGTCGGCCAGGTCGGGGGCGATCTTGACCAGCAGCGGGACCCGGTGCTTGGTGACCTGGTCGGCGATGGAGCGGACGTGCTCCAGCAGCGGCTGCAGCTTCTCGACCGACTGCAGGCTGCGCAGGCCGGGCGTGTTGGGCGAGGAGACGTTGACCACCAGGTAGTCGGCGTAGGGAGCCAGCAGCCGGGCCGACTTGGCGTAGTCGGCCTCGACGGCCGCCTGGTCGTCCTCCGGGACGAGCTTGGTCTTGCCGATGTTGATGCCGAGGACCGGTCCGCCGGCTGCCGTGCCCCGGCGCTCCAGACGGCTCGCCAGCCGGGCGGCGACCGCCTCGGCGCCGTCGTTGTTGAAGCCCATCCGGTTGATCACGGCGCGGTCGGCAGGCAGCCGGAAGAGGCGCGGCGCGGGGTTGCCCGGCTGCCCCTCCCCGGTGACCGTGCCGATCTCGACGTGCCCGAAGCCGAGCCCGCCCAGCGCGTCGATGCCGACCGCGTTCTTGTCGAAGCCCGCGGCCAGGCCGATCACGTTCGGGAAGGTGAGTCCCATCGCGTGGACCGGGGAACCCGGCGTACGCGTCCTGGACAGCGCCGGGCCGGCCGCACGGATCGCGGCGAACGCCTGCTGGTGGGCACGCTCCGGATCCGTCTTCGTCAGCACCTTGTCGAACAGGGTCCGGTAGGGCCTCATGTGGCGGACACCCCACCGTCGTGGTGGCCGACGACGTCGCGCCACTCCTGCAGGCTGCGTACGTCGATCTCACCGCGGCTCAGCGCCTCGATGCCCTGCACCGCTGCGCCCAGACCCTGGACCGTGGTGATGCAGGCGATGTTGGAGACGATCGCCGCCGTGCGGATCTCGTAGCCGTCCATCCGGGCCGACTTCGCGTTGGAGGTGCCGTTGGGCGTGTTGATGACCAGATCGACCTCTCCGTCGAGGATCCGCTCGACGGTGGTCTTCTCCCCGTCGGGCCCGGTGCCCGCGGAGTGCTTGCGCATCACCCGGGAGGCGACGCCGTTGCGGCGCAGCACCTCGGCGGTGCCCTCGGTGGCGAAGATCTCGAAGCCGTGGTCGGCGAGCACCTTGATCGGGAAGATCATGGTGCGCTTGTCGCGGTTGGCCATGCTCACGAAGATCCGGCCGGAGGTCGGCAGAGGACCGAACGCGCCGGCCTGGCTCTTGGCGAAGGCGCGGCCGAAGTCGGAGTCGAGCCCCATGACCTCGCCGGTCGACTTCATCTCCGGACCGAGCACCGTGTCGACCTGCTGGCCCTCCGGGGTGCGGAACCGGTTGAACGGCATGACCGCTTCCTTGACCGCGATCGGCTGGTTGGGCGGCAGCGCTCCCCCGTCGCCCGTGGCCGGGAGGACCCCAGCGGTACGCAGCTCCGCGATCGACTCGCCGAGCATGACCCGCGCCGCGGCCTTGGCCAGCGGGGTCGCGGTCGCCTTGGAGACGAACGGGACGGTGCGGGAGGCGCGCGGGTTGGCCTCGATGACGTAGAGCACGTCGGAGCCGAGGGCGTACTGGATGTTGAGCAGGCCGCGTACGCCCACACCCTCGGCGATCGCGAGGGTGGCCACGCGGATGCGCTCGACCTCGGCGGCGCCGAGGGTGATCGGCGGCAGCGCGCAGGAGGAGTCGCCGGAGTGGATCCCGGCCTCCTCGATGTGCTCCATGACGCCACCGAGGAACAGCTCGGTGCCGTCGTAGAGGGCGTCGACGTCGATCTCGACGGCGTCGTCGACGAACTTGTCGACCATGACCGGCTTGTCGGGGGTCACCTCGGTCGCGGCCTCGATGTAGGAGCGCAGCGCCTCGTCGTCGTAGACGATCTGCATGCCGCGACCGCCGAGCACGTAGGACGGGCGCACCAGGACCGGGTAGCCGATCTCGGCGGCGATCTCTCGGGCCTCGTTGAACGTGGTGGCCATGCCGTGCTTCGGCGCGACCAGACCGGCCTTGGCCAGCACCCGCCCGAACGCGCCGCGCTCCTCGGCGAGGTGGATGGCCTCGGGGCTGGTGCCGACGATCGGCACCCCGTTGTCCTTCAGCGCCTGGGCGAGACCCAGCGGGGTCTGGCCACCGAGCTGGCAGATCACTCCGACGACCGGTCCGGCCTGCTGCTCGGCGTGGACGATCTCGAGCACGTCCTCCAGGGTGAGCGGCTCGAAGTAGAGCCGGTCGGAGGTGTCGTAGTCGGTGCTCACCGTCTCCGGGTTGCAGTTGACCATGACGGTCTCGTAGCCGGCCTCGCTCAGCGCGAGGGAGGCGTGCACGCAGGAGTAGTCGAACTCGATCCCCTGCCCGATCCGGTTGGGCCCGGAGCCGAGGATGATGACCGCTTCCTTCTCCCGCGGCGCGACCTCGGTCTCCTCGTCGTAGGAGGAGTAGTGGTAGGGCGTACGTGCCTCGAACTCCGCCGCGCAGGTGTCGACGGTCTTGTAGACCGGACGGATGTTCAGCGCGTGGCGTACGCCTCGGACCACGTCCGCGGTCATGCCGCGCATCTTGCCGAGCTGGAAGTCGGAGAAGCCGTGCCGCTTGGCGTAGCGGAGCACCTCGGCGGTCAGCTCGGGCGCCGCGATGATCTCCTGAGCGATCTCGTTGATCAGGAAGAGCTGGTCGACGAACCAGGGGTCGATCTTGGTGCTCTCGAAGATCTCCTCCGGCGTAGCACCGGAGCGGATCGCGTCCATGACCCGCTTGAGCCGGCCGTCGGTGGGGACCTTGATCTCCTCCAGCAGCGCGGGCTTGTCGAGCTCGACGACCTCCTGGGTCCAGTCGAAGACCGCCTCGGGCTTCTCCAGGGAGCGCAGAGCCTTCTGGAGCGACTCGGTGAAGTTGCGGCCGATCGCCATCGCCTCGCCGACGCTCTTCATGTGCGTGGTCAGCTTGGTGTCGGCGCCCGGGAACTTCTCGAAGGCGAAGCGCGGGACCTTGACCACGACGTAGTCGAGCGTCGGCTCGAAGGAGGCGGCGGTCGAGCCGTTGGGCCCGGCGGTGATGTCGTTCTCGATCTCGTCGAGGGTGTAGCCGATGGCGACCTTGGCGGCGATCTTGGCGATCGGGTAGCCGGTCGCCTTGGAGGCCAGCGCGGAGGAGCGCGAGACGCGCGGGTTCATCTCGATGACGATGATCCGGCCGTCGGCCGGGTTGACGGCGTACTGGATGTTGCATCCACCGGTGTCCACGCCGACGGCGCGGATGATGCCGATCGCCAGGTCGCGGAGCTTCTGGTACTCGCGGTCGGTCAGCGTCATCGCCGGGGCGACGGTGATCGAGTCACCGGTGTGCACGCCCATAGGGTCGAGGTTCTCGATGGAGCAGACGATGACCGAGTTGTCCTTGCGGTCCCGCATGACCTCGAGCTCGTACTCCTTCCAGCCGAGGATCGACTCCTCCAGGAGCACCTCGGTGGTCGGGCTGGCCGCGAGACCGGCCCCGCCCAGGCGTCGCAGCTCGGTCTCGTCGTACGCGAAGCCCGAGCCCGATCCGCCCATCGTGAAGCTCGGCCGGATGACCAGCGGGTAGCCGAGCACCTCGGCGCCGGCGATCAGGTCCTCGACGGAGTGGCAGATCACGCTCTTGGCCGACTCGCCGCCCAGCTCGGCGACGATCTCCTTGAACTGCTCGCGGTTCTCACCGCGCTGGATCGCCTCGATGCTCGCGCCGATCAGCTCGACGTCGTACTTCTCCAGGATCCCGCGCTCGTCCAGCGCCACCGCGCAGTTGAGCGCGGTCTGGCCGCCGAGGGTGGCCAGGAGCGCGTCGGGGCGCTCCTTGGCGATGACCTTCTCGACGAACTCCGGGGTGATCGGCTCGACGTAGGTCGCGTCGGCGAACTCCGGGTCGGTCATGATCGTGGCCGGGTTGGAGTTGACCAGGACGACCCGGATCCCCTCCTCGCGCAGCACGCGACAGGCCTGGGTGCCGGAGTAGTCGAACTCGCAGGCCTGGCCGATGACGATCGGGCCGGAGCCGATCACGAGCACGGACTTGATGTCTTCGCGCTTGGGCATCGCTCAGACCTCCTTCGCCATGAGAGAGATGAACCGGTCGAAGAGGTAGGCGGCATCGTGCGGACCTGCCGCTGCCTCCGGGTGGTACTGGACCGAGAAGCCCTTGAGCTTCCCCGTCTCGGCGTCCTTGAGCTCGAGGCCTTCGACGCAGTCGTCGTTGAGGTTGACGTGGGAGACGGTCGCGATGCCGAACTCGGTCGTCGTCTCCTCGCCGATCGGGGCATCGACCGCGAAGCCGTGGTTGTGGGCCGTGACCTCGACCTTGCGGGTGGTGAGGTCCATGACCGGCTGGTTGATCCCGCGGTGGCCGTACTTGAGCTTGTACGTCCCGAACCCGAGCGCGCGGCCGAAGAGCTGGTTGCCGAAGCAGATGCCGAAGTAGGGGATGTTCTCGGCCAGCGCCGCCTTGAGCAGCTCCACCTGGCCGGTGGTCGCCGCCGGGTCGCCGGGGCCGTTGGAGTAGAAGAGCCCGTCAGGGTTCGTCGCGAGGACGTCCTCGAGGGACGCGGTCGCAGGGAGGACGTGGACCTCGATGCCGCGCTCGGCCATCCGCTCCGGGGTCATCTCCTTGATGCCCAGGTCGAGGGCCGCGACGGTGAACCGCTTCTCGCCCTTGGCGGGGACGACGTACGCCTCGGCGGTGCTGACCGCGTCGGAGAGGTTCGCACCGCTCATCTCGGCGCTGGCGAGCACCTTCTTCAGCAGGACCTCGGGGTCGGTCTCGATCGTCGAGATCCCGACGCGCATCGCGCCGCGCTCACGCAGGTGGCGGGTCAGGGCGCGGGTGTCGATCCCGCTGATGCCGACCACGGACTGGTCACGCAGGTCGTCGTCGAGGGTGCGCTGGGCACGCCAGTTGGAGGAGACCCGGGCAGGGTCGCGGACGACGTACCCGGCCACCCAGATCCGGCGGGACTCGGGGTCCTCGTCGTTCACGCCGGTGTTGCCGACGTGCGGCGCGGTCATCACGACCACCTGCCGGTGGTAGCTCGGGTCGGTCAGCGTCTCCTGATAGCCCGTCATACCGGTGGAGAAGACCGCCTCGCCGAAGGTCTCACCCTCGGCGCCGAACGACTCCCCCCGGAACGATCGACCATCCTCGAGTACGAGGAGTGCTTCTTTGTGGGCATGCAGCGGCACGCCGTACCTCCTTCTCCGCCTCACAGGACGGTGCTTAAAGGATGTCGGTCAACTTGTTGGTGACAGTATCAAGCCGATGCCGGTTGACGGCAGTTGGCGTCCGCCGCGTACGCCACCATGTGACGTACGCGGCATTGCGCCAGTCGGGTCGCGCTCAGCTGTGCGAGTGGGGCGGCACGACCCCGCCCTCGGACGGCTGCACGATGACGAAGCCGGCGCCGTGGAAGGCGACCTGGAACGCCTCGCCGCTACCCCGGCCGATGAGCGCACCGGCGGTGAACGACTTCTGCAGGCTGGTCTGCAGACCGAGCGACCAGCCGACGACCGCGTTGGTGTCGGCGAAGGTCGGCGCCTCGCCGGCGTTGAGGACCACCGGGTCGCCCTCGGTGGTGACGGCGATCCAGCCGGTGCCGCGCAGGGTCGTGTTGAAGAGACCGCCGGTCAGCATGCCGGCACCCTGGACCCGCTCGATGTTCCACTGCAGGCTCCCGGAGAAGGCGAGCACGTGGTCACCGTTGATCGAGATGCCGGAGTTGTTCAGCTGGAGGATGTGGACCTCCTTGGCCGCGTCGGCCAGGAAGACGTCGCCCTGACCCTCGACACCCATCAGGCTGAGGCCCTCACCGGTGACGGCCTTCTTGAGGAACTTCCCCACGCCTCCGCCCTGGTACTTGAACTGCACGTTGCCCTGATACGCCACCATCGAGCCCTGGCGCGCCTGGAACGGCTCCCCGACGCGTACGCGCAGGAGCTTCTTGTTCTGCAGCACCGCACCGCTGTCCTCGATCTCGGCGAAGCGGCCGTCGATCAGGTCCCCCGAGATCCCGGCGAACGGGTCGCCGGTGGGCTGGGGCTGGGCCTGCGCGTGCGCGGCCTGCTGGGCGTACTGAGCCGACGCAGCCTGGGCCGGCTGCGCCTGGGCGCTCTCGCCGTACGCGGCCTGCACCGCCTGCGCCGAACCGACCTGCGTCGGCGCCTCCTGCTCCACAGTGGCCTGAGGCGGCGTCAGGGGTGCCGTCGACTGCTGCCCGCCCGTGGACACGTGCTCGGTCCACTGGCTCCCGTCGTAGTAGCGAAGCTCGGCCTGACCCGTCGGGTCCGGGTACCAGTTCGCGTCCGTCATCTCTAACCCCTACGTCTATGGACCCACATCGGCCCTTCTCGCCTCCATCCTGGCATGTGCTGGATGGAGGACTCGCCGGTGTTCCCCTCGGTCGCCCTATTCTGTGACCGTGACGATCAGGTTCGGGGCCACCGACGTCCATTACCCGCCATCGGGAGGGGGTCACGCCGCGCTCGTGACGAGCCGCGAGGCGGAGTTCACCTCGATCGCGGAGGAACGTACGGCCTGGCTCGACGAGGTCGCCGACTACGTCCCGGGAAGGTTCTATGAGCGTGAGCTCCCCGCGCTGGAAGCTCTCCTCGCCGACGCTCGCTCCCTCGACGTGCTCATCGTCGATGGCTACGTCGACCTCGACCCGACCGGACGGCCCGGCCTGGGTTGGCACGTCTGGGACGCGGGTCTCGCGCCGGCGGTCATCGGCGTCGCCAAGACCAGGTTCCGCGCCGCCACCCACGCCGAGCCGGTCCTCCGCGGAATCTCGACGAACCCGCTGTACGTGACAGCCGCCGGAATGTCGCTGGCAGATGCGGCCCACATGGTCAGCGACATGGCCGGCTCCGCCCGCCTACCTGATGCCTTGCGACTCGTCGATCGCCTCGCTCGGGCCGCGCCTCCTGGCTCAGGCCACGAACAGATGATTTAATCAAGGCAACTCAGGCGATCACTCCGAAGTACCGGGCCAGCCAGGTCTGTGAGAAGGGGCCGCCAGTCGCGAGGGTAAGTAATAGCGCCTCAGGTGCCTCCAGGAGCGGCGAACATCCCGCCTGCAATCGCAGGCGGTGATTCGTACGCCTTCAAGGAGAACGCGCCGTGACCGACTCTGTTTCGCTGCCCGACGGCTATGCCACCTGGCTCAACGACCTCAAGACCCACATCCGAAGCGCGCAGCAACAGGCGGCAGTCGCGCTCAACGCAGCCATGATCCGGCTCTACTGGGACATCGGCCACGAGATCGTCGTCAAGCAAGAAGCTGAAGGCTGGGGCAGCAAGGTCGTCGAACGACTCGCCTGCGATCTGCGGCAGTCCTTCCCCGGGATGACCGGATTCTCACGTGCCAACCTGATGTACATGCGTTCGTTCGCGGCGGCCTGGACCAGGGAGGCAATTGTCCAACGGCCGTTGGACAATTTGTCCTGGGGTCACAACATCGAGTTGCTCAGCAAGCTGAAGAACACCGATGAACGGCTGGCTTACGCCGCCGCAGCAGTCGAACACGGCTGGTCCAGGGCCGTGCTCGTCCATCACATCAGCCTCCAGACCCTCGAGCGCTCCGGACGAGCGATCAGCAACTTCGAACGCACGCTTCCGCCGGAGACATCGGATCTCGCGCGAGAGATCGTCAAAGACCCCTACAACTTCGAGTTCCTGGGCGTCGGGGGCGAAGCCAGGGAGCGCGATATCGAGAAGGCCCTGGTCGACCACGTCACCGAGTTCTTGGTCGAGCTCGGAGTCGGATTCGCGTACGTCGGGCGTCAGGTGTCCCTCGAGGTCGGCGGGGAAGACTTCTTCATCGACCTGCTCTTCTATCACCTGAGGCTGCGCTGCTACGTCGTCATCGAGCTCAAGGCCGGGAAGTTCAAGCCCGAGCACCTGGGGCAGCTCAACTTCTACTTGGCGGCGGTCGATGGCGAGATGGCTCATCCCGAGGATGCGCCGACGATCGGGATCCTGCTGTGCCAGAGCCGCAACCAGGTTGTGGCGGAGTACTCGCTGCGCGGTTCGACACAGCCGCTCGGAGTCGCCGAGTATCAGTTGCGGGCCAGCCTGCCGAGTGTCGAGCGACTCCAGCAAGAGCTGAGCGGGCCTGAGTGACGCTCGGACTCAGAGGGTCTTCAGCTTGTCGAGCATCCGGCCCATGTGCGGGTCGAACGAACGCGGATCGGTGGCTCGGATCTCGCTGGGCGTCCACCAGCGCACACCGGCGTACTCCCGTTCGTCGGGCTGCAAAGGCCGGTGGCGGTCGTGCGCAAGGACGAACCAGAGGCTGACGTCCGTGTGCACGTCGGGGCGGTCGGGCCGGGTCCTGGTGACGGTGACGAACAGCGGGCGCGGTCCGAGGGAGGGATGGAAACGAGCCTCGACGCCGAGCTCCTCGACGCACTCCCGACGGACCGTGTCGGCGGGATTCTCCCCTGGTTCGACGTGACCGCCCGAGGGCAGCCAGAGGCCCGACTTGCGGTGGTCGCCCAGCAGGACGTGGCCGCTGACCGGGTCGAGGAGCAGGAAGTAGGAGACCAGGTGCTTGGCCGGCTCGGTCGGATCGGTGGTGCGTCGGAAGACGTCGTCGGTCACGCACAGCCAGGCCGACGCATCGGCGATGTGGCCGCCCTCTTCGGTGTCCATCGGCTCGATCGAGTCCACCATGATCGAGATGTCGGTCAGCAGTCGGTCCTCCGGGCTCATGGTCGTGCACCATAGCCGGGTGAGTGCGACACGATGTGACGGTTGTCGCAGGTCATTGCGTTGCATGGTTGTGCACCGCTAGCGTTTCGATGTTTCATCCAGATTTCCGTGCGGGGGTACGCCATGACCGAGACGTCGATCAGCATCGACGAAGAGCTGTTGGCCGAAGCGAGGAAGATCGCCGGGACGACGACCAACCAGGCTGCGATCGACCACGCGCTGCGTGACCTCGTCGAGCGTGAGGCCGCCGCGGCAGAGTTCGACAGCATCGTCTCGCGCGAGCTCGGCGACACGAAGGTCACGCTGGAGTTCTGAGCTCGCCGAGCGCGTCCAACGGGACGGGCCAGAAGTCTTGGTCGGTCGCGAGGTGGACGACATCGAGCGGCACCGCGGCCACGGCACACGCTCCGTAGAGATGTGCGGCGTTCTTCCGGTCGGACCGGCTCGGTGGGCCACCGCCCGGCCGGCACAGCAGCAGCTCGACCCGGTCGAGGCCCAGATCATCGACCAGGTCATGGAGCATCGCGGCAACCTGGGCAGCGCCGTCGTCGCCGATCTCGACGGGCACCTCCTCGATCTGGCACAGCTGCGGGAGCGGGACGCCGTCCGCGCCGACGAGCATGAACCACAGCCGTGGCTCGGGCCAGCCGAGCGGGTTGATCAGGTGTCGCCAGGCCGCCTCGACGTCGGCCTGGGTGCGGAGGACTGGAGCGTACGGAATCTTGTCGGTCATGGGTCAACGGCACCATGGCCCGTCGAGGAGGACAACGACGATATCGGCGCCTGTGGATAACTCTGCTCATCCACAGGGTTTCGCCCGCAAGTGGCCCGCCGACGACACCTCAGGGCACGAGACGGTGCTCTGGACCCGACCAGCGCCGCCGCAGCCAACGGTCATGGGAGGCGACGACGATGGTGCCCGGGGTGACCCCGATCGCCTCCTCCAGCTCGCCTGCCAGGGTGAGCGAGATGTGGTTGGTGGGCTCGTCGAGAAGCAGCAGGTCCGGGCCGGTGGCGATGGCGATCGCCAGGTCGAGCCGGCGACGCTGTCCGACGCTCAGCGCGCCGACGGGCCGGTTGAGGTCGCGCGGGTGGACCAGGCCGAGGTCACGTAGCGGCACCTGGGTCGCCAGCACCTCCCCCACCGACTCCAGGTAGACGTCAGCGACCTTGCGGCGCAGGTCCCCGAACTGAGGGTCCTGGGTGAGCTCCTCGACATGACGGGCGCTGACCTGGACCTCCCCCGAGGTCGGCTTCACCCGGCCGGAGATCACGCCGAGCAGCGTAGACTTGCCGCTGCCGTTGGGCCCCGTGATCAGCAGGTGCCCACCCGCCATGATGTCCAGGACCGGCAGGCTGACCCGCTCCTCGACCACCAGGTCGCGTACGACGACCATCCTCCCGCTCGTGCCCGCAGCCGACAGCGCGGCGTTGAGCCGCAGAGGCGGCGGCGGCTTGCGTACCTGGGCGTCCTCGGCTTCCTCCAGGCGCCGGTTGGCGTCCTTCTTGCGGCGGGCCACGGTGCGCTCGACGTTGCTGCCCTTGAACTTGTAGATGAACTTGTCGTTGTCGGTCGGGCCGCGGTTGTGGGCGATCGCGTCGTTGCCGATCTTGGTCGCGGTCCGGAGACGCTTGAGCTCGTCCTGCTGCTCGGCGTACGTCTGCTCCCACCGTTCACGAGCGGCCTGTCGAGCCTCCTCGTAGGCGCTCCAGCCGCCACCGAAGAGACGGCCGCCGGCACCGTCGGTGCCGAAGGCCGTGGGGTCGAGGTCGAAGAGGCCGGTGGCGACCTCATCGAGAAAGACGCGATCGTGGGAGGCCATCAGCACGACGCCGGGGAGATCGCGCAGGAACTCCCCCAGGACCGCGACCGCCTCGTCGTCGAGGTGGTTGGTCGGCTCGTCGAGCAGCAGCGCGTCGGGACGGCGGGTGATCGCGGTCGCCAGCGCCAGCCTGGTCCGCTGCCCGCCCGAGAGCGTGCTGATCGGGCGCTCCCGGTCCAGGCCGCTGAGACCGAGACGCTCGGCGGCCAGGATGGCCCGCCGGTCGGCGTCCCAGGCGTCGTGGGCCACCGCGAAGTCGAGCGCGCTCGCGTACGTCTCGGCGACCTCGGGGTCGTCGAGACGGTCCGCAAGCGTCTCGACCGTGGCGACGGCCTCACGGAGCGGGCGCAGGGTGGTCGCGAGTACGTCCTCGATGCTCGCCGCGTCGCGGAACGGCGGCTCCTGCGGCAGCCAGACGAGGTCGGCAGGAGCCTCGAGCGTGCCGGTGCGTTGGGCGGTGCGCGGAAGCCGGTCTGCGATAGCGCGGAGCAGCGTGGACTTGCCGGCACCGTTCTCCCCCACGAGCGCGATCCGCTCGCCCGGGGAGACGGTGAGGTCTATCCCGGCGAGGACGGAGCCGCTGCGGAAGGAGACGGAGAGGTCGCGGACGACGATCGGTCCGGAGACGATGGAAGATGACATCAGAGCGCTGGCCTTCGGGTTCGAGGACGACCCGCCGGGCATGTGCCTCGGGCGCGGGTCGGAGGTCAGCGCAGGAACTTCATGATGAGTAAAGAGTACGCGGCGACCGCTGCTCCGTCCAACCGATTAACCGCGCAGGATCTTCTTCATCGCCTTTCCCTTGGCCAGCTCGTCGACGAGCTTGTCGAGGTAGCGCACCTGGCGCATCACCGGGTCCTCGATCTCCTGGACCCGCACGCCGCACACCACACCGGTGATCAGCTCCGAGCTCGGGTTGAGGTCGGCGGCGGCGAAGAACTCCTCGAAGCTCGTCTCCGCCTCGATGTGCTTGGCGATCGCGTCGTCGTCGAAGCCGGTCAGCCAGGTGATCACCTGGTGCAGCTCGGCCGTGGTGCGGCCCTTCTTCTCCACCTTCGTCACATAGTGCGGGTAGACGGAGCCGAAGGGCATCTTGTAGACGCGCTCGAGGTTATCCACGCTCCCGAGCCTAACCCGGCCCGCGGGCGCGTCACGACAGCCCGGCCAACCGGTAGGCCACCAGGCTCCCCGCGACCGCGACGTTGAGGCTCGCACCCCAGCCGACCATCGGGATCTCGACGCACTCCGCCACCTCGGCGAGCACGTCGTCGGGCACCCCGTGGTGCTCGTGCCCGAGCAGGAGCACCGTCGGCTCACGTGCCGGGGTCAGCCGGGTGAGCGGGGTCGCTCCGTCGGCGAGCTCGACGGCGACGATCCGCTTCCCGGCACGACGCTGGGCCGCGATCCACTCCTCCTTGCTGGGTGCCACCCAGTGAAGGCAGGGCCTCCGTCCCCGCAGCGTGTCGCCGACCTGGAGCGCGTCGAGGTAGTGCTTGGTGCGCGGCACCGCCAGACAGGCGCCGATCGCGTCACAGGTGCGCAACAAGGTGCCGAGATTCGCCCCGTACGCAACCCACAGCGGCGCGACCACGAGGTGGTCCCAGCAGGAATGGCGACCAGATCGACGCTTGGCTCGCAGCTCGCGAGGCTTGGTCTTCGCGCCACTCATCGGCGCGTGGTGGATGCTCCCGACATGATCATGAGAAGTGGCGCCTTTCAGCGGCGGCGCCTGGCCATCGACGTACGGATCCAGCCCGGCGAGCATAGCTCAACTCGTCGTTCACCCGCCTGGACGTTCTGCGACGAGCTGGTACATCCCGGCGATGCGTACGAACGGCTCCTGGTCGCACAGCTCGCGCTCGAGCTCGAGGAGGCGGTCGAGGTAGGCGGGGTCGGCCTTCGCGGTGTCGTCGGTGAGCAGGTCGTTGGCGATCCTGGTGCCGAAGCGGCCGGTGAGCCGCAGCCCCGCCGACGCGAGCTCGGCCTCGAGGTCGCCCATCGCGACCTTGCGTACGTCATGGTCGAAGGTCACGGTGCGCTTGGTGTCCGCGCGCAGCTCGGTGAGAGCGGCCTCAGGACCGCCCGTGACCAGCTGGCGCAGCACCATGCTCGCCGGGTTGGGCTCCATCACCGACAGCCGGCCGCCGGGGCGGACGGCGGCCGCCAACCGGCCTACGTCCCCGGCATCACCAGCCCGATAACGCAGCACGAAGTGACACAGCACCAGGTCCCACTCCCCCTCCGGCAGGTCGTCGAGACCGCCGACGAGCGTGGTCACCGACGTGCCCGCCTCCACCGCCCGCCGCTCCGCCTCGGCCAGCCAGGACTTTGACGGGTCGAGGATCGTGACGTCGTGCCCGGCGAGTGCCAGCGGCAACGCGTCCATTCCGTCCCCGCCGCCGACGTCGAGGATCCGGAGCCCCTCACCCAGCTCGGCACACTGGCGTCGGAGGATCTCCTCGACCACGGTGTAGCGGATGCGGCCCCACGGGGTCGCGGTGTAGGCGCGCCACTGCGCCAGCTTCTCTGAGAAGACGTCGGTCACGGCGGTGGAGCCTAACCGGCGTAGGTCTGCTTCCCCCGCAGGAACGTGGACACGACGCGGCCGGTGAGCTTGCGGTCGTGCCAGGGGTTGTTGCGGGAGAGCGAGAGCGAGCGGTCGCGATCCACGACGTAGGTCGCGGCCGGGTCGATCAGCGCCAGGTTCGCCGGCTCACCGACCGCGATCGGGCGCCCGTGCTCCTCGAGCCCGGCGATCCGGGCCGGGGTCGTGGACATGACCCGGGCGACGCCGGCCCAGTCCAGCAGCCCCGAGGAGACCATGACGGTCGAGACGACCGAGAGTGCCTCCTCGAGCCCGAGCATCCCGAAGGCCGCGTCGACGAAGGCGTGCTCCTTGTCCTGGCGCGCGTGCGGGGCGTGGTCGGTGGCGACCGCGTCGATGGTGCCGTCGGCCAGGGCTGCCCGCAGGGCCTCGACGTCCTCGGCGGGGCGCAGGGGCGGGTTGACCTTGAAGGTCGGGTCGTAGCCGGCGAGCAGGTCGGTGGTGAGCAGCAGGTGGTGCGGGGTGACCTCCGCGGTGACCGCCCAGCTGCCGTCCTTCTCCGCCTGCGCCTTCGCCCAGCGCAGCACCTCGACGGTGCCCGCGGTGGAGGCGTGAGCGACGTGGACGCGGGAGCCGGTGTGGCGGGCGAGCATCACGTCGCGGGCGACGATGACCTCCTCCGCGACACCCGGCCAGCCGGGCAGACCGAGCCGGCCGGAGAGCTCACCCTCATGGCAGCAGGCCGAACCGTAAGGTGCCAGCGATGGGTCCTGGGAGTGCTGGGAGATCACGCCGCCGAACGCCTTGACGTACTCCAGCGCCCGCCGCATCACCCGCGGGTCCGAGACGCAGCGGCCGTCGTCGGAGAAGACCTTGACGCCTGCCCGGGAACGGTTCATCAGGGACAGCTCGGCGAGCTCCTCGCCGGCCAGTCCCTTGGTCACCGCGCCGACCGGGAACACGTCGGCCAGCCCTGCCTCGCGGCCGAGGTCCCACACCGAGACCGCGGCCTCGGCCGTGTCGGTGACCGGCGAGGTGTTGGCCATCGCCAGCACAGCGGTGTAGCCGCCGGCAGCGGCCGCCGCCGCGCCCGAGGCGACCGTCTCGGCGTCCTCGCGACCCGGCTGACGCAGGTGAGTGTGCAGGTCGACCAGCCCCGGGAGGAGGACGAGGCCGGAGGCGTCGACCACCTCGTCGACGTTCGCCGAGAGGGTGCCGATCTCTCGGATCACTCCCCCTTCGACGTGGACATCGGTCGGCTCGGCCCCGAGGACCGAGACTCCCTTGATCAGCAGGCTCATGCGGACTCCTCGCCGGCAAGCAAGTGGTAGAGGACGGACATCCGGATCGCGACCCCGGCCGAGACCTGGTCGAGAATCCGCGAGGAGGCGGCGTCGGCGGCCTCGGGAGAGATCTCCAGGCCACGGTTCATCGGCCCGGGGTGCAGGATCGGCGCGCCCTCGCGCAGCATGCCGAGCCGCTGACGGGTGAGCCCGTAGCCGACGGTGTACTCCCGCGACGTCGGGAAGTAGCCACCGCTCATCCGCTCCCGCTGGACGCGCAGCATCATCACCGCGTCGACCTCGGGCAGCACGTCGTCGAGCGAGTAGGAGGTGGCGAAGCCGTCGGCCTTGGCCCACTCGGTGATGCCCGAGGGCATCAGCGTGGGCGGAGCGACGGCGGTCACCGAAGCGCCGAGCTTGATCAGCGACTTCACGTTGGACCGGAACACCCGCGAGTGGGTCAGGTCGCCGACGATGGCGATCCGCTTGCCCTCCAGGGAGCCGGGTCCGCCGAGCTGGCGCTGGAGCGTGTAGCCGTCGAGCAGGGCCTGGGTCGGGTGCTCGTGCATCCCGTCGCCGGCGTTGATCACCGGGATGTCGAGCCAGCCCGCGACCTGATGAGCCGCGCCGGAGGCCGAGTGACGCATCACCAGGCCGTCGACTCCCATCGCGGTCACGGTCAGCACGGTGTCGCGCAGCGACTCGCCCTTCGAGGTCGAGGAGCCCTTCGCGGACAGGTTGATCACGTCGGCCGAGAGCCACTTCCCCGCGATCTCGAAGGAGGACCGGGTGCGGGTCGAGTCCTCGAAGAAGAGGTTGATCACCGTACGCCCGCGCAGCGCCGGCAGCTTCTTGACCTCGCGCTTCTGGACGTCGTGCATCTCGGCCGCGGTGGCGAAGAGCCGCTGGATCTCCTCAGCGCTCACGTCGTCGATGGACAGCAGATGCCTCGTCATGCCGAAACCCCCTCGAGCTCGACGATGCGTACCTCGTCGATGCCGTCGATCTCCTCCAGGCGCAGCCCGACCCGCTCGGAGCGGGCGGTGGGGAGGTTCTTGCCGACGTGGTCGGCCCGGATCGGCAGCTGCCGGTGGCCGCGGTCGACGAGAACTGCCAGGCGTACGACGGCGGGGCGGCCGTAGTCGGCCAGCGCGTCGAGGGCGGCGCGGACGGTGCGGCCCGAGAAGAGCACGTCGTCGACCAGCACCACGGTCTTGCCGTCGATGCCGCCGGGCGGGATCTCGGTGTGGTGCGGGGCGCGGGTGGGATGGGTGCGCAGGTCGTCGCGGTACATCGTCACATCGAGCGCGCCGTGCGCGACCGGATGGCCTTCGGCGGCCTCGATCCGCGCGGCGATCCGCTTGGCCAGCGGCACCCCGCGGGTGTGCAGACCCAGCAGCACCAGGTCTTCCGCATCGCGGTTGCGCTCCAGGATCTCGTGGGAGATCCGGGTCAGCGCCCGGGAGATGTCACGGGCATCGAGCACGACGCGACCATCGGTCGACGGCTCTGAGTCAACGGCTGGGACAACATCAGACAAGGTTGTGGTCTCCTTCTCCGCCTCACGGGACGGCTCGTTAAAGGATCGGGCCAACCCTATCCTCACTCCAGGTCGATCAGCACTTTCCCGACCGCACCCGCCTCGACCGCGTCGTGGGCGGCGGCGGTCTCCTCGAGCCGGTAGTGGTGAAGAGGTACGCCGCCCTCCGGGCCAACCCGCAGCGCCCCTGCCGCCACGGCGGCGGCGACGTCGTCGGCCGCGGCCTGGATCTGCTCCGGCTCGATGCCGTAGAGCTGGATGAACTGGTAGCGCAGGTTGAGCGAGAAGGTCGCCCGCAGCGGCATGGTGAGCTCGTCGCCGCCGTTGTTGGCGTAGATCGCGATCGTGCCGCGCTTGGCGATGACCGCGCGGTCCAGGTCGTTGTTGTCGGCCGGGGCGACCTCGACGATCAGGTCGACGCCGTCGGGCGCGATCTCGCGGATCGCCGCGGCCCCGTCACCCTCGCGGTAGTTGACGATGTGGTGCGCACCGGCGGTCTTCGCCAGCGCGGCCTTCTCCGCCGAGCTGACCGTGGTGATCACCGTCGCTCCTGCCCACACGGCGAGCTGGATCGCGGCGTTGCCGACCGCCCCGGCACCGCCGTGGACGAGGATGGTGAGGCCGTCGAACGACCCTGGGGCCACCCGCTCCACCGCGCCGGAGGTGAGCGCCCGGTGGGCCGTCATCGCCGGGACGCCGAGCGAGGCGCCGAGGTCGTAGGAGGCACCAGCGGCCAGCTCGACGGCCTTGTGGGCCGGGACGGTGACGTACTCCGCCGCGGTGCCCCAGGCCTGCCCGTGCTGGACCATGAAGAGCCACACCGGCTGACCGACGATATGGGTCGTGACACCCGCGCCGATCTCCTCGACCACGCCCGCACCGTCCTGACCCGGGGTCGCCTCGGGAGTCGTGAGGGTGGCGCTCAGGCCGGCGCGTACCTTCCAGTCGGTGGGGTTGACGCCGGCCCGCACCAGCCTGACCAGGACCTCGCCCGGGCCGGGCTTCGGCACCGGGCGATCGGTCAGACGCATGGCGGAGGAGGGACCGTTCTCGGAGTAGACGACTGCGCGCATGACTCCGACGTTAGCGGCCCATGGCTAGAGAGCGTGCGCCATCCCAGCGCAGGCCTTCAGCCACGACATCTTGGTGTCCTCGGAGAGCTGGGAGTACTGGACCGTGGACCCGGCGACGAGCACCGGGTCGAACGGGACCCGGTAGACCCCACGGGTGCGCTGCTGGTAGACCTCGGTGAGGTCACGAGCCAGGTTGGTGTCGACCTTTGGGGACGGGTCGGAGAGCACCGTGATCGTCTTCAGCTTGAGGTCGGCGTAGCCCGACTCCTGGAGCGCGTCGAGCATCCACAGGCCGCTGTAGCCGGTGTCCTCGCGCACCGTCGAGGTCACCACCAGCAGGTCGGCGGTGTCGGCGGCGGCCAGCCAGTTCTCGGCACGCATGTTGTTGCCGGTGTCGACCAGGATCACCTTGTAGAAGCGCTCCAGGAGCTGGTGCACCTGCCCGAAGTCGTCGGCGTGGATCTGGCCGGTGACGTCGGGGCGCTCGTCGGAGGCGAGCACGTCGAAGTGGGCGTCACCCTGGGAGCGTACGAAGGCACCGAGGTCGCCGATGCGGGACTGGTGCACGTTGTTGAACGCGGCCAGGTTGTCGAGCAGCTCGCGGGTGGTGTTGCGGTGGGTGCTCCGCATGCCGCGGATGCCGAGGGTGCCGCGGGTCTCGTTGTTGTCCCAGGCCACGATCCCGCCACCACGTACGGTGCCGAAGGTGTAGCCCGCCGCCAGCACGCCGGTGGTCTTGGCGGCGCCGCCCTTGGGGTTGATGAAGACGATGGTGCGAGGCCCGTCGAAGTCGCGCTGGATCATCGCCCGGTCCTGCTCGTAGGCGACCTCGGCCTGGCCCATCTTGGGGCTGATCAGCCCGCCGGACATCTTGCGGATCGCGCCTCGCCAGCCCCAGGTCGCGGGACCGAACCCGGCCGACTCAGCGCGCCGGTCGAGGAAGTCGGTCGCGCTGGGGACCTCGAGGCCGTGGACGCCCGGAGGCGGCGGCGTCACCGCCGCCGGAGGGGGCGGGGCGGGTGTCGTGGTGACCTGTGGGTTGGTGATGCGAGTCGCCTCCTGACTCGGGTCGGGACGGGGCTGCGTGGGGGGCGTCGGCGGCCGTCCCGCCGTCTGCGGCGGAGGCGGCGTCACCCAGTGCGAGGGTGCTCCGGTCGGCCGGGTGCGCGAGTCCGGCTCGTCGTAGGGGTTGTTCTCCTGCGTCATGCGCTCTCCGAATACGGGTGCTGGGTTACGGCCTCCATCTCAGCCTTGGGTCAAACATACGGTCCCGACCGAAGCAATCGTCGATAACCGGAAAACACACGCGTCGCGCCGCACCCTGAAATGACGCTACGCCTGCCCGGAACGCTCCCGGACAGGCGTACGCCTCATGCTGATCAGGCCTTGGCGAGGTCCTTCGCGACCGCGGCGAGCACACCGTTGACGAAGGACGGCGAGTCGTCGGTCGACAGCTCGGTCACCAGGGCGGTGGCCTCGCTGATCGCGACCTCGGCGGCGACGTCGCCGTCGATGAGCTCCCAGACGCCGAGGCGCAGCACGTTGCGGTCGACCGCGGGCATCCGGGCCAGCGACCAGTCCTTGGCGAAGGCGGCGATCAGAGCGTCGATGCGCTCGGACTCGGCGACCACACCACGGACGAGCTTGACCGTGAACGGGTTGTTGGGCACCTCCCCCTCGCGGATCTGCTGGTCGAGCAGATCGCCGGCGGAGAGTCCACGGGCCTCAGCGGCGAAGAGCAGGTCGAGCGCGCGCTTACGGGCCTTGGTGCGGGCGGTGGCGACGTGAGCCACAGGTCAGCCCTTGACGCGGGAGAGGTAGGAACCGCCCTCGCGGGTGTCGACCTTGATCTTCTCGCCCTGCTCGATGAAGAGCGGCACCTGGATCTCGGCGCCGGTCTCCAGGGTGGCGGGCTTGGTGCGGCCGGTGGCCGAGTCACCCATGACACCGGGCTCGGTGTAGGAGATGACGAGCTCGACCGACGGCGGGAGCTCGACGAAGAGCACGCGGCCCTCGTTGGTGGCCAGGATGACCTCCTGGTTCTCCAGGAGGAAGCCGGCGCTGTCGCCGATGATCTCCGGGTCGACCTCGACCTGGTCGAAGTCGGCGACGTCCATGAAGACGAAGTTCGAGCCGTCGTTGTAGAGGTACTGGAACGAGCGGCGGTCGACCGTGGCGGTCTCGACCTTGGTGCCGGCGTTGAAGGTCTTGTCGACGTTCTTGCCCGACTCGACGTTCTTCAGCTTGGTGCGGACGAAGGCCGGACCCTTGCCGGGCTTCACGTGCTGGAACTCGACCACCTGCCAGAGCTGGCCCTCGATCTTCAGCACCATGCCGTTCTTGAGGTCGTTCGTCGTCGCCATAACCGTCCGTCAGCCTTCGTCTCTTTGACCTGCACCGATGCAGGCTTCAATTGTCAATGTCCGTCAAGGTTCGTAGGGCCCCCAAGGGCCTCGGAGAATCCTATCCGCGAGTCCGCACAGGGCCGAATCAAGCAACGACCGCGGTCTTCCCGGCGAGATCCACCAGCGAGAGTACGCCGACGGCCAGCGCCACCGCGCGCAACACCCACAGCGTGGCGCGCCCCACTGCCCCGGTCTCCGGCGGAACGGGCCAGGCAGCCAGGATCCATCGCTCCGCGACGACGGTCAGCGCCGCCCCGTACGCCGCGGGGATCGCCACGAACGCCAGCACGGAGACCAGGGCCGGCTGGAGCAGGCTGAAGTCGACGCCGTCGGCGTGGACGATGATGTTGCCCACTCCGACGCCGGCGGCGAGGGTGACGCTGAGGACGCGGAACCACCAGGGCCCGAACAGCAGCCACCGGATGATCAGGTAGACCACCGCACCGACGACGCCGAGCACCGTGCAGACCACGACGAGGTTCAGCGAGCCGTCCAGGGTGAACCGGCCCATCTCGAACCCGTCGTCGCTGGTGACGCCGCCGGCCTCCGGACTGAGCCGGATCAGCAGGTACATCACGACCCGCCCACCGACGCCGCCGATCAGCGCGCCGAGCACTCCGCCGGCGAGCAGCACGGCGAGGACCCGCGCGAGACCTGCCAGCAGCCGACCCATGTGCTCACCGTGGCCCCCGAAGTCGGCCGGCCAGGAATCAGTCGGCGGCGATCGCCAATATGGGTCAGGTCAGGCGTCGACGAGCTTCTCGGCGATGACCGAGAGCGCCTCGTGGTAGCCGTCGATGCCCTTGCCCGCCACGACCGCGACCGCGTGCGGGGTGATGACGCTGGTGTGCCGGAAGACCTCGGGCCGCTCGAGCGGCTCGGAGATGTGCACCTCGACGAGCGGGGCGGTCAGCTGCGCACAGGCGTCGTAGATGGCGTAGGAGTAGTGGGTCCAGGCGGCCGCGTTGAGCACGACCGGGACGCCCTTGTCGGCCGCGGCGTTGAGCCAGTCGACCATGTCGCCCTCGTGGTTGGTCTGACGTACGTCCACGGCGAAGCCGAGCGCATGACCCCAGTCGACGCACATCGCGGCGAGCTCGTCGTGGGTGGTGTGCCCGTAGATCTCGGGCTGACGCTTCCCGAGTCGTCCGAGATTGGGGCCGTTGAGGACCAGGACCGGCTGCAGCTTCTTGCTCACCGGGTCATCCTGTCACGAACCAAATCTAAGCGGTCACTTATATTGTGCGACACTGGATCCGACAGCCACGACTCCGACACGAGGATGCCTGATGAACGAGCTCCGCACCAGCACCCAGGCGCGCGGCGACCGTAGCCGTGCCCGTCTGCTCGATGCGGCGGTCCAGGCCTTCTCCGCCAAGGGGTTCCACGGCACCAGCACCCGCGACATCGCCACGGCGGCCGGGTTGAGCCCGGCCGCGGTCTACGTCCACCACCGCTCCAAGGAGGAGCTCCTGCACGCGATCGCGGTGCGCGGCCACGAGGTGATCCTCGAGGCGGTCATCGAAGCGACCCGCACCGACGCCACGCCCGCCGAGCGGGTCGCGGCCGCCGTACGGACCTATGTCCTCTTCCACGCGCGCTCCCACACGACGGCCCGGGTCATCAACTACGAGCTCGCCGCGCTGACCGAGGAGCACTTCCGCGAGATCGCCGGACTGCGCCGCGCCATCGACACCGTCATGCGCGAGGTCGTCGAGGAAGGCGTACGCAGCGGCGACTTCGACACCCCCGACCCCGCCAAGGCCGCGACCGCCCTGCTCTCCCTCGGCATCGACCTGGCCCGGTGGTACCGCGACGACGGCTCCTGGACCCCCGATGCCCTCGCCGACTTCTATGCCGACCTGGCGCTCCGCGTCGTCGGCGTCCGCCCCTGACCCCTACAAGTTGCACTCGAGGAGATAGCACCGTCATGCGCCGCACCATCTACACCGAGGACCACCAGTCCTTCCGCGAGACCATCCGCTCGTTCATCGAGAAGGAGGTCACTCCCGTCTACGAGGAGTGGTACTCGGCCGGGATCGTTCCCCACGACTTCTACCTCAAGCTCGGTGAGCTCGGGGTGTGGGGCATCCAGGTGCCCGAGGAGTACGGCGGCGCCGGGATCGAGTCGTTCAAGTACTCCGCCGTCATCACCGAGGAGCTCGCCCGCGCCGGGGTCTCCTTCGGCGGCTCGAGCACCCACGTCGGCCTCTGCCTGCCCTACCTGCTCAAGCTCGGCACGAAGGAGCAGATGGAGCGCTGGATGCCCGGCTTCGTCGCCGGTGAGGAGATGTGGGCGATCGCGATGACCGAGCCGGGCACCGGCTCCGACCTCGCCGGCATGCTCACCTCGGCGAAGCTCACCGAGGACGGCAAGCACTACGTCCTCAACGGCGCCAAGACCTTCATCACCGGCGGCGTCAACGCCGACCGGGTGATCGTCTGCGCCCGCACCGCACCGGCCTCCGCCGACGACCGGCGTGGCGGGATCACCCTGCTCGCCGTCGACACCTCGCTGCCGGGCTATGAGGTCGGCCGCAAGCTCGACAAGCTCGGCCTCAAGGTCTCCGACACCGCCGAGCTCTCCTTCACCGACGTGCACGTCCCGGTCGAGGACGTCCTCGGCGAGGTCGGCAAGGGCTTCTCCTACCTCGGCCAGAACCTCCCCGTCGAGCGCCTCGGCATCGCTGTCGGCGCCTACGCCCAGGCCGCGGCCGCCGTCGAGTTCGCCAAGGCGTACGTCCACGACCGCAAGGTCTTCGGCACCACCGTCGCCTCCTTCCAGAACACCAAGTTCGAGCTGGCCGCGTGCAAGGCCGAGGTCGACGCCGCCGAGGCCGTGGTCGACCGCGCGATCGAGGCCGAGGATGCCGGCACCCTCACCGCTGCGGAGGCCGCTTCGGCCAAGCTGTTCTGCACCGAGGTCGCCCACCGGGTCATCGACCGCTGCCTCCAGCTCCACGGCGGCTACGGCTACATGAACGAGTACCCGATCGCCCGCCTCTACGCCGACAACCGCGTCAACCGCATCTACGGCGGCACCTCCGAGGTCATGAAGCTGATCATCGCCAAGGACATGGGTCTGTGACCTGCTAGAAGCCCTGCCGAGTCGGCTCGTCATGACGAGCCGACTCGGCCTAGGCTCGGGCACATGACGCCGCGCGAGGACGAGAACCGTCGCCTGCTGCGGGCGCGTGATGCCATGGACCGGCACTACGCCGAGCCGCTCGACGTCGCCGCGATCGCCCGAGTCGCGTACGTCTCCCCCGCGCACTTCAGCCGCCGGTTCAAGGCGGTCTTCGGCGAGACGCCGCACCATTACCTGCAACGCCGCCGGATCGAGCGGTCGATGGCGCTGCTGCGCGACACCGCGACCCCGGTCACCGACGTCGCGCTCAGGGTCGGTTTCACCAGCCTCGGCACCTTCAGCCGTACGTTCCGCGACATCGTCGGCACCTCCCCGAGCGACTACCGCGCCCGGGCCGACAGTCCGGCCGTGCCCGGGTGTGTGGCCCGTGCCTGGATGCGGCCGGCGAGCTGAGCAGTTTCGGAGAAGCGCCTGGCGTTCGCGGCACGCAGACTGGTCACGTGCTGACCAACATCAACATCACCGGAATCTACGTGCTCGACCAGGACGAGGCGCTCGACTTCTACGTCGGCAAGCTCGGGCTCGAGGTCGGCAGCGACGTCGACATGGGCTTCATGCGCTGGCTCACCATCCACCTTCCCGGCGACCCCGACCACCAGCTGCTGCTGGAGGTCCCCGGCGGCTCCCCCGCGCACAGCGACGAGACCGCCGCCCAGCTGCGCGACCTGGTCACCAAGGGCGCCATGGGTGCCGTGGTCATCTTCAACACCGACGACTGCCACAAGCTCTACGACGACCTCTCCGCCCAGGGTGTCGAGTTCACCGACAAGCCGACCAAGCAGCCCTACGGCATCGACTGCGCCTTCCGCGACCCCTTCGGCAACCACATCCGCGCCACCCAGCGCGTCGCCGGCCCGGTCGAGGTCACCGACGAGGACATCGCCCGCTGGTCCGGGGAGTGAGCAGGAGCCAAGAGCCTTGGTACGCCGCTCACCACCCGCGGCACTCGCACCCGTATCAGGAGGCTTCTGCTACCTCGTCCGCGGGCGCGTCCGATCCACCGGAGAGCCACGCCAGGACCGGGCGGGAGTGAAGCAGCGCCACCGACGCCAGCGCGGCCAGCGCCACTATCCCGAGGATCGTCGCGACGAGCGGGTCTGACGGCGCCACGGATCCTGCAGCGTGGCGCACGTAACCGATGGCGACGGCTGCGGACAACACCAGCAGTGCAGGCGCCGGCCCCACCCGCCGAAAGCAGGCCAGCGCGGCGACGAAGGCCGGCAAGGAGAGCGCGACCATCTCCAGGCCGAGGAGCAGCGCGATGTCGCCGCCGATGAGACCCGGGACGAGCAAGGCGAACCACGGCTGTGCCGCCTCGTAGGACCAGTCCACCCTGGCGATGAAGAAGACCGCCACGACCAGGAGGGGAAGCGACCAAGCCAGCGCTATCAAGGCACCGATGGTGACCTGCGGCGGACGACGCAGGTCACGAGGGTTCCCCGGCATCGGTGCCAACCAGCGGTTCACCCCGGGCAGGTGGACGAGCACGATCACGGCCACCGAGATCATCGTCGGGACGACGACTCCCCCGATCTCGTCCACGTCGGGAGTCAGCGACAGGAACGTCACGACGAAGCCAGCCATACATGCAGCAGTCAGGACGGCTCGAGCTGCTGCCGACCGGCGGAGGAGCAACGCCGCGGAAACGACCTCGAGGATGCTGCGAGCAACCACCACGATCGTCATCGTCGCCAGGCTGGTCCCATCGACGACGGGGCTGATGCCGGGCTCCGCGCCGATCAGCAGGACCGGAATCAACTTGAACGGTAGCCCGAGACCCAAGGTGATGAAGACGGTGATCGCGGCGAGAACGACAGGGACCGGGATCGCCGTTCGAACTCCTGTCGTGGCGGCGGGCGGGGTCATGCGCGAACCCTAGGTGACATCGATCGCCGCTGCGCACAGATCCGTCCGATCCCTCGGCTGGCCCATGGCCTTACAACAGGGGATCCGACCTTGTGAACGTTTCACAAGGTCGGATCCCCTGTCATAGCCGGCGCCGTCGCTTTGCGCTACCCGCCGACGACCGCGTACGCCTCCCGCAGCTGCTCCTCGGTCGGCCCGGTGAGGATGCGGGGGTCGGCGAGGTCGTGGATGACGAGGAACCGGAGGACGGAGCCACGGGTCTTCTTGTCGACGCGCATGGCACCGATGAGGTCGTCGAAGCCGGCCTCGACGCCCAGCTCCTTGATGGTGGTCGGGAGGCCGACCTTCGCGAAGGCCGGCGCGTGCCGAGCCGCGACGTCGTCGGAGAGTACGCCGGCGAGGCGGGCGAGCTCGGCGGCGTACACGCAGCCGACCGCGACCGCGTCACCGTGGCGGATCGAGAAGCCGGAGTGCTTCTCGAGCGCGTGCGCGAGCGTGTGGCCGTAGTTGAGGGTCTCGCGGCCGGGGTGGCCGTCGGCGCCGCCGGTCTCCTTCAGGTCGGCGGCGACGACCTCGGCCTTGACCCGGATCGCGCGCTCGACCAGCTCAGCGAGAACCGGCGAGTCGGCGGTGATCTTGTCGGTCTCGTCGACCAGACGCAGGATCTCGGGGTCGGCGATGAAGCCGCACTTGACGACCTCGCCGAGCCCGGCGATCAGGTCGGCCTCCGGCAGGGTCTGGAGCAGCGCGAGGTCGCACAGGACACCGGCGGGCTCGTGGAAGGCACCGACGAGGTTCTTCCCGGCACCGGTGTTCACGCCGGTCTTGCCGCCGACCGCGGCGTCGACCATGGCGAGCACCGTGGTGGGCACGTGCACCACGCGTACGCCGCGCAGCCAGCCGGCCGCGACGAACCCGCCGAGGTCGGTGGTCGCACCGCCACCGAAGGTGACGACGGCGTCGGAGCGGGTGAAGCCCCTCTCCCCCAGCGCCTCCCAGCAGTCGTTGGCGACCGCGACCGTCTTCTGGTCCTCGCCGCTGGGCAGCCCGAGGCCGAGGACGTCGTAGTGCTTCAGCAGCTCCTCGAGCACCGGCTCGGCGTACTCGGCCAGCTCGGCGGCGTAGAGGAACGCCACCCGCTGGACGCTGGTGCCCAGGAGCCCCTGGAGCCGGCCGGCGAGGCCGGAGCCGATGACGACGTCGTACGCCGCGGCGCTCTCGACCCTGATGACGGTGCTTGCGGGGTCAGTCACTTCTACTCCGTGGTGTTCAGCGCGGTGAGGGCGGTGGCGAGCTCGGCGGCGACGTCGTCGGCCGAGCGGCCGTCGGTGTCGACGACCAGGGTCGCGACCGACTCGTAGATCGGTGCGCGCTCCTCCAGGAGCGTCTTGATGCGGCCGCGTACGTTGCCGAGCAGCATCGGACGGCCCGAGCCGAGCCCGACCCGCTTGACCGCATCCGCGACCCCGACCCGCAGGTAGACGACGGTGTGCTCCTTGAGCAGGATCTGGGTCTGCTCAGCCAGGACGGAGCCTCCGCCGAGGGAGACGACCCCGTCGTGCTCGGCGAGCGCGGCGGCGACGGCGTCAGCCTCGACCGCGCGGAAATGAGCCTCGCCCTCGTCGACGAAGATGTCCTGCACGCTCTTGCCGGCGGCCGCGGCGATGTCCTCATCGGTGTCACGCAGCGCAACGCCCAAACGGGAGGCGAGCAGCGCCCCGACGGTCGACTTGCCCGCGCCCATCGGGCCGACGAGCACGACAGCCGGCATCACGAGTACCTCAGGTTCTCGAGGTAGGCCTTGGCGTTGCGCGCCGTCTCGGCGACCGAGTCGCCGCCGAACTTCTCCAGCGCCGCCTCGGCCAGCACGAGCGCGACCATCGCCTCGGCGACCACACCGGCGGCGGGCACGGCGCAGACGTCGGAGCGCTGGTGGTGCGCGACCGCCTCCTCCCCGGTGGCCACGTCGATGGTGCGCAGCGCTCGCGGCACGGTCGCGATCGGCTTCATCGCGGCGCGCACCCGCAGGATCTCGCCGGTCGACATGCCGCCCTCGGTGCCACCGGAACGCCCGGAGGCGCGGCGGATCCCGTCGGCGGAGGGAACGATCTCGTCGTGGGCCTTGGAGCCCGGGGTCGCGGCGAGCTCGAAGCCGTCACCGACCTCGACACCCTTGATCGCCTGGATGCCCATCAGCGCACCGGCCAGGCGCGCGTCCAAGCGCCGGTCCCAGTGCACGTGGGAGCCGAGGCCCGGCGGCAGGCCGTGGACGACGACCTCGACGACGCCGCCGAGGGTGTCGCCCTCCTTGTGGGCCTCGTCGATCCGGGCGACCATCTGCTTGGAGCCGTCGGGGTCGAGGACGCGCACCGGGTCCTCATCGAGCCGGGAGACATCCTCGGGCGAGGGCACCTCGTGGCTCGGCGTACGGACTCCGCCGATCTCCAGGACGTGCGAGACCAGCCGGACGCCGAGCGCCTGCTCGAGGAAGGCCGAGGCGACCGCGCCGAGCGCGACCCGGGCCGCGGTCTCGCGGGCCGAGGCACGCTCCAGGATCGGGCGGGCGTCGTCGAAGTCGTACTTCTGCATCCCGACCAGGTCGGCGTGACCGGGCCGAGGCCGGGTCAGCGGCGCGTTGCGCGCCTGCTTCTCGAGCACCTCGGGCTCGACCGGGTCGGAGGCCATCACGGTCTCCCACTTGGGCCACTCGGTGTTGCCGACCTCGATCGCGACCGGACCGCCTTGGCTCTCCCCATGGCGTACGCCGCCGGTGATCCGCACCTGGTCCTTCTCGAACTTCATCCGGGCACCGCGGCCATAGCCGAGCCGGCGCCGAGCCAGGGCATCAGCGATGTCGTCAGAGGTGATCCGGACGTGGGCGGGCAGACCCTCCATCACGGCCGTCAAGGACGGACCATGGGACTCGCCCGCAGTGAGCCAACGCAACATGACGCCAGTCTTTCATCCCCGTCACGCAACCCTGTGCACCCGGGCTCAAAGCGAGACGGTGAGCGCACCCACGAGCATGCCCAGAATCATGAACGGCCCGTACGCGAGGGGCTCGCGCATCGCCGTGCGTGAGCGCTGCGCGACGGCGCGTCCGATGCCCCAGACGCCGAAGATCGCCAGCCCGGCCCAGAGCCCGACCGCCAGCGACTCCCAGCCGAGGCGGCCGAGGACCAGGCCGACGAGCGCTGCGAGACGTACGTCGCCGAAGCCCATCGCGTGCGGCACCATCCGCCACAGCAGCCAGAACACCGAGCGCGCGATCACCAGCCCGGCAAGGGCACCGAGGGCCGCCTGCGTGTCGCGGGTCCAGAACCACTCGGCGACGAGCAGGCCGAGCCCGACCGCGGTGGCCACCAGGATCGGCACCTTCGGCAGCCGCTGGACGCGCCAGTCGACGTAGGCGAGCAGCACGCACAGCGGTAGCAGCGGCACCAGCGCCACCATCAGCCGTGAGGGCTCCACCCACCAGGCGAGCAGCCCGGCGAGCACACCGGAGACGGCTACCGCCAGAGGTAGGAGCGGCGCCCAGCCGGCCACGGTGGCATAGGAGAGCGCCGGTGGGTCGTCGACCGGCTCGGGGAGACGGCGAAGCAGTGCCGGCACGCCGAGAGCGAGCAGACCGGCGACGGCCGCACTCACCAGCACGACCGCCCCGGAGCTCATACCGAGATGGGCTCCGCGCTGGACTCTCTACTGGCCAGCGCCTTCTCCCCTGCTGCCCGCATGGCGGCCAGCGGCGCCGGACGGCCGGTGAAGAGCTCGAACTGCAGCACCGCCTGGTGCACGAGCAGGTCCAGGCCACTGACGGCCACGCCGGGCGTGACCGAGAGCAGCGGCGAGGGCCACGGGTCGTAGACGACGTCGAAGACGACCGGCGTCGACGCCCAGCGGTCGACGAGCTGCGGGGTCTGCGCCTTCGCGGGAACGGTGGAGACGACCACGTCCGCGCCACTGGTCACCGATTCCGGGCCAGCCGCCTCCAGCGGCAGCACCGAGACGACCGGCTTGCTACGGTGACGCGAGATCATCTCGATCGTCTCCCCCGCCGTGCCCGGGTTCCGGGCCAGCAGCGTGATCCGCGAGGCACCCAGCTCGGCGAGCGCGAGCCCGGTCGAGGCCGCCGTGGCACCGGCACCCAGAACGACACCGTGCGAGCAGGAGAACCCGTCACCGGCCCGCTCCCGGATCGCCGCGACCGCGCCGGGCAGGTCGGTGTTGTCCCCCACCCAGCCGTGCGAGGAGCGCACCAGGGTGTTGACCGCCCCCACGAGCCGCGCCCGCGGCGAGATCGACCGAGCCAGCTCGTACGCCTCCCGCTTGAGCGGCATCGTCACCGACAGCCCACGCCACCGGCTGGGCGGCCAGTCGCCGCCGAGGTCGGCGACATAGGAAGCCAGACCGCCGGCAGCCACCCGCGTGGAGGTGTAGGACCAGTCGGGCATCTCCAGCTCTGCGTACGCGGCTTGGTGGAGGGTCGGCGAGAGCGAGTGATCGATCGGATCACCCAGGACAGCACACTTCACTCAGGTCTTCCCCTCAGCAGCTCTTGGACTCGGTTGCGCAGTAGTCCTTGTACTCGGCCTTGAACTTCAGGAACTGGTCGTAGTTCTTGGCGAACTTCGTCTCACCGGTCTTCAGGTTGACGGTCACGTAGTAGTACCAGTCACCGTCCGCCGGATTGAGCGCGGCCTGGATCGCGTCGTCACCCGGCGCTCCGATCGGCCCCGGAGGCAAGCCCTTGTTGGTGTAGGTGTTGTAAGGCGAGTCGACGGACTGCACGTCGACGCCACCGAGCTCGGTGCTTCCAGACTTCCCGAGCGCGTAGTTGACCGTCGCGTCGATCTGCAGGAAGCCCGCCTGGCCGGCCGTGCCGGGGTTCTCGACACGGTTGTAGATCACCCGGGCGATCTTGGCCATGTCGTCGCCGCGCCCCTCGGCCTCGACGAGCGAGGCAACGGTCATGATCTGCTCCGGTGTACATGCCTTGCCGCCGCCGCACTTGAGCTGCTTGGCGCGCGCCTCGATGTCGTTGTCGCCGAGCGCCTGCTCCCACCGGTCGACCATCATCGCCAGCATCTCGGTCGGCGTCGCGTCGGGCGGGAAGGCGTACGTCGCCGGGAACAGGTAACCCTCGACGTTGCCCTCGGCGTAGTCGGGCAGACCGATCGCCTCGGTGTCCTGGGCGGCCTTCTTGAAGTCGGCCGGCTTCTTCCCGGTCTTCTCGGCGAGCACCTTGTAGATCGCCTTGGCACGCGACCCCTCGGTGATGGTGACGTTGACCGTGTCGATGTTCTCCGGGTTGGCGAGGATCTCGACGGCGTCGGCGGCCTTCATCTGCTTCTTCAGCGGGTAGAAGCCGACCTGGACGGTCAGCCCCTCGGCGTTGGCCGCCTCGATGAAGGCGTCGACGGACTTCACCACGCCGACCTCCTTCAGGCTGCGCCCGACCGCCGAGACCGAGTCACCCTCGTGCACCTCGAAGGAGACGGGGTCGGTGCCGGGACCGGCGTAGTCGGCCGGAGGGGCGACCATGTCCCTGACGTAGTCGATCGCCCGGTCCCCCACGAAGTAGAACCCGCCGAGGACCACCGCCATGGCCACCAGGACGGCTAGGCAGCCACCGAAGCGTCGCTTGCGCTTGGGCGGCTTCTCGTCGAAGTAGGGATCGTGATCTGCGGGGCCATCCTCGAAGAACGCCGGCTGCTGCTGATAGGTCGGCCCGCCGTAGCCGCCCGGACGCTGCGGCGGCTCCTGCCGGCCGTAGCCCGGCGGGGGTGTCCCGGCACCGGGCACCGGACGCGGCCCCGGGCGTCGGCCCGGCTGGCCCTGCTGCGGAGGCAGCTGACCCGGCAGCTGACCCGGCATCTGACCCTGCCTCTGGCCGGGCATCTGCGGCGGCATCCGGCGCGGGTCTCGGGGATCCTGCGGCGGCTGCTGCCGCGGCGGGGGGCCACCGCGCGGATCGCGACCATATGACCCCTGGCCAGGGCGACGTGGGTCGCGCGGGTCCGGGGGGTAGTAGCGCTCACTCAATGACCGACCTCAACGATCTCTCCAGGCGCGGTCCCCGAAGCGCGCTCACTGTCCAATGCGTGTTGCAGGATCACAACCGCCGCGGCCATGTCCACCACGGCTCGGCGGTCCTGGCCCTTGCGACCTCGGTCTCGGAGCATAGCCTCCGCGGAAACGGTTGTAAGTCGTTCGTCGACGAGGCGTACCGGGACCGGAGCCACTCGTCGCGCCAAGGACGCGGCGAAGTCCCGGACCTTAGCAGTCGCCGGGTTCTCCCCTCCCTTGAGGGACCGGGGCAGCCCGACGACCACCTCGAGCATCATCGACTCCTCGGCGATCTCGGCGACGATCTCCTGCAGACGCGCCAGGTCTCCGCGGCCCTTCTTGACCGTCTCGAGCGGCGTCGCCAGGAACCCCGTGGGGTCACTCCTGGCGACGCCGATCCGGGCGTCGCCAGGATCGAGACCGAGGCGCACGCCGTGGCGCATCAGGCTTGCGCGACCAGCGTCGCGACCATTCCGAGCGCGGTGTCGATCTTGGAGACGTCGCTGCCACCGCCCTGGGCGAAGTCCGGCTTCCCGCCGCCACGACCGCCGACGACCGGCGCGAGCTCCTTGATCAGGTCACCCGCCTTGACGCCCCTGGCGATGCCGGCCGGGTTGACCGCGGCCACGATCGCCACCTTGTCGTCAGCGTCGCCGACGAGCACGACGGCCGCCGGAGCCTCACCGAGCCGGGAGCGTACGTCCTGGGCGAGCGTGCGAGCGTCGCCGCCGCCCACCCCCGGGACCCGCTGGGCGACGAGCTGGACGCCGTTGACGTCGACCGCGGAGGCCGCGATCGAGCCACCGGAGGCGAGCAGCTGTGCCGTACGCGCCCGGGCGATCTCCTTCTCGGCGGCCTTGAGCCGCTCCATCAGGTCGGAGACCCGGCCGACGACGTCGTCGGACTTCGTCTTGAGCAGCAGGTTGAGCTCGGAGACCACGTCGCGCTCGCGGGCGAGGTAGTTGAAGCCCTCGACGCCCGTGTAGGCCTCGATGCGCCGGTTGCCGGAGCCGACGGAGGCCTCCGAGGTGACCACGACGGTGCCGATCTGAGCGGAGTGGTCCACGTGCGTGCCACCGCACAGCTCACGCGACCAGGGGCCGCCGATCTCGACGACCCGCACCTTGGTGTCGTCGTAGGTCTCGCCGAAGAGCGCGATCGCGCCCCACTCCTTGGCCTGCGGGAGGGTCATGTAGTCCCAGGCGACCGGCAGGTCGGCCCGCAGCGCGTTGTTCGAGACCTCTTCGATCTCGTGCATCTGCTCAGGGGTCAGGCCCTTGGTCCAGCCGTAGTCGAGACGCAGATAGCCGGGGCGGTTGTACGAACCAGACTGCAGCGCGGTCGGGCCGAGCACCTCGCGCAGCGCCGCGTGCACCACGTGGGTGCCGGAGTGGGCCTGGCGAGCTCCGAGACGCCACTCGGGGTCGACCTGCGCGTGCACGAGGCCGCCAGCCGGTCCACGCGCAGAGAACTCACCGTCGACGACGCGGACCTGGTGCACGACGAGGCCCTTGACAGGCCGCTGCACGTCGACGACCTCGAGCCGGCCGCCGTCGAACTCGATGATGCCCGCGTCGGCGGACTGGCCTCCGGACTCGGCGTAGAACGGGGTGCGGTCGAGGACGATCTCACCGATCTCATCGGGGCCGAGCACGTCGACCCGCTTGCCCTCCTTGAGAAGAGCGATCGGCTTCGACTCGGTGTCGAGGGTCGTGTAGGCCTGCCAGTCGGTCGGACCGTTGCTGTCCAGGATGCCTCGGTAGACCGAGACATCGGCGTGCTGACCCTTCTTGGCGCGCGCGTCGGCCTTGGCCCGCTCCCGCTGCTCGGTCATCAGACCGCGGAAGCCTGGCTCGTCGACCTCGAGGCCCGCCTCGGCGGCCATCTCGAGGGTCAGGTCGATCGGGAATCCGTACGTGTCGTGGAGCTGGAACGCCTTGGCGCCCGTGAACGTGGTGGAGCCGCTCGACTTCACCTCGGTCGCGGCCAGGTCGAAGATCTGGGTGCCGGCCGCGAGCGTCTTGCGGAAGGCCTCCTCCTCGGAGTCCGCGACCCGCTTGATCCGGTCCCAGCCGGTGTGCAGGTCGGTGTAGGTCTCCCCCATCTTGTCGCGGGAGATCGGCAGCAGCTCGGGCATCGCCGGGTCCTCGTAGCCCAGCAGGCGCATGTTGCGGATCGCGCGGCGCATCAGCCGCCGCAGGACGTAGCCGCGGCCCTCGTTGCCGGGGGTCACCCCGTCGCTGATCAGCATCAGCGAGGAGCGCACGTGGTCGGCGACGACCCGGAAGCGCACGTCGTCCTCATAGGAGGCGCCGTACTTCTTCCCGGTCAGCTCCATCGCCTTCTCGATGACCGGGAAGACCACGTCGGTCTCGTACATGTTCGACTTGCCCTGCATCAGGTAGGCGACGCGCTCGAGGCCGAGGCCGGTGTCGATGCCGGTCTGGGCGAGCGGGCCGTCGATGTCGACGTCGTACTTGGACCGCGCCGCGACGACGTTGTCCTGCATGAAGACGAGGTTCCAGAACTCCAGGTAGCGGTCACCGGCGTCCCAGTCGCGGTCGGCACCGAACTCCGGGCCCCGGTCGATCAGGATCTCCGAGCACGGACCACCCGGCCCGGGCACGCCCATCGACCAGTAGTTCTCGCTCGGGGGCAGCCGGACGATGCGGTCGTCGGGCAGGCCGGAGATCTTCTTCCAGAGCGCGACCGCCTCATCGTCGCCGTTGAGCACCGACGGATAGAGGGCCGACTCGTCGAAGCCGAAGCCACCGTCGGCGACCGACTTGGTGACCAGCTCCCAGGCGAGCGTGATCGCGCCCTCCTTGAAGTAGTCACCGAAGGAGAAGTTGCCGCACATCTCGAAGAATGTGCCGTGCCGGGTGGTCTTGCCGACCTCCTCGATGTCGGGCGTGCGGATGCACTTCTGCACCGACGTCGCCCGGTCGTAGGGCGGAGTGGCCTGACCCAGGAAGTAGGGCTTGAAGGGAACCATGCCTGCGTTGACGAAGAGCAGGTTGGGGTCGTCGAGCAGGAGCGATGCCGAGGGCACCACCGTGTGCTCGCCGACACTCGTGTTCTCGGCGAAATGCGCCGTGAAACGGCGGCGGATCTCCGCCGTGCTCAACCACTCCATCAGGGGTTACTGCCTTCCATGTTCTGCCTCGGGTCCTCGGTTGGCCCGTTCAATCCAAGTTTCTGCTGACCGGCACCGTTGGCGCCAATCTGTTTCGGCCCAGCGGTCCTGGCCTCGATCCACTCGCGCAGCTCGAGCTCCTTCTCGGCCTTGCCGGTGGCCAGCTCGTCGCGGAAGATCCGCGCGCCGACCCCGAGCGCCTGGGCACGGTCGCGCAGGCCGTCGGCGGTGAACGCCTCGGCGGCCCGCCGCCCCTTGACCACCGCGTACACGCCGGCGCCCGCGCCGACCACGAACCAGATCGCGCCCCTCATCGGGAGTCCTCCATACGTACGTCCTCGTCAACTGCCGCGCGCTGGCGCGCACGGTATTCGCGCAGCGCCTCGCGCATCTCGCTCTTCCGGTCCTTGCGTGCCCGCTTGACCTCGCGGTGCATCTCGTAGCGGATCTTGAACCGCACCTCGGGCGAGAGCGCCCGGCGCACCCCGTGGACCAGCGCGACACCGTGCACCACGGTCTCCCGGAACACGGCGTCCGCGAAGGCGGGTGCGGTCAACGTACGCTGCACCACCTGCTCCACCTCGGCAGGCTCGCCGTCCTCCCCGAGGGAGGTGATCACATACTCCCTCTCGGCCAGGTCCCGGCGCCGTCGCCGACCGACCGGCTCGGGTGGGGTCAGCCGCTTCTCCAGCGCCTCGAGCCGCTCGCGCAGCTCGGCCTCGCTGGCCTCCGTCTCCTCGAGCCGGCGCCGCGCGCGGCGGCGTGCCCCGAGCGCGAGCAGCACGGCCGCCAGCGAGATGAGGACCAGGACCCCCACCGCCGTCAGTGTCGCCACCAGCGCCCACGCGGGCATGCTCGAGTTCGTCATGGTGCGCCTACCCTATCCATCCTGGCCGCGCACGATTTTCCGGACACGCTCCCAACGTTCCTTCACTCCGGCCTCGGCTCCGTGGGTGGTCGGCTGGTAGTACACCGCGTCGGCGACCGTGTCGGGCGCGTACTGCTGCGTCGCGATGCCGAACGGCTCGTCGTGGGCGTACTTGTACGCCTTCCCGTGCCCGATCTTCTTCGCACCCTCGTAGTGGGCGTCGCGCAGGTGCGGTGGCACGTTGCCGATCTTCCCTGCCGCGACGTCGGCGCGGGCGGCGAAGATGGCGTTGGTGACCGCGTTGGACTTCGGCGCGACCGCGAGCGCGATCGTCGCGTGCGCCAGCGTGAGCTGCGCCTCCGGCATCCCGATCAGCTGCACCGTCTGCGCCGCGGCGACCGCGGTCTGCAGCGCCGTCGAGTCGGCCAGGCCGATGTCCTCGGAGGCGAGGATCATCAGCCGGCGGGCGATGAAGCGCGGGTCCTCCCCCGCCTCGATCATCCGCGCCAGGTAGTGCAGGGCGGCGTCGGCGTCCGACCCGCGCACCGACTTGATGAACGCGCTGACCACGTCGTAGTGCTGGTCGCCCTGCCGGTCGTAGCGCACCGCCGCCTGGTCGACGGCGCGTTCGGCAGCCTCGAGGCTGATCTCGCCCTCGGTGGCCGCTCCCGCGGCCGCCTCCAGATAGGTCAGCGACCGGCGCGCGTCACCGCCGGCGAGGCGTACGAGATGGTCGAGTGCCTCCTCGGAGATCGTCACCGCACCGCCCAGGCCACGCTCGTCCTCGAGCGCCCGCAGGAGTACACCGCGGATGTCGTCGTCGGTCAGCGACTCCAGCCGCAGCAGCAGGGATCGGGACAGCAGCGGCGAGATCACCGAGAAGAACGGGTTCTCCGTGGTCGCGGCGACCAGCGTGACCCAGCGGTTCTCGACACCCGGAAGCAGCGCGTCCTGCTGCGCCTTGCTGAACCGGTGGACCTCGTCGACGAAGAGGACGGTCTCCTTGCCGGTGGCGACCAGCTCGGCGCGGGCCGCGTCGATCGCCGCGCGGACCTCCTTGACCCCGGCCGAGACCGCGGAGACCTCGACGAACCGGCGGTCGGTGGAGCCGCTCACGATCGAGGCGATGGTCGTCTTCCCGGTACCCGGCGGCCCCCACAGCAGCAGCGAGAGCGACTGTCCGCCCTCGACCACCTGGTGCAGCGGCGACCCGGACGCCTTGAGCGAGCTCTGACCCACGAGCTCCTCGAGCGTACGCGGCCGCATCCGCACCGCCAGTGGCGCGGCCGCATGGTCACTGTGGCTCAGCGACCCGCCACGCGAGGCGCTCGCCCCCATCTCGAACAACCCATCCACACGCCAACCCTAGTGGCCGGCACCGACAGACTCAGCCGACAGGGGTGGGGTCAGGTGAGGCGTACGCGTGGGTCGAGCACGCTGTAGAAGAGGTCGACCAGGAGGTTGGTGACCACGATGATGAGGGCGGAGATCAGCGTGGTCGCCTCGATGACCGGCAGGTCGCTCTGACTGACCGCGTTGAGCGCCCGCAGACCCAGGCCCGGGATACCGAAGATGAGCTCGGTGAAGATGGTGCCCGTCAGCAGCGCCCCGAAGTCGATGCCGAAGATCGTCACGATCGGCACGACGGCCGCGCGCAGCGCGTGCTTGTTGACGATCCGGCGCTCGTGAAGGCCCTTGGCGCGCGCCGTGCGGACGTAGTCCTGGTTGAACGCCTCGATCATCGACCCGCGGGTGAACCGGGCGTACTTGGAGGAGTTGACCAGGCCGAGGGCGAGCCAGGGCAGCAGCAGGCCCCATGCCCATTTCAGCGGTGAGTCGGTCAGCGGGTGATAGCCCTCCTGCGGGAAGATCCCGGCGCTGACCGCGAGATAGAGGAAGGCGAGCAGGACGAACAGGTAGTACGGGATCGACTCGATCACCAGCGTCGCGCCGATCACGGTCTTGTCCGCCGAGGTCCCTCTGCGTCTTGCCGCGAACATCCCGATGGGCACGCCGATGAGCAGGATCGTGACGCCGGCCCCGACCGCGACCGAGACCGTCGGCCCGATCCGGTCCTTGATGTCGTCCCAGACGTTGACCCGGTAGATGAAGCTGACCCCGAAGCACGGGGCCTCGCAGTCGTACGACTCGGAGCCGAAGGCGATCTCGCGGCCCTGGAAGATGCCGGTCATGTACTCGGTGTACTGAACATGGAGCGGCGCATCCAGGTTGAGCGCCTCCCGGATCGCGTCCTGACGCTCCGCGGTGCACTTGGGCTCAGGGCACATCGCGTCCGCCGGGTCGCTCGGGCCATAGGTGAAGAGCGCGACGACCGCCACCGAGATCACGAACAGCACGAGCACTGCCGAGATCAACCGGCGTACGACAAAACCGATCATGGGACGGAGGTCTCGCTTCCTAGAAGTTGTCCACGGGCGCTTGCCCGGCGTTGCGGTGTCCTATGTGTGGGTCCGGCCGGCGTGGGGTGCGCCCACGCCGGCCGGATCAGCTCACTTGAGGTACATGATGGAGAAGCTCGGCATGCCCTTGACCGGGTCGTTGACGACCCCGCCGACCTGCGAGCCCTTGATGAAGGCGTTCGCGTCGTAGCCGGCGTTGATCTCGACCATGTAGGTCTCCTGCATCCACTTGTCGAACTCGCCCCAGGCCGCGGGAACCTTGTCGGCGTCCATCTTCAGGATCTCGGCCTGCTTCGCGTCGGCGTCGGCCTCCTTGAAGTTGGTCGGGTTCGGCATGCCCGGCTTGTTGGCGTTCGAGCCGATCCACTGCGCCGGGAACCACGAGCCGCCCGAGGGCCAGTCGGAGCACCAGCCGCCGTAGCGGAGGTTGATCGGAGCGTCCAGGTTGCTCTCGTCGTCGCGGTACGTCTCGTCGGTCGAGGCCACCGGGGTCGCCTTGAAGCCGGCCGCCTCGAAGCCCTTGACCATCTGGTCCTTCTTGGCCACCGAGTTCTCGTCGTCACGCTGGTAGTGCCACTTCAGCTCGAAGCCCTCGGCCCCGGCCTCCTTCAGCAGCGCCTTGGCCTTCTCCGGGTCGGTGGTCTGACCGTCCTGACCCTTCGGGTACTGGTACTCGACGCGGCCCGCGGTGCCCGGGGGAAGCAGCGAGGTGCCGGGCTGGATGGTGACGCCGACGATCTCGCCGGAGGCCTTCCAGGCAGCCTGGTAGGGGTAGGCCCAGCTGATCGCCTCGCGGACCTTCTTGTCCGTGATCTTGGTCTGGTCCGGACGGTACATGTAGGTGCACGGCGAGGTGCCCTCGATGAGGTTGTCCGGCGCGCTCTCCTTGATCGACTTGTAGGTCGGAGGCGTGACGTCGTCGTAGGTCATCATCGCCTGCGCCGCGCCCTTGTCACCGAGGATCTGATTCTCGAGCTTGGCGGTGTCCTGGGCGAACTTGAAGTCGAACGCGTCGGCGGCCTGGATACGGCCGGGGTCGGAGTCGGCGTCCCACTGGTCGTTCTTGACCAGCGTCAGCGAGGTGCCGGGCTTGTAGGACTCGAACTTGTAGGGGCCGGTCGCCATCGGGTGGCTCTCGTAGGCCAGCGGGTCCTTGTCCTTGGCCTTCGGGATCGGCGAGAAGACCGGGAACGAGGCGTAGTAGTCGAGCTCGGGGAACGGCTGGGCCAGGTGGATGATCACCTTGTTGCCGTCGGCCTCGACGCCGTCGTAGTCCTCACCGCCGTACCAGCCGGCGCTGGCGTCGTAGTCGGGGAGCTTCTTCAGCTCGGCGTCGGTGTCCGCGAACGGGCCCTTGTACTTCTGGCCGTCCTTGAAGAACGTCGTCTGGTACGTCGGGCCGTCGGTCAGGGTGTCGATCGCGAAGGAGCGCTTGATGCCGTAGACGACGTCCTCGGCGGTGACGTCGGTGCCGTCCTCGTACTTGATCCCGTCCTTCAGCGTGAAGGTCCAGGTCAGACCGTCCTCGGAGGCCTGACCGAGGTCGGTGGCGAGGTCGGGGACGAGAACGGAGTCGCCGCTCTTCTCGTCGTAGACGTACTGGGTCAGCGAACGGGTCACCAGGCCGGACATGATCGCACCGGAGTCGGTGTAGTAGGTCCGGGTCGGGTCGAGGGTGTGGGGGGCGTTGTTGGACAGCACGGTGATCGTGCCACCCATCTTGGCGTCGGACGGGACCTCCAGCGGCCCCTCGGCCGTGGCGTCCTTGCCGGCGCCGGCGCCGCCGCCGGCCTTGAACTCGCCGGCCGGGTCCTCGCCACCGCCGCCCCCGCCACCACAAGCCGCGGTGAGCGTCAGCGCAGCGATCGCACTGGCGGCGATCACTGTTCTCTTCAATCGCATCGTAGGTCTCCACCTTCCATGGTTGATGCCTCTCTCCGACGACGTGCTCACCGGAAAGACTTGGGGTCGAAGGCGTCGCGGATGGCGTCTCCGAGCAGGTTGAGCGCGAAGACCAGGACCACGATCCCGACGATCGGCGCGTAGAGGTACAGGGGGTATTCGTCGAACCAGCTCTGGGCGCGCAGGATCGTCTGCCCCCAGGACGGGCGCCCGGTGACACCGACGCCGAGGTAGGCCAGCGTCGCCTCGGCGGCGATCGTGGCCGGCAGGCTCAGCGAGAACGAGACGACGATCGGCGCCACCAGGTTGGGCAGCAGCTCCTTGAACAGGATCCGGTGGGTCGGCATCCCGAGGACGTGCGCGGCCTCGATGAACTCGCGCTCACGCAGCGAGATCACCTCACCGCGGATCAGCCGGGCCAGGCCCATCCACCCGAAGATCGAGAGGATCACGATGAGCGCGATCAACGAGGCGTTGTCGAGCATCGTCGGGTTCTCCCGCCAGCGCTCGACCAGCATCGGCGAGATCGCGATCGCGACCAGCAGGAACGGCAGCGTGAGGAAGAGGTCGATCACGAACGTGATCACCCGGTCACCCCAGCCGCGGCTGTAGCCCGCGATCAGGCCGAGGACCACGCCGACGACGGTCGAGACGACCGTGGCGATCGTGGCGACCAGCAGGGACGTACGCGCGCCGTAGAACCACTCCGCGAGCAGGTCGTTGCCGGAGTTGGGCTCCAGGCCGAGCGGGGCCTCCCAGGTGAACCCGTAGTTGGGCGGTCCGATCACGGGGTAGTTGAACGAGTCGGTGTCTGTCACCGGGTCACCGGCACGCACCTCGACGCCGAACAGCTTGCACAGCAGCGGCGCGAAGATCGCGATCAGGACGAAGAGCAGCACGATGCCGGCACAGATCATCGCGACCTTGTCCGAGAGGAGGCGGTCCATGGCGATCCGCATCGGCGAACGGCCGGCGACGTCGCCATTCCTCGGTTCCGGATCGACCTTGGGGTCAGGACCCTGGATCAACACTTCGGACACAGTCATACGCTCGGATCTCCGTTCGATGCCAAGGCTCGGTACGCCCAAGAACAGACCACTTCGCGCAGCCCCGAGCCGGCGCGCTGATCAAGTTATGCCAAGTTGCAGCGGTTCGGGCGGGACTACAGATAACGGTTCGATACCGACGGTGACGTGTGACACATACGAAACAAAGACGGTCCGCAGCCATAGGCTGCGGACCGTCTTTCGTAATCTCGCCGAGACGCGGGAGATCCTCAGGCGCGACCCCGCGAGTTGTTCGCCAGGTCGTACCAGGTGTCGGCGTAACCGGGACCGTCGCCGGGGACCTCGGCCGGGCTGGCGCCCGGGTCCGGTGCACCGAACTCGTCGACGCCGAGGAGCGGCGCGGTGATCGGCTTCTCCGGGTGCTGGTGGATCTCACCCGGGAAGTGGCAGGCGACCTTGTGCTTCTTGCCGATCTGCAGCAGCGGCGGCTCGACCACGGAGCAGATGTCCTTGGCGATGGCGCAGCGGGTGCGGAAGTGGCAGCCCGAGGGCGGGTTGATCGGCGAAGGTACGTCGCCCTCCAGCCGGATCCGCTCACGTCGACCGCCGACGGCGGCCTGCTTCACGTCGGGCACGGCCGAGAGCAGCGCCTGGGTGTAGGGGTGGTGAGCCCGCTCGTAGATCGACTCGCGGTCACCGATCTCCACGATCTTGCCGAGGTACATCACCGCGACCTCGGGGCAGAAGTGGCGGACGATGGCGAGGTCGTGCGCGATGAACAGGAAGGAGATGTCGAACTCCTTCTGCAGGTCCTGCAGAAGGTTGATCACCTGAGCCTGGATCGAGACGTCGAGCGCGGAGACCGGCTCGTCGGCGACGAGCAGCTTCGGCTGCAGGGTCAGCGCCCGGGCGATGCCGATGCGCTGGCGCTGACCGCCGGAGAACTCGTGCGGGTAACGGTTGTAGTGCTCCGGGTTGAGACCGACGACCTCGAGCAGCTCCTGGACCCGGCTGAGCACCTTGTTCTTCGGCACCATGTTGTGGATCCGGAGCGGTGCGCCGATGATCGAGCCGACGGTGTGACGCGGGTTCAGCGAGGTCGACGGGTCCTGGAAGATCATCTGGATCTCCCGGCGCATCGGGTGGAGCTGCCGCCCCGAGTAGTTGGCGATGTCGGTGCCCTCGAAGTTGATCGATCCTTCAGTGGGCTTGTAGAGCCGCGTCACCATCCGCCCGGTGGTGGACTTGCCACAGCCCGACTCACCGACGAGGCCCAGGGCGGTGCCCTTGGCCACCTCGAAGGAGACCCCGTCGACGGCCTTGACGTGTCCGACCGTACGCCGGATCACGCCGCTGCCCTTGACCGGGAAGTGCATCTTCAGGTTCTCGACCGAGAGCACCGTCTCGGTGCTCGCCGGCGCGACCGAGGCCGCAGTGGCAGTCGTGGTGTCGCTCATCAGTCCTCCACCAGGTCAGGGGCGATCTCGGGCAGGATCTCTGCCTCGTAGACCTCGTCGGCATTCTTGATGTGGCAGCGCCTGATGTGGTTGCCACCGCTCTTGGCAGGGGTGAGCTCGGGCAGCACGGTCCTGCACAGGTCGCCACCCACCTTCGCCACGTGGTCGCAGCGCGGCTCGAAGGCACATCCCGGCGGCGGGTTGAGCAGCGAGGGAGGGTTGCCCCGGATCGGGATCAGCTTGGCCTCGGTCGAGGCGGTCAGATCCGGCACGCTGGAGAGAAGACCCCAGGTGTAGGGCATCTCCGGGTTGGTGAGGATCTCCTTGCACGGGCCGTACTCGACCGCGCGGCCGGCGTACATCACGAGTACGTCATCGGCCATCTCAGCCACGACACCGAGGTCGTGGGTGATGATGATGACCGCTGCGTCGAAGTCGCGCTGCAGGTCCTGGAGCAGGTCGAGGATCTGCGCCTGGACGGTCACGTCGAGAGCCGTGGTCGGCTCGTCGGCGATGAGCAGGCTCGGGTTGTTGATCAGCCCCATCGCGATCATCGCGCGCTGACGCATACCGCCGGAGAACTGGTGCGGGTAGTCGTCCACGCGACGGTCGGGCTGCGGGATGCCGACACGGTCGAGCATCTCGATGGCGCGCTTGCGCGCCTCCCTCTTGGTCACGTCGTTGTGGACCTGGTAGGCCTCCATGATCTGGTTGCCCACCGAGTAGTAGGGATGCATCGCGGAGAGCGGGTCCTGGAAGATCATCGCCACGTCGCGGCCGCGACGCTTGCGCATGTCCTCGTTGCTCACCTTGAGCAGGTCGACGCCGTCGAGCATGATCTCGCCGCTGAGGATGGCGTTGGTGCCGCGGTGCAGCCCCATGATCGCCGAGCTGGAGACGGACTTGCCGGAGCCGGACTCGCCCACGATGCCGAGCGTCTTGCCACGCTCGAGGTCGAAGGAGAGGCCGTCGGTCGCCTTGACGATGCCGTCGGAGGTGGAGAAGTGAACCTTCAGGTCCCGCACCGAGAGGAACGCGCCGTCCTTGGCCAGCGTCGTCTCGGGGGTCTTGGAGAGGTCAGTCATGGATCAACTCCCGGGTCAGGCGACGCGCACGCGCGGGTCGATGAAGGCGTACAGGACGTCGACGACGATGTTGGCGATGATCACCAGAGCGCCGAGAAGCAGCACCAGGCCCACGATGGTGGGAAGGTCGTAGGTCTCGTTCGCGGTCACCGCGAGCTTTCCGAGACCGTAGTAGTTGAAGACGTCCTCGGTGATGATCGCGCCGCCGAGGACGGCAGCGACGTCGAGGCCGAACATCGTCACCAGCGGGGTCAGCGCGGCGCGCAGAGCGTGCTTGAACAGCACCTTGCCACCCTTGAGGCCCTTGGACTTCGCGGTGCGGATGTAGTCCTCGCTCATCGACTCGAGGACGAACGCCCGGGTCATGCGTACGTAGCCCGCCATGTAGACCGCCGCGAGGGTGAACCCGGGGAGCATGAGCTGGACCAGCCATTGCCCGACGCCACCTTCAGCGATCGGCACGTATCCCGGTGCGGGAAAGATCCCCCATTTGATGGCTACGAAGTTGATCAGCAAGGCACCCACGAAGAAGGTCGGGAACGCGTAGAGGGACAGCGTGGCTCCGACGACTCCGCGGTCCACGAGGGTCCCCTTGAAGACCGCTGCGAGCACTCCGAACAGAACGCCGAAGACGACCCAGATGGTGACCGCGACCAGGGCGATCGAGATCGAGATGGGGGCTGCCTCCGCGATCTCCTCGTTGACCGTCATCTGCAGCTGCTGGGAGAAGCCCAGGCAGGGCGCCGCGCACTCGGTGACCAGCTCGGGGTTGGCCTCGCGCATCGCCTCGTCGGCGGGGTACTCGCGGCCGACGACGACGCCCTTGGCGAAGTTGCCCCACTGGACCAGCAGCGGCTGGTCGTAGCCGAGGGCCTGGCGGGTCTCCTCGATGCGCTCCGGGGGGCAGTTCTTACCGCACGAGAACTGCGCCGGGTCGACCGGGTTCTTCATGAACAGTGCGAAGACGATGAAGCTCATCGCCACCAGCATGAGCAAACCGACGATCACGCGCCGGATGATGTAGGCGACCATCGGTGGGTCTCACCTTCATTGGGATCGGCCGGAGCACCGTTATGGGGTGTCGTCCGGGGGGAATCGTGTCCAGGTACATGGGGAGAGGCGGGGCTCTGGCGAGCCCCGCCTCCAAGGTCGGAACGGCTCAGGGCCGTCCGAACGGTGTTGCGGAGCTGAAGGATCAGTCCTCGACGTCGATGGGCCCCAGGTCCGGGTAGGACGAGGAGGCATCGGTGGTGATGAAGTCCTTCACCTTGGAGCCGTTGACCCAGTTGAAGGTCGCGATCTCCAGCGGGATGTAGGCGACGTCCTCACCCATGACCGCGTCTGCCTCCTGGAGGAACTTGTTCTGCTCCTCGATGGTGGCGGAGTTGGCGGCCTGGTCGAACAGCTTGTCGACCGCCGGGTTGTTGTAGTTGCCGTAGTTCTGGCCGTTGGTCGACTTCTCGATCTGACGGCTGTCGAACAGCGCCGCGGTGACGGTCATCGCGGAGCCCCAGTCGGCACCCCAACCGCCCCACATCACGTCGGCCTTGTTGGAAGGCTTCTGGATGTTGGAGTAGTAGACGTCGCCCAGCGGGTCCAGGGTGACCTTGAAGCCGGCGGCCTCCCAGCCCTCGACCAGCGCGGCGGCCTGCTTGTCAGCGGTGTCGCTCTGCGGGTAGGTGAAGGTGATCGGGTACGGCGTCTTGGCACCGGCCTCGGCGAGCAGCTTCTTGGCAGCGGCCGGGTCGCCCTTGAGGTTGCGGTCCTTGTACGCCGGGTTGGCGACGTAGCCCGGAACGGCCGGGTTCACGATCGAGTCGGCCGGGGTGTAGGCCTTCTCGCCACCACCGGCGGCGATCCAGGACTCGACGTTGGTCGCGACCGCCAGCGCCTGACGGACCTTCGGGTCCTTCATCTGGTTCTGGTTCGGCACCAGGTAGTCGACGTAAGGCGACTGGACCTGGGTGTAGCGGTCCTTGACGCCGGCCTCGGTCAGACGCGGGTAGAACTCCGGCGGGACGCGCGAGCCGCTGACGATGGTCGCCTGCGAGTCGGGGCTGTCGGAGAAGAGCTTCTCGTAGGTGGTCGTGGCCTTCTCACCGAACTTGAAGACAACCTTGTCCGGCTTCGCCTCACGGAGCGACTTGTCGTCGGTCTCCGGGTCGTACTCGTCGTTACGCACCAGGGTGCCGCCCTTCTGGGCGTTCCAGGTGTCGACCTTGTAGGGGCCGTTGGAGAAGATGACGTCGTCGTTCTTGGCGCCCTTGTCCTCGGACTCCTTGTAGGGGTCCATCATGTGCAGCGACGAGATCGCCAGCGGGAAGTCCGGCCACGGCGACTTGAACTTGTAGGTGATGGTCTTGCCGTCGCAAGTCACCGCCTGGTCGAAGTCGGCCTGCTGCTCCGGCGTCGCGGTGTAGGGGCCGGGGTACTCACCCTTGAGCGCGAGCTTCGCGGTCAGGTAGAAGCCCGGACCACCGGTGAGCTCGTCGGCGGCGAAGTTGCGCGAGGCGCCGTAGGCGAAGTCCTCACACGTGATGTCGGAGCCGTCCTGCCACTTCACGCCGTCCTTGATCGTGAACGACCAGGTCTTGGCGCCCTCGGTCGAGGTGCCCTCGTCGGTGGCCAGGTCGGGGATCGGCTTGCTCGAGACCTTGGGGTCGGTCGACGCCGGGTTCGAGAGCAGCTTGCGGTAGACCAGACGCGTGGTGTGCGAGATGGTCTCACCGACGTAGATACGCTGCGGGTCCAGGTGGTCGATCGGGTCCTCAGCGACGATGGTCAGCGTGCTTGCCGAGCTCGAGCCGCCGCCGTCCCCGCCGCCACAGGCAGCCAGGCCCAGCGAAAGACCGAGCACGCCAGCGGCACTGACCGCTACGTACTTAGCTCGCTTCTTGAGCATTCGTTTCTCCTTGGTGTGGTCGCCGTCAGCCTCTGACAACTGACGCCGTAACGGTGTCCCGGGCGGGTCACCTGTGTGTGGACGGAGCCCCGAGGCTCACCTGTCACCCTTGGGGTCAAGGGCGTCTCGCAACCCGTCCCCGAGAAGGTTGAACGAGATCACGATCGTCGCGATGATGATCGCGGGCATGAAGAAGTAGAACGGGTCCACCTGCGCGTACTTCAACGAGTCGGTGAGCACGTTGCCGAGCGTGGGCGTCGGCGGCTTCACACCGACCTGGAGGTAGCTCAGTGCCGCCTCGGCCGAGATGTAGGCCGGCATCATCAGGGTGACCAGGACCAGCAGCGGGGCCCACAGGTTCGGCAGGATCTCCTTGAAGTAGATCCGCGACTTCGAGGCACCCAGGACGATCGCCGCCTCGACGAACTCTCGTTGCTTGATCGAGAGGACCTGTCCTCGGACCACGCGGGCGGTGCTGGTCCAGCCGAAGATCGCGAGCACCACGGTGCAGTAGATCCCCTGGACAAATGGGCCGTTGGGTAGTCCCGTCACCATCTGGATGAGCTCGAGGCCGAGCGCCGAGAGCGCCAGCAGCATCATCGTCGAAGGGAACGAGAGCGTCAGGTCGGTGAAGCGGCTCAGGCCTGCGTCGACCCAGCCACCGCTGAAGCCGGAGATGATCCCGACGATCGCGCCGATGACCACCGACAAGATGGCGGCGGTGAGGGCGATGATCAGCGAGAACGTGATGCCGTACCAGAACCGGGACAACGCGTCGCGGCCGGTGCCGGGCTCCACGCCGAGCGGGTGTGCGGCGCTCGCGCCGCTGAACCTGCCCTCGGGGATGGTGTTGGCGTCGAGCAGGTCCTGGTTGTAGCTGAACGGGTCCAGCACGCCCATCTTGACGAGAAGGGGGGCCAGGACGGCAGCCAGGACCACCAGGATGACCACCGTCAGCGACACCATCGTCAACTTGTCCTTGCGAAGCCGCATCCATGCCAGCTTCATCGGGGACTTGCCGGCGATCTTCTTCGCCTCCTCAGGCGAAGCAGAAGGTGTCGATCCACCCGAGAGTTCTTCACCTTCGAACACGGTGGCCGATTCGCTCATGGTTCCTCTGTCTAGTCGTATTTGTGGGTGCCGCCGTCGCACGGCAGCGTCCGACCCACGAGGTCGACGGATGGAACTCTATGTGATCCTTTTGCCAGGATGCGCCCCGGACCGGTAACGATCCGATTTCAACCAGTGATACGGCAGATCGGGATGCCTTCTCGCAATTCCTTAGAGAATGCCAAGAGTCTCCGGGACCGGCGGACCGGTCCCGGAGACTCTGTTGGATTCAGCCGAGGTGGGCTCAGTTCGCCGATTCGCCCTCGGCGGCAGGCTTGGCGTCGACGCCCGCCTCCTTGCGCTGCTCGGGGGTGATCGGCGCCGGAGCGGCGGTGAGCGGGTCGTAGCCGGCACCCGTCTTCGGGAAGGCGATGACGTCGCGGATCGAGTCGGTGCCGGCAAGGAGGGCGACGACGCGGTCCCAGCCGAAGGCGATGCCACCGTGCGGCGGAGCGCCGAACTTGAACGCGTCGAGCAGGAAGCCGAACTTCTCCTCGGCCGCCTCCTCGCCGATCCCCATCAGGTCGAAGACCCGCTTCTGGATGTCCTCGCGGTGGATACGGATCGAACCGCCACCGATCTCGTTGCCGTTGCAGACGATGTCGTAGGCCCAGGCGAGCGCGTTGCCGGGGTCCTTGTCGAAGCCCTCGACGTCCTGCGGGCTGGTGAAGGCGTGGTGGACCGCGGTCCACTCCCCCGCACCGACCGCGACGTCACCGGACTCGACGGCCTCGGAGGCCGGCTCGAGCAGCGGCGCGTCGACGACCCACAGGAAGCTCCAGTCGCCGTCCTTACGAAGGTCGAGACGGTTGCCGATCTCCAGCCGGGCGGCACCCAGCAGGGAGCGGCTCGACTTGGGCGCGCCGGCGGCGAAGAAGATGCAGTCGCCGGGGTTGGCGCCGACGTGAGCGGCCAGTCCGGCGGCCTCGGTCTCGGAGAGGTTCTTGGCGACCGGACCGGTCAGCGAGCCGTCCTCCTGGACCAGGACGTACGCCAGGCCCCTGGCGCCACGCTGCTTGGCCCAGTCCTGCCAACCGTCGAGCTGGCGCCGCGGCTGGCTCGCGCCGCCCGGCATCACCACGGCGCCGACGTAGGGCGCCTGGAAGACGCGGAACGTCGTCTCGGAGAAGTAGTCGGTGCACTCGGTGATCTCGATGCCGAAGCGCAGGTCGGGCTTGTCCGAGCCGTACTTGGCCATCGCGTCGGCGTAGGTCATCCGCGGCAGCGGGAGCGGCACGTCGTAGCCGATCAGCTTCCACAGCGCCGCGACGATCTCCTCGCCCAGCGCGATCACGTCGTCCTGCTCGACGAAGCTCATCTCGATGTCGAGCTGGGTGAACTCCGGCTGCCGGTCGGCGCGGAAGTCCTCGTCGCGGTAGGCGCGGGCCAGCTGGTAGTAGCGCTCCATGCCACCGACCATGAGCAGCTGCTTGAACAGCTGCGGGGACTGCGGCAGCGCGTACCACGAGCCCGGCTGCAGGCGGGCCGGGACCAGGAAGTCACGGGCACCCTCGGGCGTGCTGCGGGTCAGCGTCGGGGTCTCGATCTCGACGAAGTCGTGACCGGCCAGCACGTCGCGGGCGGCCTTGTTGGCCTTCGAGCGCAGCCGGATGGCGTTGCCGGGCGCGGTGCGGCGCAGGTCGAGGTAGCGGTGCTTGAAACGTACGTCCTCGCCGACCTCGACGTGGTCGTCGATCGGGAACGGGAGGGCCGCGGCCGCGCTGAGGACCTCGAGGTCCTTCGCGACGATCTCGATCTCGCCGGTGGCGAGGTTGGGGTTGCGGTTCTCCTCGGTGCGCGCGACGACCTCGCCGGTGACCTTGATGCAGTATTCGTTGCGGAGCGCGTGGGCGATCTCCTCGTCGCGCACGACGACCTGGACCACGCCGCTGGACTCACGCAGATCGAGGAACGCGACCCCGCCGTGATCGCGTCGACGGCCTACCCAGCCGGCGAGGGTCACAGTCTGGCCGACGTGCTCGGCACGCAGGGTGCCGGCGTCGTGGGTGCGGATCACTTCTTCTCCTCGTTGTTCGCGACGACCTGGGGCTTCAGGTCGCTCTCGTTCTGCGGCGTCCAGGTGGCCGGGTCGGCCGGGACCTGATCGCCGGTGCGGATGTCCTTGATCTCGTAGCCGCCTTCGGTCGCGAAGAGGACGTACGGGATGCCGCGGCGCTCCGCGAAGCGGATCTGCTTGCCGAACTTGGCGGCGTTCGGCGAGACCTCGCAGGCAACATTGTGAGCGCGCAGCTGCTGGGCCGCCGAATCGGCCTCCGCCCTGCTCTCCTCGTCGGCGACGGCGACCAGCACGGTGCTCGGGACCTTGCGGTCCCCGTCGAGCACGCCCTTGGCCACCAGCGGCACCAGGACGCGGCTCACGCCGAGCGAGATCCCGACGCCCGGGTAGGTCGTCTTGCCATCGCTGGCGAGCGCGTCGTAGCGGCCACCCGAGCAGATGCTGCCCAGGGACTCGTAGCCGTCGAGGCGGGTCTCGAAGACGGTGCCGGTGTAGTAGTCCAGGCCCCTGGCGATGCTCAGGTCGGCCACGACGCGTACGGAGTCGGTGTTGAGCGGCGCGGTGGCGGTGATCAGCGTGGCCAGCTCGGTCAGGCCCTCCTCGAACAGCTCGCTCTCGACGCCGAGGGCACGGACCTTCTCCACGAAGGAGTCGTCGGTGGCGGTGATCGTGGCGAGCTCGAGGCACTTCGCGGCCTGCTCGTCGCTCAGCCCGGCCTCGGAGACCAGCAGCTTGCCGACCTCGTCGGCGGGCATCTTGTCGAGCTTGTCGATGAGCCGCATGGTCTCCTCGACGTCGGGGGCGCCGAGGCCGGCGTAGAAGCCCTGGATCAGCTTGCGGTTGTTGACCTGGAGCGTGAACCCGGGCAGGAAGGTCAGCTTGCCGAGCGCCTCGAGCATGACTCGGGCGACCTCGACGTCGTGGTGGAACGGGAGCGTGTCGCGGCCGACGATGTCGATGTCGGCCTGCGCGAACTCGCGGAAGCGGCCCTCCTGAGGGCGCTCACCTCGCCAGACCTTCTGGATCTGGTAGCGGCGGAAGGGGAACTCCAGCTTGCCGGCGTTCTCGAGCACGTAGCGGGCGAAGGGGACGGTGAGGTCGAAGTGGAGCCCCATGCCCTTGTCGCGAGACTCGTCCTGCTCCTGGAGCCGCTTGAGGACGTACACCTCTTTGCTGGTGTCGCCCTTTCGCAGCAGCTGGTCCATCGGCTCGACGGCGCGGGTCTCGATGTTGCCGAAGCCGTGCAGCTCGAAGGTGTGGCTCAGAGTCGCGATGACCTCGCGCTCGACGGTGCGCTGGCTCGGAAGGAACTCCGGGAACCCGGAGAGCGGTGTTGGCTTGTTCATGGTGTGGTGATCAGGTCCTGAAGAAACGGGTTGGTGGCGCGCTCGCGCCCGATCGAGGTCTGTTCGCCATGGCCGGGGAGCACCACGATGTCGTCGGCGAGGGGCAGCACCTTGGTGGTCAGGGACTGCAGCATCGTGGCGTGGTCACCGCCGGGGAGGTCCGTACGCCCGATGCTGCCCGCGAAGAGCAGGTCGCCGGAGAACATCACGTCACTGACCTCGGCGTGGTCGGGGTAGGGAGTCCGGAAGGTGACCGATCCCTCGGTATGCCCGGGCGTATGGTCGATCAGGAAGCTCATCCCGGCCAGATCGATGGCCTGGCCGTCGACGAGCTCACGGACATCGTCGGGCTCCACGAAGTCGTAGGTCCCCTGCGGCATGCCCAGCAGCATCTGCGCCGACTCCGGCGAGATCCCCTGGAGCGGATCGGCGAGGAGGTGACGGTCGTTGGGGTGGATCCAGGCCGTGGAGTCGTACGTCTTGCTCACCGGGGTCACGGACCACATGTGGTCGACGTGGCCGTGGGTGAGGAGCACGGCGACCGGCTTGAGGCGCTGCTCCCGGACGATCTCCTCGATGCCCTTCGCCGCATCCTTCCCGGGGTCGATCACGACACACTCGGTGCCCGGACCGGTGGCGGCGACGTAGCAGTTGGTGCCCCACGGACCGGCGGGAAAGCCTGCGATCAACACGAGAAACACCCTATCCAGCGGTACAGTGCAGCGCCGCATCGTGGCGTCTGACTACGATGGGCATCCCGAGGTGTGCCGGGACACCGCGGGGACCTGCAAGTTGAGCCGACCGGGACTGTGACGAGCACGGTGTCCGGCGGGGGAGATTTCATAAGAGGTTAGCGCCTCATGCGAAGAGTAGGGACATTGTGACCAGCGAGCAGTGGGGTCGGGTCGAGGAAGACGGAACGGTCTACGTGAAGACCGCTGAGGGCGAACGTTCCGTGGGGCAATACCCGGAAGGCACGCCAGAGGAGGCGCTTGCCTTCTTCACCAACCGGTTCGACCAGCTCGCCTTCGAGGTCGAGCAGCTCGAGCGGCGCGTGCATGCGGGTAAGACGTCGCCCGACGAGGCGACCGCGGCGGTCAAGACCGTCGTGGAGAAGGTGACCGACGCCAACGCGGTCGGTGATCTGGCCTCGCTGGTGGCCCGGCTGGAGGCTCTCGCTCCGGTCATCGCCACCCAGCGCGAGGCCCGCAAGGCAGAGCGGGCCGCGAAGGCGGCCGAGGCGAAGGTCGCCAAGGAGGCTCTCGTCGCCGAGGCCGAGAAGCTGGCCCAGAGCAACGACTGGCGCAACGGTGCCAACCGGCTGCGTGAGCTGCTCGACCAGTGGAAGGCGCTCCCCCGCATCGACCGCGGGTCCGACGACGCGCTGTGGCGACGCTTCTCGACCGCACGCACCGCCTACACGCGGCGCCGCAAGGCCCACTTCGCCGAGCTCAACGCCCGGCGCGAGGACGCCAAGGTGATCAAGGAGCGGATCATCGTCGAGGCCGAGCAGCTCTCCGCCTCCACCGACTGGGGCCCCACCGCCGGGCGCTACCGCGACCTGATGCGCGACTGGAAGGCCGCCGGGCCGGCGCCCAAGGACGTCGACGACAAGCTCTGGAAGCAGTTCCGGGCCGCCCAGGACGTCTTCTTCGGTGCCCGTGACGACGCCAACGCGGCGCTCGACGCCGAGTTCGCGCAGAACGCCGTGGTCAAGGAAGGGCTGCTCGTCGAGGCGCAGGAGCTTCTCCCGCTCGTGGAGAAGGGCGACGACCTCGACAGCGTCAAGCGCTCCTTCCGTGACATCGCCGAGCGCTGGGACGAGGCCGGCAAGGTCCCGCGCGACCGCATCAAGGAGCTCGAGGGCGCGATGCGCAAGGTCGAGCAGGCCATCAAGTCCGCCGAGGACGACCAGTGGCGCAAGTCCGACCCGGAGAAGTCCGCCCGAGCCGACGACATGATCGCCAAGCTCGAGGAGGCCATCGCCCAGGTCGAGAGCGACCTCGCCAAGGCGCAGACCTCGGGTGACGCCCGCAAGATCAAGAGCCTCGAGGAGAACCTCGAGTCGCGCCGTCAGTTCCTGGAGATGGCCAAGCGCGCCAGCGCCGACTTCAGCTGACCCTCACCCCGACTCGGCTCATCTTGACCAGAGAACCTGCCGAGTCGGCGCGTCATAACGCGCCGACTCGGCAGGTTGCGGCGTCAGTTTGCGACGACTCGGTTTCTCACAGGCCGCCGTAGTAGTCGCCCTTGGCCGACATTTCCCTTCTGGGCCTGGCGGACGTCTTCGGGCTCGACTGGCGTCTCTCTCGGCCTCCGAGCCGACGCGACCTTCGACGCGCTGACTCGGTGATGGTCACAGGACGCCGGAGATCCCGCCGTCGGAACCGCCGTGGTGCGGTCGGCCCTGATATTCGGCCTCGCCCAAGGCCTGTCCTCTGTTTCGGGACGCCTGGGAATCGTCGATGCCTCCTGTCGGCTTTCTCAGCACCACCCACACGATCGCGCCGATGAAGACGACGCCTGCGGCGATCAGAAACCAGGTGAACGGATCCACGAGATGCTCACTTTCACTGGGTGACTTCTATTGGGTGACGCGGTAGGCGTCGAAGACGCCGGGGACGGTGCGTACCTGCTTCAAGACGGTGTCGAGGTGCTTGGAGTCGGCCATCTCGAAGGAGAACCGGGACTTCGCGACGCGGTCGCGGGTGGTGGTGAGCTGGGCGCTCAGGATGTTCACGTGGGCATCCGAGAGCGCCATCGTGATGTCGGAGAGGAGCCGGGCCCGGTCCAGCGCCTCGACCTGGATGTTGACCAGGAAGACCGAGTTGGAGGTGGAGCCCCACTCGACCTCGAGCAGGCGCTCGGGGTGGGAGCGGAGCTCGGCGGCGTTGGTGCAGTCGGTGCGGTGGACGGAGACTCCCCCGCCCTTGGTCACGAAGCCGAGGATGTCGTCGCCGGGCACCGGTGTGCAGCACTTGGCGAGCTTGACCCAGACGTCGGGGGAACCCTTGACGATCACACCGGCGTCGGAGTTGGCTGTGGAGACCTTGCCGTGGCGCCTGCGGCCGACGTTGATGGCCTCGGCGAGGTCCTCGGCGGCACCTTCGTCGCCGCCGTGGTCCTCGATGACGCGGCGTACGACCGCCTGGGCGGAGAGGTGGCTCTCACCGACCGCGGCGTAGAGCGCGTCGACGTCGGCGAGGTCGAAGTGGTCGGCGGCGAGCATGAGGGACTCGCGCGACATCAGCCGCTTGAGGGGCAGGCCCTCCTTGCGCATCAGCCGGGCGATCGCGTCCTGGCCCTTCTCGATGGCCTCGTCGCGGCGCTCGCGGGTGTGCCACTGCCGGATCTTCGCCTTGGCCCGGTTGGACTTGACGAAGGAGGCCCAGTCGCGCGACGGGCCGGCGTTGGGCGACTTGGAGGTGAAGACCTCCACGACGTCGCCGCTCTCCAGGGTCGACTCCAACGGCACCAGACGGCCGTTGACCCGGGCGCCGATGGTCTTGTTGCCGACTTCGGTGTGCACGGCGTACGCGAAGTCGACCGGGGTCGCGTCGGCGGGCAGCGCGATCACGTCGCCCTTGGGCGTGAAGACGTAGACCTCGGTGCGCTTCATCTCGAAGCGCAGCGACTCCAGGAACTCGCCGGGGTCGTTGACCTCCGACTGCCAGTCCATGAGCTGCTTGACCCAGCTCATGTCGTTGTCCATCGGCCGGTCGGTGTCGACACCGGCGCGGCCGTCCTCCTTGTACTTCCAGTGGGCGGCGACGCCGAACTCGGCGCGGCGGTGCATCGCGAAGGTGCGGATCTGCAGCTCGACCGGCTTGCCCTGCGGGCCGATCACGGTGGTGTGCAGCGACTGGTACATGTTGAACTTCGGCATCGCGATGTAGTCCTTGAAACGCCCCAGGACGGGGTTCCACCGCGAGTGCAGGATGCCGAGGACGGAATAGCAGTCGCGCTCGTCCTCGACCAGGATCCGGATGCCGACCAGGTCGTTGATGTCGGAGAAGTCCTTACCGCCGACGATCATCTTCTGGTAGATCGAGTAGTAGTGCTTCGGTCGACCGGTGACGGTCGCCTTGATCCGGGCCTCGTGCAGGTCACGCTCGACCTGGTCGATGACCTGGGCCAGGAACTTCTCCCGTGACGGGTTGCGGTCGGCGACGAGGCGGACGAGCTCGTCGTACATCTTCGGGTAGAGGGTCGCGAAGGCGAGGTCCTCGAGCTCGAACTTGATGGTGTTCATGCCGAGCCGGTGGGCCAGCGGAGCGTAGATGTCGAGGGTCTCGCGAGCGCTGCGCTCCTGGCTCTTCTGCGGGACGTAGCGCAGCGTACGCATGTTGTGCAGCCGGTCGGCGAGCTTGATCACCAGCACCCGGATGTCGCGCGACATCGCCACGACCATCTTGCGGATCGTCTCGGCCTGCGCGGAGTCGCCGTAGGTGACCTTGTCGAGCTTGGTGACACCGTCGACGAGGTGGGCGACCTCCTCACCGAAGTCCCGGGTGAGCTCCTTGAGCGTGTAGGGCGTGTCCTCGACGGTGTCGTGGAGCAGCGCCGCCACCAGGGTCGGCTCGGTCATGCCGAGCTCGGCGAGGATCGTGGTCACCGCGAGCGGGTGGGTGATGTAGGGGTCGCCGCTCTTGCGCATCTGCGTGCCGTGAAGGCGCTCGGCGGTGACGTAGGCCCGCTCGAGCAGGGCTAGGTCAGCCTTCGGGTGGTTGGACCTTACCGCCCGGAACAACGGCTCCAGCACAGGATTGCCCGGCGTGCCGCGTCCGCCGATCCGGGCCAGGCGCGCACGGACGCTGCGGCCCGACGGGGCCGGGCCACTGCTCTCCCGCGCCTCGATGTTGTGCGCACGAGGCTGCGCGACGATGCGATCCTCTGCCATGTCCCGAGTCTACCGGCCGCACCCGGAGCGTTGGCTAGGACGGCACCTGCAGAATGGACCTGTCAACTGACCAGCAGTGCGTGCACCTGCGTGTCCGGCAGCTTGCTGCGCGGGTCGAGGAAGCCGAGCTCGAGCAGCACCGAGACGCCAACGACGACTCCGCCGCAACGCTCGACGAGCTCGATCGTGGCGGCCGCGGTGCCGCCGGTCGCGAGGACGTCGTCGATGACCAGCACCCGCTCCCCCGGCGCGACCGCGTCGGTGTGGAGCTCCAGGGTGGCCTCGCCGTACTCCAGCGAGTAGGAGACCGCGTGGGTCTCGCGGGGCAGCTTGCCGGCCTTGCGTACGGGCACGAAGCCCACACCGAGGTGCAGGGCCGCGGGAGCGCCGAGGATGAAGCCTCGCGACTCCATGCCGAGCACCTTGGTCACGCTCACGTTGCCGTCGGCATCGCGCCCCGGAGCGGCGAGCGCCTCGACCACCTGGGTGAAGCCCTCGTAGTCGGCCAGCAGCGGGGTGATGTCCTTGAACCCGACGCCCGGCTCCGGGAAGTCAGGAACGTCGGCGACCAGCCGCTCGAGGGTTTCCTCGAGCGACCGGCCACCAGCGGCCGTCTCGGAGACAGTCACTTGCGCTTCGACCTCGACTCGCGCTTCGGCTGCGGACGCCCGGCGGCGCCGCTGTCGGAGACCTCACGGTGCTGGTCGGGTACGTTGCGGCCCCGACCGGTCGCGGAGCGGTTGGGGCTGGTGCCCCGGCTCACGCCGGCCTCGTGAAGGTCCTCGGACTCACGCAGCTCGTCCGGCTCGTCGCTCTCCGCGACCGGCATGCCCTCGTCGAAGACCGGGACCGCGGCGTACTTGTCGGCTTCCTTCATCCGCGCGGCGGCACGCTTCTCGGCGTCGACGACGTCCTTCTCCTTCGACTTCAGGTGCACCAGCAGCGGGGTGGCGATGAAGATCGAGGAGTAGGTGCCGACGGCCATACCGATGAAGAGGACCAGCGAGATGTCCTTCAGCGAGGAGGTGCCGAGCTGGACGGTGCTGACGTAGAGGATCGCGACGACGGGCAGCAGACCGATGATCGAGGTGTTGATCGACCGGACCAGGGTCTGGTTGACCGCCAGGTTGGCCGCGGCGGCGTAGGTCTGCTTCTTCTGCGACAGGTTGCGGGTGTTCTCCTTGACCTTGTCGAAGACCACCACGGTGTCGTAGAGCGAATAGCCGAGAATCGTCAAGAAGCCGGTGACCGTTGCCGGGGTCACCTCGAACCCGACGATCGCGTAGACGCCGACGGTGATCACCACGTCATGGAGCAGCGCGACGACGGCCGCGACCGACATCTTCCATTCGCGGAAGTAGATCCAGATGAACAGAACCACGCCCACGAGGAAGATGCCCAGCGCGAGGGCCGCCTTGGAGGCGACCCGCTGGCCCCAGCTGGGGCCGATGCCGGTGCGGCTGATGTCGTCCTCGGCCACGTCGGCGGTCTTGGTGATCGCCGCCATGATCGAGTCGTCGGCCTCGGAGTTGTTGGCGATCGCCTTGGTCTCGATGACGATCGACTTGCCACCGGCCGTACGCACGGTGGCGCCGTCGGCGGCCTCGACCGCCGTGTCACCGACCGCCGTACGCAGATCGTCGGCGAGCTCCTGGTCGGCCTGCGCGACGGTCACGGTGTAGCGCGTGCCGCCGGTGAAGTCGATGCCGAGGTTGATGCCCTGGAGCCAGACACCGAGGACGACAGCCACGAGCACGACCGCGGACACGGCGTACCAGAGCATCCGGCGACCGACGAAGTCGAAGGACTTCTCGCCGGTGTAGAGCTCCTTGCCGAGCCGGGAGAAGGAGAACTTGCTCATCAGGCCTTGCCTCCGACCAGAGTGGTGCCCGTGGGGGCGTCGACGGTGCCGATAGCGCGCTTGTCCATGCCGGAGAGCACGTGGCCCTTGTTGAAGAAGCCCCAACCGGCCATCAGCTTGGTCATCGGGTGGGTGAACCAGAAGAACACCAGCACGTCGATGATCGTGGTCAGGCCGAGCATGAACGCGAAGCCCTTGACCTCGTTGGTCGCGAAGACGTAGAGCACGAACGCGGCCAGGAACGAGACGCCGTCGGAGGCCAGACACGTGTTGCGGGCCCGGACCCAGGCGGTGTCGACGGCCACCCGCATCGAGCGACCATCACGCATGTCGTCACGCATCCTCTCGTAGAGGATGATGAAGGAGTCGGCGGTGATACCGATACCGACGATCAGACCGGCCACGCCCGGAAGGTCCAGGGTGACGCCGGCGGTCTCGCTGAGCAGCAGGATCATCCCGTACGTCAGAGCACCCGCCACGAGCAGCGAGCCGATCACCACGATGCTCATCGCGCGGTAGTAGAGGATCGAGAAGATCACCACCAGGATCAGACCGATCAGGCCGGCCCAGAGTCCGGCGGTGAGCTGGTTGCCGGCCAGGGTCGGGCCGATCACCCGGGTCTGGATGCCGTCCTCGGGGAAGTCGAGCGGCAGCGAGCCGTACTTCAGGTTGTTGGCCAGCGCGGCGGCGGACTCCTGAGTGAAGTCGCCGCTGATCTGGGCGCCTCCGCTGATCCGGGAGTCAGCGGTCGGGGCCGAGATCACCTGGGTGTCCAGGACGATCGCGAACTGCTCGCCGGTGCCGGCGATGGCGCCGGTGGTGTCGGCGAAGACCTTGTTGCCGTCGGACTTGAAGTCCAGGGTCACCACGTAGTTGGCCTGCTGCTGCGGGATGCCGTAGGAGGCCTCGCTGATCTCGGTGCCCTCGATCACTGCCGGAGTCAGCAGGTAGGGGACGCCGTCCTCGTCGCAGGTCAGCAGCGGCTCACCGGCGATGTCCTCGGCCGGTTCGGCGCCCGGGGCGGGGCAGGTGAAGGAGTTGTAGGCAGTCGCCCACTCCTGCGGGACGTTGCGCATGAACTCGACCGCTTCGTCGACCGGGACGACCGAGTTCTTGCTCCGCTTCTCGGCATCGGCACCCGCCGAGGCCGACGGGCTGGCGCTCGGGTCGGCGCTCTCGGACGCCTTCTCCGAGGCCTTCTCCGAAGCGCTCGCGGTCTCGGATGCGCTGGCGGTCTCGCTGCCGAACGCCGCGCGCGGGGAGGTGCCCGGCACGGTGCTCGTCGAGGGGTCCTCGACCATCGAGCCGCTCGAGTCCGCGGCGCCACAGGGCTTCTGCGGGCTGCAGGCGACCAGGCGGAAGCGGAGCTTCGCGGTCTGACGTACGCGCTCTGCGGTCTCCTGCTGCACCTTGCCGGTGCCGGGGATGGAGACCTTGATGACGTCGTTGCCCTCGGTGGTCACTCGGCCGCCGGTGATGCCGGAGCCGTTGACTCGCTGGTCGATGATCGACTTGGCCTCGTCGAGGCTCTCCCTCGGGACCGATCCGCCCTCGGAGTTCTCCGCGGTCATCGAGATCTCGGTGCCGCCGCGCAGGTCGAGGCCCAGCTCGGGCTTCCAGGTGCCGGCGAACGCGATGCCGCCGAACATGATCGCAATGGCCAAGAAGAGCAGTGCGAGTGTCCGGCCGGGGCGCGCTTTCTTGCGTGCCATGTGTTGGTCAGTCCTTCTTGTCGAGGTCCACGATGACGTTCTCGGCGTCGGCGGAGGTCTCCTCGGCCGCAGCCTCGACCTCGCGCTCCTCGCCGGACTCCTCGATGGACTCTTCGTCGGACTCCTCCGCGGGCGCCTCGGTGACCTTCTGGGCCACGGCCTGGCGCACGACCTGGATGACGACGCCGTCGGAGATCTCGACCTTGATGTTCGTCGTGGTCTCCTCGACCTCCGTCACCGTGCCGAAGAGCCCGGCGGTCAGCATCACCCGGTCACCCGGCTGGAGGTTGAGCTGGAGCTCACGCGCCTGCTTCGCACGCTTCTGCTGCGGCCTGATCAACAAGAAGTAGAACAGGACGATGATGACGATAAAAGGAAGGAATTCCACGGGGGTTCGGCTCCGACAGTCTGAGTGGTCGCCGGCAGGCGCACGGCGACGTGCAAGTCTAACCAGGCACCTGGTTGCGACTGTGAATCAGGCCTCATCCCAGAGCGTGTCCCTGGACCAGGCCGCAGCCTCGGCGTTGGCCGGAACCGGCAGCCCGAGATGCTCCCAGGCGGCCGGGGTCGCGACCCGGCCCCGCGGCGTACGTGCCAGGAAGCCGGTGCGCACCAGGAACGGCTCGGCCACCTCCTCGACCGTCTCGCGCTCCTCCCCCACCGCCACGGCGAGGGTGGAGATGCCCACCGGGCCACCGCCGAACCTGCGGCATAGGGCGTCGAGGACGGCCAGGTCGAGGCGGTCCAGGCCGAGCGGGTCGACCTCGTAGAGATCGAGCGCCTTCTCGGCGATCTGCTGCGTGACCGTGCCGTCGGCCTTGACCTGGGCATAGTCGCGTACGCGGCGCAGCAGTCGGTTGGCGATCCGCGGCGTGCCTCGGGAGCGGCCGGCGATCTCGGCGGCTCCGTCGTCCTTGAGGGTGACGTCGAGCAGGCCCGCGGAACGGCGCACGATCAGCTCGAGGTCGGCCGGGTCGTAGAGCTCGAGGTGTCCGGTGAAGCCGAACCTGTCCCGGAGCGGGCCCGGGAGAAGGCCGGCCCGCGTGGTCGCGCCGACCAGCGTGAACGGCGGCAGGTCGATCGGGATCGCGGTCGCGCCCGGGCCCTTGCCGATGACCACGTCGACCCGGAAGTCCTCCATCGCCAGGTAGAGCATCTCCTCGGCGGGTCGGCTCATCCGGTGGATCTCGTCGACGAAGAGCACCTCGCCCTCGTTGAGCCCGCTCAGGATCGCGGCCAGGTCGCCGGCGTGGGTGATCGCCGGGCCCGACGTGATCCGCAGGGGCGCCGACATCTCGGCGGCGATGATCATCGCGAGGGTGGTCTTGCCGAGCCCCGGCGGCCCGGACAGGAGTACGTGGTCGGGGGCCCGCTCACGCTGCCGTGCCGCCTCCAGGACGAGGCCGAGCTGCTCGCGGACGCGTTGCTGGCCGATCAGCTCGTCGAGGGTCTTGGGGCGCAGCGCCGCCTCGACGGCCCGATCGTCACCGTCGGCCTCGGCGATGGTGAGCGAGGAGAAGTAGTCCTCCTCGGCCCGGTCCAGGTCGTCCTCGTGCATGGTTTCTTATGCCTTCGACAGGGTGCGTAGAGCCGCCCGGAGCAGCAGCGAGATGTTGGCCTGGTCGCCGGCCTCGGGCTCGATGGCGGTGACCGCCTTGTCGGCGTCGCGGGCGTTGTAGCCCAGGCCGACGAGGGCCTCGGTGACCTGGTCGCGCCACGGGGCCGCAGCGGCGGTGGGCGCTGGGGCGGAGGCGGTGCCGGTGGGTGCGCCGATCCTGTCCTTGAGCTCCAGGATGATCCGCTGGGCGCCCTTCTGGCCGATGCCGGGGACCTTGGTGAGGGTCTTGGCCTCCTCGCCCGCGATGGCCAGACGGATGCCGTCGGGCGAGAGGACCGCGAGCATGGCCTGGGCGAGCTTCGGGCCGACGCCGGAGGCGGTCTGGAGCAGCTCGAAGAGGGTGCGCTCGTCGGTATCGGTGAATCCGAACAGGGTCAGCGAGTCCTCGCGCACGACCAGGCTGGTCGGCAGGTGGGCCTCCTCGCCGGTGCGCAGCGTGGCCAGCGTGTTGGGCGTGCAGAGCAGCTCGATCCCGACGCCGCCGACCTCGACGATGGCGGTGGAGAGACTGACGGCGGCGACCTTGCCGCGCACGGACGCGATCACTTCTGGTGCCCTTTCATTGGGTGCCTTCCAGCAGCCGCGAGCGCGGCCTCGATGCGGTTCTGGGCGCCTCCGCGCCACTGGTGGGTGATGGCCAGCGCGAGCGCGTCGGCGGCGTCGGCGGGCTTCGGCGGCGTCGGGAGCCGCAGGATGCGGGTCACCATCGCGGTCACCTGAGCCTTGTCGGCCCGGCCGTTGCCGGAGACGGCCGCCTTGACTTCCGAGGGCGTGTGCAGGGCGACCGGCAGACCGCGCCGGGCGGCGCAGACCATGGCGAGGCCGCTGGCCTGAGCCGTACCCATGATCGTGGAGACGTTCGAGCGCGCGAAGATCCGCTCGATCGCGACCGCGTCGGGCCGATGCTCCTCGATCCAGGCGTCGATCCCCTTCTCGATGCTCACCAGCCGCTCCCAGACGGGAAGGTCGGAGGACGTACGGATCACGCCGACGTCCACCATCGACAGCGGCCGGCCGAGCGATCCGTCGACCACGCCCATCCCGCACCGGGTCAGGCCGGGGTCGATCCCAAGCACCCTCACGCAGACACCTCCATCGAACGTCTGTTCGCAGACTACAGACCTCGCGCCGAATCATGAGGTATGGCGTGCCGAGAATGTAGTTGTGGGGGGGGGGGGGGGGGGGTGGGGGGGCCCCCCCCCCCGCCCGCCCCCCCCCATGAGCAACAAACGCGGCGGGGGGGGGGGGGGGGCGGGACGG